>WJMI01000081.1 GCA_014728015.1 Chitinivibrionales bacterium | reverse complement strand
TACCGATCGCCGCACAGATGCGGCGTGTATGTTTCGCCGCCCTTTTGCATGGCCAGAACCGACGGCAGATACTCACGGTAAAACCAGGCTTTGTCTATCTCCCGGCAGAACTCGTTCCTGAACCACTCCAGCGCGATGCCGGACACGGTTATCACAAATGCAATCCATCGACCGGGTATGACATGCATGCGCAGGTTGTACCTTCTGCTGGGCAACGGCTTGTCCATGGTGACAGTCAAGAGCTCGCTGCTCCCCGCGATGTTGAGAACCTCCCCCGCCTCGCCGTCGCCCGCGCCGTACGCCGCGCAGGCGGTATCACCCCCGCCGACCACCACCCGAATGCCCGGCTTCAGGTTCAGCGCGCGCGCCGCCGCGGCGCGCAGTTTGCCCGCGCTCGCCGCGCAATGCCTGACCAGCGGAAGCTTGCCCCTGTCGATACGGAATTCCCGGGCCAGCCCCTCATGCCAGCCGCCCGCCGTCACTGTTTCATACAGACCGGTCATAGATGCGTTCGTCGGATCGGTCACCCAGCGATTGACCAGCCGCTTCAAGAGAAACGTATTCATGTGGCCTATCTGCGAAGCTGCTTTGAGCAGCGCGGGCTCATGTTCCTGTATCCACAGGAGGCTGGTGAGCGATATGCCCCCGGGAAACGGAAGGTTTCCGGTAATAGAAAGAAAACGCTTTTCCCCAACCTGACGCAGGGCGCGGCGGGCCTGAGTATGCGTGCGCCGGTCAAGGTGAATAATGGAATTGCGCAACGCCCTGCCCTCGGCATCCATGAGTGTCAGGGCAGGGCAGAATGTACACGCCGCCACAGTCCCGATTCGATCACGATATCGGGAAAGGCGCCGAGACACCGCGACCAGGGCCTGCCAGATCTTCTCCGGATCAATCTCCACCCCCCTGTCGCCGCTCAGCGAGTATGAATAGGCGCTTTGCGCGCGCGCAACAATGGTGAGATCGGCATCAACTACCGCGGCCTTCAGGGAAGACGTACCGGCATCCACCGCAAGAACGCAATCACCGCGCGCCATGCGTTCCCTCGCGAAGCGCATCCCGGTTGACCACGCTTTCCGGCTCCCGTCCCTCGAGGACATCAAGCACCGACCGGCACGCGCGGACCGCTGTCTCGGTCACGCACTCCTCGGTAAGGGCGGCTGCGTGGGGGGTAAGAATAACATTGGAAAGAGATGCCAGACGGCTGTCAGCGGGAAACGGTTCCTCTTCGAAAACATCAAGTCCGGCACCGGCAATTCTATGCTCAGCCAGCGCCTCGGCAAGCGCCTCCTGGTCGATCACCTGCCCGCGAGCGGTATTGACAATAAACGCACTCGGCTTCATGCGGGCAAGCAGATCCGCATTCAGCAGTTGTCGTGTTTCCGCGCTTGACGGCAAATGCACGCTGACCACATCGGCGCGGGACATTAACGCATCAAGCCCGCAGAACTCGACAGCTGGAAATTGATCTTCGGTTACGTAGGGATCGTAGGCAAGCACCCGCATGCCGAACGCCCGCCCCAGGATCTCCGCAACCCGTGATCCGATTCTTCCCATGCCGACCAATCCGAGCTGCTTTCCCTTCAACTCCACCGGACGATGCTCGTTGCGACAGGACCAGTTTCCTTGCCGGACATTTGAGTCGAGAAACGGAAGTGCCTTGGCCACGGCAAGGACAAGCGACACGGTGTGCTCAGCGACGGAAGTCACGTTTACACCGCGCACATTGCACACCATCACGCCATGCCGGGTCGCCGCGGCCACGTCCACGTTGTCCACCCCGATACCGGTGCGGCTGATCACTTTGAGCCCGGGGGCCGAAGCTATCATCGCGGCATCGATATACGTCATCGTGCGCAGGACCATGCCGTCCGCCTCTTTGAGAAGCCCGGCAACCGTGTCCCGTGAGGGATCGGGTGCGGTGACAACCGTCGCTTTCCCTTCGAAGATGCAAAGGGCCTTCCCGCTGACAGGCTGATTCAAAAGGACCGTCTTCACAGCAGGCCCTCTTTCTCGAGCACGGATGCAAGCCTGGTTCGTTCCTCGCCGGTTACCGGCATAAGCGGGACTCTTGGTTCTCCGCCGTAGTACCCCAGTAGGTCCATGGCGGCCTTGACACCGGCAACGCCCAGGCTGCCGGCCGCATTCTTGCTCAGGGCCCGCGCGCGTTCATCCAGGCCGTGCGCCTCGGCATCCTTCCCTGCCAGATGGAGGGCATGCAATTCACAGCATATCCCGGGCAGGTAGTCGGCCATCGAAAGCACGCCGCCAATCGCGCCCGCGCGAAGGCCCGCACTGAACTTGTTTATCGTGCCGGCGAGCACCCAGAAATCAACCCCGTCCGGCACAGCATTGACATAGCCCGCGATCTCTTCCTTTGATGTGTCTTTCATACCGGCAATCATCGGGTGAGGCGCCAGCGTTTCGATGACCTTGGGCGAAACGCACACGCCGGCGCAGAATTTCGGTGCGTTGTACAGCATGATTGGAACCGGGGACCGGTCCGCCACAGCGGCGTAGTAGCGTATGAGCGCATCATCGGTCATCCTGCCGGCAAAATAGTGGGGCGTGAGAACACTCGCGAAATCCACGCCGATATCCGCGATCTTCTTAATGAATTCCACGGTTGCCGATGCGGATTCCCGCCCGGCGCCGGCGATAAGCGTCTTACCTGATGCGCGGGTGCGGGCGACTGTCTCTACCACCCCGATCGCCTCCTCATCAGTCAAGCTTCGAAACTCGCCGTTGCTGCCCAGCGGCATATACCCGCGAAGGCCGGTGTCGTTGTACCTGCGGATGTTTTCAGCCAGCTTGTCATACGCGACTTGCTGTTGCGCGAACGGTGTGGTAAGCGGGGGGAAAACCCCGGCAAGCTTGTCTTTATATTCGCTCATGTGTTTTCTCCTTGACGCGGGTGGATGGAGCCCGCGCGTTCTTTGCGCCCGCCCTGCAACTACCCGCCGTACTCGAAGGCCCGTACACCGCGGACCCCGGGTTCCGCAACAAACAGCCCTCCGGCCAGCGGCTCTTTCGCAAGATCCTCCTCCGTACGCAATACCCGCGCCGTACTGATATATAAACGGTCGAGCTCCCGACCGCCAAACGCGCAGTTGGTCACATTGGTGACAGGCAGCTCGATGGTCTGCATGAGCTCGCCGGTATCAGGATCCCAGCGCATGACACATCCGCCGCCAAACGATGCGACCCACAGCTTGTCCTCTGCATCGATATTCATCCCGTCGGGAGAGCCGGGATTGTCCCCGAAATCGACAACCGGACGGCGGTTGGCGCACGTTCCCGCGCCCGCATCAAAGTCGAACGCATCAATCTTGCGCGTGAGCAGATCGATATAGTACAGGATGGAATGATCGGAGCGCCAGCACAACCCGTTCGAAATACCCACCGATCGCAGTATGGTCCTCATGGTGTAGTCCGTATCGACACAATAAAACCCGCCGGCGCCCTCCTGGCAGTCGAGATCCATCGTGCCCACCCAGAACCTTCCGTCCGGTCCGCATTTCCCGTCGTTGATTCGATTGTTCTCCCGGTCGGCTTCGAGAGAGCACAACGTGACCATCTCGCCGGTGTCCAAATCACAGGAAACGATCCTGTGTTGAAGCCCCAGGACGAGCCCCCCGCCGGCACGCGGAGCGACCGTGCCGATATACTCGCCAACGTTGATACTACGGTCGCTGTTTGTTTCCGGATCGAATACATGAAGCTCGTAGCGATTGATATCAACCCAGTACAGCACCTGCGAACGCCAGTCCCAGCACACACCTTCACCGAGCTCCGCCTTGGCATCAAGCACCAGGCTGACTGAATAGTTGGCCATACCTGTCTCCCGTTTTACGACCAGGGTTTCATTACGATTTTCAGCCGGGTTTCAGTTTCTTCGCCGAGTATGCGCATGCCCTCGTCTATCTCCTTGAGGGGCAGCGTGTGCGATATAAGCGGCCGCGGGTTGATTTTGCCTGCCCGAAACAGACGAATGGTTTCGCGATAGGCGTTGGGACTCGCAATGCTTCCGATAACCGATACGTCACGGGCAACCATCCCGCCGATATTGAGATTGTCAACATTTTTCTCGTACAGGCCGATGGCATTCACCCACCCGCCCTGTTTCACGAGTTCCACCGCCCGGCGATATGCCTCAGGATTGCCCGATGCCTCGATCACGTTGTCCACTCCTTCGCCGTCCGTTTCCTTGCCGATAACCTCCGCGAGGTCTTCCTTGCGGATATTGACCACGCGTGATGCGCCGAGCTTGGCGCCGATTTCCAGTTTCATGTCCACCGTGCCGCTGAGAAAGGTATACGAACTTCCCGCGGCCACGGCCGCCTGCATGGCCAAGAGGCCGATGGGCCCGTCGCCCTGCACCAGGACGCGATCGCCGAGCTTCACGGGACATTTGTGGATCGATTTTACGACCGTCGCGGTCGATTCGGTCATGGCCCCGACATCGAACGGGACCTCCTCCGGAAGAATGTACGTATATTGCTCGGGAACAGCCACGTACTGGGCATACGCCCCATTCTTTCCATTAGTCAACCCCACTTCCTGGCGGTCGATGCACAGATTGTACAGGCCCCGCATACAGTATTCGCAGATACCGCACCCGTTGCTGACATCGCCCACTACCCGGTCGCCGGATTTCTTGTTTTTTACCGAATCGCCGACAGCTTCTATCACGCCGGCCCATTCATGGCCCAGGATAATGGGAAATGATGCCATCCCGAGGACGAAATAGGGCATGGTGCCGTTGTACATCTCTAGGTCGGTTCCGCAGAGCCCAACCGACTCCACCTTCACCAGGACCTCGCCGCGGCCGGGCGATGGTTTGTCAACTTCCTCGTACCGCATGTCACGGGCGCCGTGCAAGACGGCAGCATGCATCTTCATAGGTACCTGCCTTGTGCTGAAGTTGTTCTCGGCGATTGTGCCGACAATGCGAGCGAAGCGGCCGGAAAACCGCCCCCTGGCTCCCGTGGGCCTTCTCGTTCGCGGATTCTCGCGGGGCGCATTGTCCTGTGCCCCTCGTTGGCCTCGCGCTCCCCTGACAAGGCCGGATGGTTTAAGAAAATATAGCTGTCCGGACCGTCCGTGGCAAGCATGCCGTGCAATCCGCTTTTGAGCGTGAAATCAATGCCACACTGGCCATCTATGATTCGGTACGGAAACTTGCGATGCTGCAAAGACCCACGGCAAAGCACAGAACAATATTCTTACCTTGCGATGCCCCATCTTGTCCCCTGGAGATGCATATGCCATTCAAAGGACCGTCCTGGGTTGATTTGCTTTTGGAACCTCACACCGGTAACAACGCATGGTCCTCTCCTATTAAATGGTGTAGAACCCATGTTTGTTGTTCCCCGGTTCTCTGCAAAAACGCGCCGGCTTTCGAGCTGCATCGCATACGCTGCAGCACTGCTTGCATGCTGCACTCACGATAATCCTGCCGCCGGCTACCCTGCTATTGCACGCGAGCAAAGCATCCCCGCCGACCCGAACTACGGCGGCGGCGGTGAACCTCGATTTTTCCTTTCAACGAGGATGTATATTTCTTCATCTGATTGAGCGCGCCTACCCGCCGGGGACTGCGCCTCGGTCCTCGACAACTGGATCCTCCGGAAAGAACATGTCACGCGAACCCGACAGCAAATCAGCACTCCAGTGCCGCTCGGATGCCCAGAAGATAGCGTTTGGGCCGGTGGTCTTCCATGCGGCGCGGCTTCTGCGTGACATGGGTATCCTGGCGTTCCTCGCCAGGAACCGCCACGAAGGCTCCGCGCGGGACGACATTATGCGAGAGACAGGACTGTCTGAGTATGCCGTACGGGTGCTTCTGGAAAGCGGCATGGTCTCCGACCTGGTGTACGAAAAGGACGGGCGCTTTTTCATGACCAAGACCGGCCATTTCGTTCTAAACGACCCTATGACGCGCGTGAACATGGATTTTGTCAATGATGTCTGCTACCATGGAATCGCACGTCTCGAACAGGCCCTTCGCGAGCAGCGCCCCGCAGGCCTTGAGGTATTCGGGGACTGGCCCACGATCTACGAAGGGCTTCCCGAGCTTCCCGATGCCGCCCAGCGAAGCTGGTATGCTTTCGATCACTACTATTCGGATGCGAGCTTTGCCCAGTGCCTGCCGATTATGTTCGAATCCCGCCCCGCAAAACTGCTTGATGTCGGCGGCAATACGGGCCGCTGGGCGCTCATGTGCCTGAACCACTCTCCCAAAGTTCACGTGACTATCATGGACTTGCCCAAGCAGGTGTCACGGGCGCTGGCGAATATCCGCGAGCAGGGATTCGGGGATCGCGCCGGGGGCCATCCTGCCAATCTGCTCGACCATGCGCAGGCGTTTCCCGCCGGTTACGATGTCATCTGGATGAGCCAGCTTCTCGACTGCTTCGGGGAAGAGGACATCGTGGGTATATTGACACGTGCCCGGGCGGCCATGAGCGATCAGGCCCGCCTCTATATCCTCGAGACCTTCTGGGACCGGCAGCGCTACGATGCAGCCACATATTGCGTGGTGAACACGTCCCTCTATTTCACCTGCATGGCAAACGGGAACAGCCGGATGTACCATTCGGCCGACATGATCCGGTGTGTCGAACAGGCCGGCCTGATCGTCGATGCCGGCATCGACGATCTCGGCATCGGGCACACGCTGCTGGTGTGCCGCACGAGCTAGCCCGGCGCGCCCGTTTTGGAGCGCACTCCTTCCCCGGCAAGCTTCCCGGTTTCAACGATTCAAAATCGCGGGCCGGCGGTCCCTATTGCAGAATGGGGAAAAAACACTGGCTGGACATGCCGGCAACAGGTATAATTGACATGGTGCCATATCCCGGATGTCAGCGGGCCGATGCAGGCACTGTAAGGAGGTCCCGGTGTACAACGAGAATATCCGGTGCGAGGACGGTGTCGTTTGCGTGCAGCTCAGCGGCACGTTTCCGCGGGAGATGATTCAATCGGACAAAAATCTCTTCACACCTCTTGCGGATGCCTGCGCTGCTCACGACAGTACCAAGGCGCTGGTTGATGCCCGGGATCTCCGCGCCGACCTGGCAACAACGGGCCTGTTTCAGGCGGGAAGCGATGCCGCGCAACTGATGCGCAGGGGCATTCGGATAGCCCTCGTTGCACGCAAAGAAATGCTCGATCCATTCTTCAAAAAGGTATCGAGCAACCGCGGCGGTGATGTCGGTGTATTCACCGACATCGACGAAGCACGTCAGTGGCTTTCGCGCAGCTAGGGTTCTGCAGCCTCCGAAAACGCCTGGCTGATGTGATGCGCATCACACTTCGGCAAACCATGCCTTTTTTTTTGCATTCCGGAAATGATATCTCTTGAAATCCCCTCTTGTCGCCTGTATAATCTTACTAATCATGAATTTACGGTGCATTTCAAGGAGCCGTCCATGACCACACAAGCCAGAACCATCAAATTGTGCCTGCTGTTCGCAGTACTGCTCGCGTGCGGCACATCCGAGGCTGCCGTCCAGGGCGCCCATGTGCTTATCGACTCACTTGTCGGCAAGGCCCAGGTCCAGCGCGCCGGCCACCAGAACTGGGTGCCGTGCAAGAAAGGGGCGAAGCTGTACAACAATGACGTTCTTCGGGTGATGAAAGACTCCCACGCGCGGCTCCTGTGGACCGACGGGAGCGTGATGTACATCCATCCGAATTCGCAGGTGCTCATGAATCTTTACGAAGACACCGTACATAATTTTGTCACAAGGCACGCGACCGTGTTCTTCGGGGCGGTATTCTTTGTAATCAAGGAAGTCCTCCCGCGGGCGATATCCAAGCGCTACGACACGAAGGTATACACGCCCACCGCCGTCCTGTCGATTCGCGGCACATCCTTCGAAGTCCGTGTCGAGAAGAGCGGGGGCGCCACCGATGTCAGCGTGCTGAACGGGACGGTTTTGGTCGGCAATATAATCCGCAAGGAATCGGTGTTCCTCTCCGCGGGATACAAGACCTCCGTGGCGCTGGGCCAGGATCCGGTACGGCCGGAGGCTATTGTCAAGAAGGAAATAGCCGTCCTCAAAACCTGGGTCCCCCCGCATGTTATCGGCGCCGAGATGAAGGACCAGATCGCCCAGGCGAAAAAGGACCACTATACGATCACGGGCAAACTCGAAGACAAGGTACTGGTCATGCCGTTCACCAATGCATCGAGCTATTCCGGCGGCTGGGACATCGGCGAAGTGCTCTCCTCCTTCATGGCGGAAAGGATGGGACAATCGCTCAAGGGCATGACAGTCATGGCGCACGGCAAGCGGGCGGATGACATCATGAAAACCGGGGAGGAGAAAAAGGCCCGGTTCGTCCTCACCGGGGAAATCAGAAACTTCGATATCGTGCAGCGCGCCACGATCAGTGTGAGTGCCGACGAGTACAAGGAATATTGCATCGCCCGTGTACGGATCTACATGCAGCTTGTTGACGTTCAGGGCCGCAAGCTTGTCCTGGCCAAGGAAGTCTCGGGTGAAGTTTCGGGGAATAACGTACCGGCGAACACCTGGAAGTCAATCGGGAAACACACGTTCAGCATGCGCGACAAGAAGTTCTCCAACACAATCCTCGCCAAGGCAATCGACCAGGCGGTGGAGCAGTCGACAGGCGACGTCTCGCGCTACCTCGCGGAATAGCCCGTCCTCGCGTACCCACGCGGACGTGCCGGAACGGAGACACAGGCAGGGGCGCTCAGCTCCTGCCGGGCCGTCCCTGATATTCGCCTGTGGTGGTATTCACGATGACCGTGTCGCCGCGCGAAACAAACATGGGCACCTGTATGGTCAGCCCGGTTTCGAGCGTCGCCGGCTTGGTGACATTGCCCGAGGCCGTCGCGCCCTTGATTGCCGGCTCGGTATCTTCCACCTTGAGCTGGACCGACGGCGGCACGCTCACGCCGATAGGCTTCCCATCGTACAACTGGACCTTGACCACGCTGTTGGGAAGCAGGTAGCCGACAATATCTTCGAGCTGATCCCGCGGAATAGATATCTGCTCAAACGTCTCCTGGTCCATGAACCAGTACTCGGAGCTGTCCTCGTACAGGTATTCCATGTCCTTGTCTTCGATGAATGCTTTTTCCACGCGATCATCGGAGCGATATCGCACTTCGGCCTGCGTGCCGGTAAGGATGTTTCTCAGCTTGGTGGGGATTGAGTTGGCTCCCCTGCCCTGCATGGTAAAGCGGAATTCCATCACTTTATGGGGCTCGCCCTCGTGGATGATAACCATACCCTTGCGAATCTGTGTTGCATTGATCATGCGTTGCGCTTCCTTTCTCGGTTTCCTCTCGCGTGTCCCGTGACAATAAATGCCTCCCGGCTGTCGCATCGACAGCCGGGAAGACAGGATAGTGCGCGCGAGACTGTTTTTCTTTGGCCGCTATCTGATCATCGGGGCAATGACCAGTGACACGACACTCATCAGCTTGATGAGGATATTCAGCGACGGTCCCGCCGTGTCCTTGAACGGATCGCCGACAGTGTCGCCGATGACGGCCGCCTTGTGTGCATCGGATCCCTTGCCGCCCAGTGCGCCGCCCTCGATATACTTCTTTGCATTGTCCCAGGAGCCGCCCGCGTTGGCCATGAATATGGCCATGAGCACGCCTGAAACGAGCACGCCCGCCAGAAGCCCACCGAGCATCTCGGGATTTCCCAAAAAGCCCACCGCGACCGGGGTCAGGACCGCAAGCAGGCCGGGAACGACCATTCGCTTGATCGCCGCTGTTGTCGATATATCCACGCATTTCGCGTAGTCGGCCCGCGCCTTGCCCTCGAGCAGGCCGGGAATCTCCTTGAACTGACGCCGCACCTCTTCGATCATTTCAAATGCGGCCTCGCCCACCGCTTTCATGGCAAACGATGAGAACAGAAACGGAAGCATGCCGCCCAGAAGAAGGCCTGCCATGACTCGGGGATTGCTGACATCGATAACCTGAATGCCGGCAGTGGTCATGAACGCGGCGAACAGGGCCAGTGCGGTCAAGGCGGCCGACCCGATAGCAAAGCCTTTTCCGATTGCCGCGGTCGTATTGCCCACCGCATCGAGCTTGTCGGTTCGCTTGCGTACTTCAGGCTCGAGCTCAGCCATCTCGGCGCATCCGCCCGCATTGTCTGCAATCGGACCGTAGGCATCAACGGCGAGCTGGATACCGGTAGTACACAACATGCCGAGTGCTGCAATCGCCACACCATACAGGTCCGCAAAAGTGTAGGCAGCCACGATGCCCGCGGCCAGGACGATGAGCGGCCACGCGGTGCTCTGCATGCCATTGGCCAGACCGGCGATAATGTTGGTCGCCGGGCCGGTCTGCGAAGCATCGGCGATCCTGTGCGCCGGCTTCTTGTCTTCCGCGGTATAATACTCGGTGAGAAACCCGATGGCTGTCCCGGCAATGAGCCCGCACACAGTAGCTAGAAAAATGCCTGTGGCCTTCTCGCTCACCATCGCATTGCAGATCGGATAGGTAAGTACGGCCATGACCACGGCAGCACCGATCGTACCGACATTCAGCGCGGTCTGCGGATTGCCGCCTTCCTTGGTGCGCACAAAAAATGTTCCAAGTATCGACACAACGATACCGGCAGCCGCAAGGACGAGCGGAAGTACCACCATGTTGACTGAGCCCGCAGCGGCGCCCAGGACCATTGCCCCGACAATGGATCCGACATATGATTCGAACAGATCCGCGCCCATGCCGGCAACGTCACCGACATTGTCGCCCACGTTGTCAGCGATGGTTGCGGGGTTGCGGGGATCGTCTTCAGGAATGCCCGCTTCGACTTTGCCCACAAGGTCGGCGCCGACATCGGCCGCTTTCGTATATATCCCCCCTCCCACACGCGCGAAAAGCGCAATGGAAGAAGCACCCATGGCGAAACCGTTGATAATCGGGAGAATCGGATGGGTGAGCACCTCCGCGGTGACGCCCTGCGGGGCCAACACCTTGGTATACACCACCAGAAGCACGGACAGGCCAACTACGCCAAGACCAACCACGCACATGCCCATGACCGCGCCGCCCGAGAACGCCACGGTGAGCGCTTTCTGCAGGCCTGTCCGGGCGGCATTGGTGGTACGGTTGTTCGCCGCGGTCGCTACCCGCATTCCAAAAAAACCCGCGAGACCCGAACAGAACGCGCCGATGACAAACGACACTGAAACGAGCCGCACGCTCCCGGTATTGCCGGCAGCCAGAAGCGCGGCGACAATAACCACAAACACCGCCAGGGACTTGTACTCCCGCGCCAGAAACGCCATAGCGCCTTCGCGCACGGCATTCCCGATTTCCTTCATCCTGTCGGTCCCGGGATCCTGCTTGTTGACCCACGACGATTTCCACAGGGCAAATAGAAGCGCGAGAACCCCGGCCCCGAAAACAGCGTACAACAACGTATAGTCCATAATGACCCCCACGGGTGTTTTGGAGTGGTAGAAAAACGCCAACGGCAGACGTGGAAAATACTATTCCTCGTGCCGCAGACCAAGCCCTCCCGGCTGTCCTCATCATTCCCTAATCCGTTTCCTGCCGGGTGTTGAATGCGCGGGACGGGTGTGCTATTTTGAAGGAAGAGGATTCTTCAACGGGAACGGGCCTGCATGAGCTTTGTAGTGCTGCGTAGCAAACATCCGGGTGGCGCGTTGTTCCTGCGCCTGCTGGCTGTGGCGTGTGCCTGTACAGCATTCTCATGCCAGGCGCCCCCGGGAACCGCAAGAGAGGCACAGCCGGATGCGGATACTGCCGCAGCCCGGCCTTCGCCCGCGCGTGCGCAAAAGAGAACGCTGGCCGAGCTTGCCCGGCAGCACGCGCGTTTCAATCCAGGAAAATGGCTGCAAAGCGACCTTACATTCCGCAAGACCGCGAACGTGAATTCCATCAGTCCCTACGATCGTATTGTCAAGAAGATGGCCCGGCGCTACGGATTCGACTGGCGACTGATATCGGCCCAGATGTTCGTGGAAAGCAATTTCAGGAATGTGGCCCGAAGCGGGGCGGGTGCCTTGGGCCTTATGCAGGTCCTGCCGAGCACGGCCCGGTTTCTCGGGTACGATGCCACCAAGCTCACCGAACCCGAAGTCAATATCGCGGTAGGATGCCTGTACGACCAGCGCATGTACTCCCTGTGGGGACGACAGACCGAGGAGAAGGTGAACCGGCTGGCGTTTGCCCTGGCCAGCTACAACGCCGGACGCGGACGCGTACTTCGTTCGTACAGCACCGATGATTCTCTTACCACGTGGACAAAGGTCCATCCCTGGCTTCCCGGCGAGACCCAGGACTATGTCCACAAAATCGCGCTCAAGTACGATTTCTACAAGCGGCGCATTATTCCCTAAGGAGCGAATCCAGGATAGCCCGGTAGAGCGCCGCCTCTTCAGTATCGGTGAATCGAAGGTCCCGGGGAGCAAACACCTGCTCGGCACGGTACATTTTCGTGCACCGCCCTTGCGGGGAATCCGTGGGAGCTCCAGTCGAGTCGATGAAGCAATTGTTGCGGGGAATGAATACGGGCGAGCTGCCGGGGAGAAACTGGTCGGCGGTAAAATCCAGGACGTATTCGGAACTGTCGACTAGAATGATGTTGAAGCTGTGAAACTGCGTGATAAACCGGCCCTGGGCCCGGTAGCACTCGACCCCTCGCGACGAGAAGTACTTGGAGACAATCGTTGAAAACGGCACGCACGCACCCTTGTCCTGAGGATCGATCCGCTCACGATAGTGTTTCACAACCGATGCGGTCAGGCGCGGGTATTCCCGGAGAAACACGTCGCGCGGTACCGCGCGGCCGCTTGCAAGAATGCGCGACACCGACTGTCTTTTGACAAGAACCTTTCGCAGTTTCCTGCGCGATTCGACCTCGGCAAACCCCTCGAAGTAGCGCGTGGCCACTCCCGTGCTTCGCGCCACCTCGCTGCACCGGGAGGCATCCTCGGCACAACGGACGCCGGCCAGGGCGGCAACATAGAGGGAGACGCTGTTTCCTTTTACCACGCGCCGTCTCCTCCCCTCCTCTTCTATCCACGCGAAGGCGAACTGGGTCCTCGACGACACCGGGATTGGATTGGCCCTGACAAAGCCCTTGCCGTAGTCGGCGTACACATTATAGGAGTGCACGCTGTCAAGCGGCTCCCAATGGAGCATCACCATTGTTTCTGAAAATGAAGCACTCAGTGTGAATGCGACAGCAGAAGAATCCTGCGCGCGGCCCCCGGGCGCCGCCGCGGCCGCAAATGCACACACGAGGGATACTGTGAGATATCGAGAACGGGCGGCGCGGGAGACGGAAAGCGTGCCGAGCTCGGCTGCGATACGTATCCGGATGGCGGTTTTCACCTACTCGCCGGCGGGTTGGGCCGCATCGCTTCCCGCATCCGAAGACTTCGCGCGCTTGCGTTGCGGTTTGTCCTCCGCAGCTTTCTGGGGCGAGGTGTTCCCGCGCTCCGGCCCTGTCGAATCGTGTGCGGCATCGTCCGGTTGCTCTTCTTTGACCTCGATTTTGCTTTCCGGGATCGTTTGCCGTTGCTGCGGGGGGATCTTTCGCATCTTAAGGTCCGGAGAGATCTTTGCACCGGTCTGCTCCGAGAGCCTCCGCAGGACTTCCTGCGCTGTCAGGGCAATGGCATCATTGGGATCGTTGGCAAGCTGCTCCATGAGGTACATTGCCCGTGTTTCTCTCATCTTGCCGAGCGCAATAAGGATCTCGATTTTCAGATCGGGGTCGCCCGTGCGGGCGAGAACATCGAGAAGCACATCGGATGCGCTGCGGTTACCAATGGTTCCCAGCACGGTGACACTGTATTGCCGTACGTGGCGGTCGAGGCTCTCGTCTGTCAGGATCTCCTTGAGCGCCGCGACCCCGCGCTCGCCGAATCGCCGGATGCGGGATACCACGGACCGCACCGAATCGGGATCGAACTCATCGGCCGTGTACAAGGCCTTCAGCATCTCGAGCTCGGCAATAACCCGGTTCTTGATACGGACGGTTTCCGCGCTGTCGCCCATGGCGCCCATCGTCTCCCGGACGTCACGGACCGCCTTGGTCGCGGTGGCCAGTTCCTGCCGCAAGCTGTCCATTTCGCCCCTGAGCGACTCGATTGTTTCGTCCTGCTTCTGGATTTTCTCTTCGGTCGAGACGAAACCGCCTTTCCCGCCGAATCCCATCCGCGAGTGAAACCGTATGCCGAACCAGATCCCCGGCCCGACGAACGCATGAGGCGAGCGAGGCGAAAGCGAAATGGAAAGCTGCTTGTTTTCGTCAAAGAACATGCTTTCGAGCGCGACAGCGCCGGCAGAAATTTCAAGCTTGTCATCCAGCGCCCGCATGTTCGCGAACAGGTGGAAATGGTAGCTCAAATCCCGCCGGTGGGCCTCGAGGGCCGTATAGAGTCCAAAGCCGAAATACTTTTCTATGGCGAAAAACGGATTGAAAACCTCGCGCTGGACGGTCGGCATGGACTGGATGCCGGCATGCAGGCGCAGCTTAATGCGCTCCGCGCTCTTTCCGAAAGCAACGAAGAACTCGTTGTTGATTTCTTTGTCGGTCTTGTACTTGAAGTGATTCACTTCTTTGTGATTGAATATGTTGTGCGCGCCTATTGCCAGCGACGGCATTGCTTTTGAGGTTTCGCCGAGCAGACGGGCCTTGAACCCCAGGGTGAATCCGCCGGAATACCCGATATGGAAATTGACCCACTCGACAACCCCGAGTTTGACCATATAGCTCTGCGTAAAAAACATTGCCGGGTCGGTAGTGTCGACCACTACATACGACGTATCAAAGGCCGTGTCAAAACTCGTGTCCGCGCCGCTGACAACCATCCACGAGCTGTCCGCGGTCAGCACCATGGAGTCGATTTCATCGATCGACTTGCCCAGCATGCCGTCGAACCCTATCACGAAGTCCCCGCCCGGGAGCAGATCGGCATCGGGGACCATCCGGAGCGAACTCCACCTGGTCTTGCCCTCGACCGTACTCATGCCGGCCAGCAGAAGCAGTACGGCCATGCAGGCAGAAAACCGTTGGTTCGTTTCGCGAGCGCTCATGATGCACCGTCCATCATCGCTCTGTGCATTTCTTCCATGGTATCGCACAACGCAACCGCCTGATCTATGCCCGTGATATCCAGCAGGTCCTTGACATCGCCGCTGTAGTTGAAAAGGCACATCCGGCCGTCGCGCGCGTGGAGCCTTTTTGCGAAATTCGCCAGCAGCCCAATCCCGCTCGAATCGATGAACGCAACCTCCGAAAGATCTATGGCAACGCGCGTCACACGCTCCTTGTCAAGAACATCGAAATTGCTCCGCAGGGCAAGGATAGTCTTCACGCGGATATCGCCATGGGGCCTGACTACGGTAATGCCGTGCGCGTTGGCTATGTCAACTTTCATGGTGTTATGTGTCCTTTTCCGCTGCACGCCCGTGGAGCGGCCGTTACCGGCCGGCGACACCCCATCATATAGGTATCGGTTCGGGGAAAGAAGAACTTGGCCTTTTTTTGCACTGCGGGGTGTGCGCCATACCGTTGTATCCCACGCGCACGTACCTGAAAGAGGTGGCACAACGCGCTCATGGTCCGGTCAATCCTCGTTCTCGGCCTGCGGGGCGGGCTCTGTGTTCTGCTCGCTTTGGGCCGTGTCGTGGTCGGCAGACGCCTCGGGTTTCGGGGCGGAGGATGCCTTGGACGGGTGGTGACGTGAGCGTGACTGCCCCTGCTGGTACCCGCCGTCGCGCTGCGAAAGACGATCCCTGATCTCTTTCAGCAACCGGATAATCACATCGTTCTGTTTCACCAGCCTGTCAAATTGGCTCATTGATTCCCGGCGGTAGCGGTCCGAGCGACGCCGCGGGTGCTGCTGATGCTGGGACGGTTGATAGTTCGACGAGCCGGGATTGTAGTTGTAGCTCGTGCTGGGGCTGTAGTTCACGCCACCGTTGAACTTCTGCGATCCCTTCCGGTTACCGTTGACACGCGAATCATCATGACCCATTACAGACTGCTCCTTTCGTGATATGAAAACTTTCCCGCCGGTTGCACCGGACCGCGGGGCGGCCGCCAGGATGTATCCGCGATCTTCGCCCTCAAGCCCGCGCGACATGGCGCGGCGGCTCACTATGTTGACGACTTTTGCATTTCAATCCGCTTGCGGCAGAATATGTCTTCAGCCTGTGAAGATATTCGCGGCGTTACAGTACATCCCGCAATGCCGACGAAAAATATGCGCGAGTTGCCGGAAATGATCACGGCATGTATGAATTGTCCCCGTGCCGGTGTCAGCCGTACAAGACTGTCAAGGATTTCTCTCCGTGCACCAGTATCGTGAGCAGGAGTGCCGCCATGGAGAGGTACTATCATGCCCTGGGGTACACTGGGCTGATATGTCGCATCCTCCTGTCTCAAAGTATACAGTCTGCGCAACACGGTCGGCAACCGGAAAAACACGGCGCAGGGAATCATGCCCCGAGATGACGGCCTACCAGTTCGGCGGCTCGCGAGAGCACGTTCGAGCCTGCCATGTCAAGTACGTGCCCGTCGCACTGATGCGCAAACCAGGTTTTCTGGCGCTTTGCATATCGACGGGTGTTCTGCTGTATCCTGCCGATTGCGGTTTCCAGCGAAGTCTTCCCTTCCGCAACATCGAACAGCTCCCGATATCCTACGCAGCGCATGCCCGGGTCCTCCCGGCCGAACCCCTTGTCGATGAGAGCCTTATGCTCGCGCCATAATCCCAGCTCGATCATGTGGCGGACACGCCGGTTGATACGGGCATAGAGATCCTCTCGCGGGCGCGAAAGAATAATAATCGCGAAGTGCATATCCACAGGCCCTTCCGGCCCGTCAACGTGTGCAGAAAGCGGTATCCCGGAATCATAGAAAACCTGCAGGGCACGGACTATCCTTTGCCGGTCGTTGGGGTGAAGGCGACGGGCGGATGCCGGGTCAACCCGCGCGAGTTCTTCATGAAGGATGCCCGGCCCTTCAGCCTCGGCGCGTCTCTCGAGCCGCTTTCGAAGCTCCGGATTTGATGCTACCATGGTGGTCAAACCCCGGCTCAGGCTTCTGAAGTACAGCCCGGTGCCGCCGCAGAGCGCCACAGGGACTCCCGCGGCAGCGCGCCGTACGATCACCTCGCGCGCATCGCGGGCATAGCGAAATGCCGAATACGACTCGGAAGGCTCAAGAATGTCAATGAGCCAGTGACGGGCACGCGCCTGTTGCGCGGGCGTGGGCTTCGCGGTCCCAATGTCCATTCCCCGATATACCTGACGCGAATCACAGGACACAATCTCCATGCCGAAACGCCCGGCGAGTTCGAGCGCCAGGCCGGTCTTGCCCACTCCGGTGGGCCCGAGGATCACGGGCACATGAATCGGCTCACTCATGCATGCTGCCCGGTTTGACTCCTGCACCCAGAAAGGCTATTTTCTCTCGATTCGCCATTTGTTTGTTAAAATAGCTGCGGCTTTGGCGTGGTGGAAGACGGTAGATGAGAAAACGGTTCATTACCAGGCTCTTCGTATCGGTCGCCGCCATATTTCTTATATTGGCCAGCATTCGCTGGTTTGCGGCATCGTTCCCCGACCTGGTCCCCGCACCGCTCCAGCGTCTGCTGCTGAAAAAAGGGATGCCGGCCACGCATCCGGCAAGTGATTTCGAGAAGGCACTTCTCGAGACATTCGACACGCTCGAAGTGCGGACACCGGACCGTCAGGAACGCTTTTTCCTCGAAGATTCCCTCAAGCAGATGCTTGTGCGCGTGCCCCGCGGACGTCCTATCGAGTGGATTGTCTGGGAAATCGGCAGGGCCGCGAAGGGGACATCATACCGTCTCACCGATTCCCGTTACGACCAACGGCGCGATAAATGCGTCATCGACTTCAGAAGCTCGGATGCTCGGCGTCCCGCGATACGGCTGGTGGTCTCCCGTTCGGAACGTTTCTTCAGTACAACCGGCAGGATGGCCATTCTCATAGAAGACTTCGAGTTTCAGGCCGATAAAACCACGATCGACATTCTCTCGTTTCCAGAGCCCCTGACCGTTTCTCTGCGGCCGTCGGTGAAAAAATCGGCGTGGACGGCTCAGGCGGCCGATCAATACAACAAGGAAGTGGTTATTCAGCTCGCGTTGGAGCCGCTTGTCCGCTCTAACGCGCACGCATCGCTGCCCATGATCATGGTGCATCATTCTGCGGACAAGATCCGGGACATTGTGGATAGTGCCTGCGATGCCATCCCCAATTTCGCGGGTTTCAACAATCTGCTGGGATCCCGCGCGCTCGAGGACCCGCGGGTCATGGGCATTGTTCTCCGCGAAATCAAGAAACGCCACGGTTATTTCATCGAGACAAAGACGGCGCGCCGCAGCGTGGTCCCATCCAAGGTTCGCGAAATCGAACTCCCCTATACCCGGGTTACGTCACGCGTGCCGGAAAACGAAAGCGCGCGCGATATAGAGGAACATCTCAGGCACCTGTGCGTGGTGGCCCAGAAAAAAGGTACGGTGCTCGCAGCCGCGCAGGCAAGCCAGGACCTGGTGGCAGCTCTTGATGCAATGCGAGACGCATTCAGACAAAACGGCATTCGTCTGGTCCACGTTTCCGAAATCGTGACACAGCCATAGGCCGGAGCCTGGAACGGACCGTCATCGATCGTGCGGCGGTCGATTTTGATTATTTTGTGACGTCTGGGAATCTGGCCGAAGGCACTAACGCACGAGGAGAATGGCATGCCGACACTTGGAGTCAATATCGATCACATTGCCACTCTGCGGCAGGCCCGCGGAGGCAAGGAGCCGGATCCCCTGCAGGCGGCCGTGCTTGCGGAGCTTGCGGGCGCTCACGGGATCACAGCGCATCTCCGCGAGGATCGCCGGCACATGCAGGACCGGGACATCTACCTGCTCAAGCAGACCGTAACCACGCATTTGAACCTCGAGATGGCGGCAACGTCGGAAATGGTCCAGGTTGCCATGGATGTCACGCCGCATATGGCCACATTGGTGCCGGAAAAGAGGGAGGAACGAACGACCGAGGGAGGTTTGGCGGTCCGGGGCAAGGAGCGCGACCTGGAGAAAATCATAGAAAACCTTCACGAGCACAACATCCTGGTCAGTCTGTTTGTCGACCCGGACATACAGCAAATAAAGGCGGCCGCTCGTTCCGGGGCGAGTCATGTTGAGCTGCACACCGGCTACTATGCCAATGCGAGCGGTCAGGCCCAGGACGACGAGCTAGCAAAGTTGCAGGATGCGGCTATTGCGGCCCATAAACTCGGCCTGCGAGTCAATGCCGGCCACGGGCTCAACTACCGGAACACTTCTCGGGTAGCAGACCTGGATCATATTGAAGAACTCAATATCGGGCACGCGATAATCTCTCGCGCCGCCCTGGTTGGAATGGACCTCGCGGTGAGAGACATGCTGGCTCTCCTGTAGCCGTTCCCCTGCGGTTTTTTTCCGAAACGATCCGGCAACCCGCGTCAGTGTGGCTGCACGAAACCGCCGCTCTACTACTCTATCATTTGACTATGCCGGCGCTTCGTATGGTGATTGCTTCCGCGGGAACGTCGCGCAAACCTTTTTGCGTGGTCGTTTGCGCCGCCTCAATCTTGTCGACCACATCCATGCCCTTCACCACTTTCCCGAACACGCAATAGCCCCATCCGCGCATGTCCTTGGACTTGTGGTCGAGGAATGCATTGTCAACTGTATTAATGAAGAACTGCGATGTCGCCGAATTCGGATCGTTGGTGCGCGCCATGGCCACAGTCCCGCGAAGGTTCTTGAGACCGTTGTCCGCCTCATTGGGTATCGGCGGATGCGTTTCTTTCCGGTTGAGGTCTGGAGTCATGCCTCCTCCCTGAATCATGAAGCCCTTGATCACGCGGTGGAATACCGTGCCCGCATAGAAAGCTTCCTTCACGTACTTGAGGAAATTCTCCACGGTCTTTGGCGCCTTGTCGGCGTCAAGCTCCAGCACGAACGTGCCTTTGGTGGTCTTGAATTCGACCTTCGGTGACCCCAGGGTCGCCACCTCCCCTTCTCTCACCGCGGGCTGGTCGTCCTTCGCCTTCTCCATTTTTTTGGCCACCTTGTCTCCCTCCCTGGTTTGAGCGTTGTCCTCCTGCTTGGCGGAGCAACCCACCGCCAGCGCAACCACAAGACCCAACACTACGTATCGCATTTGTACCTCCCCGTTGGAAAATCCGAAATCAGAAGCTCCGCATCGAGTTGTACGCCTTCAATCCCACCCGAACGGGTTGTCTACCTCACCCTCGAATTCTTCAGCGACTTTTCTGGCATCCTTGAATTTCTTGTCCAGCTCCTCCTTCATCTTGTCGCGCTCTATCTTGGCCTTCCGGAATTTGTCCTCAAGTACATTCCCTCGATCCTTGTGGGTCTTGAGAAACTCGTTGAAATCGGCTTTCTGATGGCCCCCCGCCTTGTGATCCACTACCTTGCCTGATGACGGGTCAATCCAGAGCATCCCCTTGCACATTGGGCATCGAACTTCAAACAGCGCCATGGTTACACTCCGAGAACAGTTTGAAAACGAACCAGACACATCCATGCGGCCACAGATAAAAATAAAACAAGGACTCGACCCGCACACGAGGTGCCGCATTCCCGGTCGGGAGGGGACATGCCCCTTTCAACCGGGCGATTTCGAATGCGCATATTAGCCGTTGTCATGCCATTTCTCGTTAAGTATATTGTGGGCCGGGTGCTTGACAGAGTAGTGTTCCCGATGACCGGACGTAAAGCGGGATCCTCATTGGTTCGAGCGCATCGGCATCGTCCCACAGGCCCCAAAGGTCTCACTACATGAAGCAAAACCCCATTTTCGACGGCTTTGACAGGATAGTTCGGGGACCTCTCGAACGCAGTGATCCCCTTTCGTTTAACCGCGTAAAAAGGCTCCTCGACGAAAACCGGGAAGAAAACCATGCCCCGGTGGCGTTCATCATACAACGGTTGTGCGGGAAATCGCTTGAGGAAGCTGATGCGCGGGGCCACTGGAAGCGGATACTCGATAACAAGCTTGACATGGAGACCAAGCTCGGCCGGCGCGTAGCGCTCCAGACAGCCATGGTGGACCATTTCTCCCGGGACGGGCGCCAGGAGAAGCCCCGGGCGAAACGCAGGAGCCCGCCGGCGCGCGATGAGTGGATCGACAGAATCTACGCGCCTGAATACCATGTGGAAAAGCTGCGCGAAGAGGTCCAGCGGGCGCGGCGCTACAATCACGCCCTCTCCGCCATGATGATTGATCTCGATGATTTCAGCGACCTCAACCAGCAGTACTCATACTCGACCGGCGACGAGATCCTCGCTCTGACTGTCAAAATCCTGCGCAAATCGGTGCGCAATGTGGACATTGTGTCCCGGTACAGCGGTGATGTTTTCCTGGTCATACTC
>WJMI01000080.1 GCA_014728015.1 Chitinivibrionales bacterium | reverse complement strand
CCCGTGACCATAGCGCTCTCTACCGGGGACACCCCGCTGAAAGACACGCTGGCGTTCTCGGTGTCACCCGGCGAGACACCGCTCGCCATCTGTTCGTCATCGGGCATCATGGGTCACTCGCTGAGCCTCGGGCGCTGCGATCTGGCCACGGTAGTGGCACCGGATGCCGCGCTCGCCGATGCAGCCGCTACGCGTGCGGCGAACCTGGTTACTTCCACGGATGATATCGATCCGGCGCTCGAACAAGTGTGCGCCGTTGAGGGCGTTCGAGGCGTGCTGATTGTCAAGGAGGACCACGTCGGCATTGCCGGGAGCCTTCCGTCGCTGCGCCGGATTCGCTGACGGTTGCGGGGACGTTCCCCGCTCACCGGACATGTATATTTTTGTGGCGGGGGTCATTCTCCGCGCAATCGTTCGCGGAGGTGAGAGTGCGGGTAGCCGGCACATGAATACACACCTTGTCTACCTCGACAATGCCGCGACATCGTGGCCCAAGCCGCCGGATGTGGCTGAAGCGATGACTCGATTCCTTGCCGAAGTGGGCGCGAACCCTGGACGGGCCGGGCATCGATTGGCCAACGAGTCGGCACGAATTGTCTACGATACGCGGGAAGCCGTTGCCGCTCTTTTCAACGCCGGCGATCCGCTGCGCGTCGTATTCACCAGGAACGCCACCGAAGCGATCAACCTCGCGCTCAAGGGCCTTCTGGACAAAGGGGATCACGCGGTCACCACCGGCGTGGAGCACAATTCCGTGATGCGCCCGCTCCGCGCGCTTCAAGAACGCGGAGTCGAGCTGAGCGTGGCGTCCTGCTCGCCGCACGGTTTTGTCGATCCCGATGCTGTCGCAAAGGCGGTCAAACCCGGTACGCGCCTGATCGCGGTCACTCACGCATCGAATGTGGTCGGCTCGATAGCACCGGTACGCGAGATCGGAACCATCGCGCGGGGAAAAGGCCTGTGCCTGTTGATCGATGCGGCGCAGACAGCCGGGGCGCTGGATATCGATATGCAGCGTGACAACATCGATCTGCTCGCATTTACCGGGCATAAGTCGCTCTACGGCCCCATGGGCACCGGGGGTCTGGTATTCGGACCACGCATCGATATTTCACGGATAGAACCGCTTACCCGTGGCGGCACGGGAAGCAGGTCCGAGCAGGAAACCCAGCCGGCGTTCGCCCCTGACAAGTATGAAAGCGGCACGCCAAACGTGGTCGGGCTTGCCGGACTCCTCGCGGGTGTTCGCTGGGTGCGCGCGCGCGGCGTGGAACACATCCGGCGCAACGAGATGGTTCTTACGCAGCAGTGTATTGACGGACTGCGTGCTATCGACGGCGTCACTGTATACGGCGGGCTGGATGCCGCGCGGCAGACCGCAACGGTGTCATTTTGCGTTGCGGGAGTGTCTGTTTCGGAGTTAGGGCTCGCCCTCGATGAAGATTTTGGTATTCTGTGTCGAGTCGGGCTGCACTGCGCGCCGGTCGCTCATCGTACGATGGGAACGTTTCCCGGCGGCACCGTACGTTTCAGCATGGGGGCGTTCAACACAAAGCGCGACATCGATGCCGCGCTTTCTGCGGTGGCCAGGCTGGCGGTGGGGGCCGGGGCGTGAGGCCGGACAACAGCGTGGTGCTCGTGCATTCGACCAGCCATGCAATAAAGGCGGAGAAGCTTATGCGAAGGGCGGGGATTGACTGCAAGCTGATACCCGTACCACGGAAGTTGAGCTCGGACTGCGGCATTTGCATCCGGTTCGCCGCCCGCGATAAGTCAAGAGCCGCCTTGGTCCTTGCGAAAGGCGGCATAGAGACAGAAGGCATCCACGACCTTGCGCGGTAGCTCGTGTCGTGGCGTACCATTGCAGGAAAGGACAGGCATGTCGGAGAAGGAGCGAATCCTTCGGCTTACGGCAATGACCGCGTGCGCGGGTTGAGCCGGCAAGATGGGCCCTGAGGCCCTGGCGCAGGTTCTGCAGCCGATCCAGCACGTGTTCGATCCGAAAAAATATCCCCGGCTCCTCATTGGGCTATCCTCCGGCGACGATGCCGCGGTGTACCGGATAAGCGATGCGCTGGCGATAATCCATACGATCGACTTCTTCACGCCGATAGTCGACGATCCCTACACGTATGGAGCAATCGCGGCAGCCAACGCCATGAGCGACGTATACGCCATGGGGGGTGAAGTCATCCTGGCGTTGAATGTGTGCGCCTTTCCGCCTTCACTTCCGCGTGACATGGCAGGCGAAATACTGCGCGGCGGCGCGGAGAAAGTTGCCGAGGCCGGCGGGGTGATCGGCGGCGGGCATACCATCGATGACAAGGAGCCCAAATACGGCCTGTCGGTTATCGGGCAGGTACATCCCGACAAGGTCCTGACCAGAGCGGGCGCGCGCGCGGGAGATCGTCTGGTTTTGACCAAGCCCCTCGGCGTAGGTATTGTGACCACCGCGGCAAAGGTTGACATGGCGGATGCGGCGCATCTCGACGAGGCAGTGCAGAGCATGCTTCGCCTGAACCGGGATGCGTCGCGCATCCTGCAGGAAAC
Organism: Chitinivibrionales bacterium; assembly: GCA_014728015.1. Lineage (GTDB taxonomy): Bacteria > Fibrobacterota > Chitinivibrionia > Chitinivibrionales > WJMI01 > WJMI01. The sequence goes on along the minus strand of WJMI01000080.1, from coordinate 27,791 downwards.
CGGGGTGGATGAGTGCACCGACATCACCGGGTTCGCGCTTCTGGGCCATGCGGTCCAGACCGCGGCGGCAGGCGGCGTGCGCATCAGAATCCGGTTTGACAAGCTCCCGTTTGTATCGGGCGCGCACGCGTACGCCCGGGAGCAGTTGTTTCCCGGCGGCGCGTGCACGAACCAGGCATTCTACGAGAAGCTTGTCACGTTCGACAGCACCATCACGCATGAGATGCGCATGCTGCTGTTCACGCCCGAGACATCGGGAGGTCTGCTGGCGGCTGTTGCGCCCGACAAGCATGCGGCCCTCGTGGACCGGTTCGCCGCCCGGGACATCCCCTGCTGGACAATCGGTGAGGTTGATTCCGGCGCAGGGGTTGAAGTTATCGCCTGATCGCGGGCAGCGGCAGCCGAAGCGCGGCAAAGATCGAAAGCCATCCCATGTTGTGCGTGTCCTTGCGATCCATTCCCAGATTATACAGCACGCCGCCTTCGATGCTCTTGAATGCCGCGCCGGCACCACATTCAAAGGCAAAGAACGTGTCCTTGATGAGCTCGGTGTCATCGGTATCCTTGCCCACCACGCGATAGAACCCCGGCGCGATTTGGGCGAATACCACGGCCTGATCATCGATCCCAAACGGATACCGGGGACGAGCAAGAAGGCACAAGCCGGGCGCGTTAATAATCACGTCACTGTCATCGAGATGCTTGACCCGCATGTATGACACCCGGGCGCCGGCCCCGAGATATTTGAGAGGATAGAGAAGGTAGTTGCACGCGATGCCGAATCCCGGCCGCCACTCGCCCACCGGATACAGGCGTTCTATCCTGTTTGAAAGCGTGAACGGCGGAACGACGAAGCTTCCCTCCAGCATGAAGTTATGTTCGAGCCGCGCTGTCGCCACCGTGACTATCAGAGCAATACAACTCATGACTCGTGCAGTCTGCTGCATGGTACCGTCCGTCTCCTTGGTGTATGTCAATGCGCAAATTCCTCGAACACCAGGGCGGCCGCGCCCAGGACCCCCGCGTTCTCGCCAAGCTCGGCGGGAACGATGGCGGTATGACGGGCGATTGCATCCCAGCAATGATTGGGAAACCGCCGCGCGACCTCGTCTGAAATCAGCCTGCCTTCTTTCATGACGCCGCCCCCCAGGACAATCCGGTCCGGCGAGAGCACATTCGCGACCGCGCCGCAGGCCCGCGCCAGCATTTCACATGCGGTCTCGTGGACCTCCAGTGCCACCGCATCGCGCTTCCGTACATATTGGTAAACCGTTTTGGCGTTTACCGCCGACGGGTCCTTTTTCACGGTCTTTACCAGCGGTGTCTCGTGTATCGCCCCGGCGCAAAGACGGCGGGCGAGGTTTGCAATGCCCGTCCCTGATGCGTACTGCTCGACACAACCTTTCATGCCGCAATTGCATTGCACGCCGTCCGTCTCCACTACGATATGTCCGATTTCGCCGGCCATACCGTGCGTGCCCTTGTATAATTGACCGTCGATCACGACCCCGCCGCCGATTCCCGTACCCAGCGCCAGGCAGACTATATTTCGCACGCTCCGGCCGGCCCCGAATCTCGCTTCGGCAAGCGCCGCGACAGTGACATCATTAGCGGCCGCGGCCCGTACGCCGAATCGTTTCCTCAGTGGCGCGAGGATCTGCGTGCCTTGCCACCCCGGAAGGTTCTCCGCGCCGCCCAGCACGGTGCCGTCAGGCCCCACAAAGCCCGGTGTCCCGATGCCGATGCCGCATATCCGGGCATTCTTCCCGGCTTTGTCCATGAGCTGGCCGGCGAGATCAATGACGTTCTGAAGAATGCGTTTGCCTCCCTTGTCCGCCTCGCTGGGCGCATGGGTCCGGTGTCTCCCGGCGCCGTCACGCGTCATGACCACGCCCTTAAGATTGGTCCCGCCCAGATCTATTCCAATGGCCACTTCTTTCATAACAGTCTCACATTCGGAAAGATACAGGCACCCGGCTTTGTTGGATGTTCCCTCAGCCTCCAGAAAAATAGCAGTTTGGTTCATGAAGGGCAATCAGACGGACTCCGCCCCCAAACACAGAAAAGCACAAGGGGGTTGCCTGGCGGCAACCCCCTTGCACACTGCTTCACCCTAACCTTTGAAGGAGGAAAGTAAAGGAGGGTTCCTCTGTCCACCCGGTATACGCGCGGGGCATTTGGAATATTGTCGGGTGTGTTTCTTTTTTATTTTCGACTTACGCATGGCTAAAAGGCTCCGCATTATCGACGATTCCGCGCACGGGCCGGCATTCAACATGGCCGCCGACCTCTACCTGCTCGATTTGTGCGCTGCCGAGCCGGCGGTCTTCCTCAGGTTCTATCACTGGGAACCACCTGCCATTTCAATAGGTTACATGCAGGATCCATCCACATTGTTGAATATGCCGGCCCTCGAGCAGGCCGGCGTTTGGTGGATCCGGAGATCAACCGGCGGCCGCGCAGTTCTTCACCAAAAAGATCTGACCTATTGCGTTACATTTTCGCGGGACCTTATCGAGATGGGGCGGACGATTCATCAGACCTACGAACTTCTGTCGCGCTGTTTCATGCAGGGGCTTCTCGAGTGCGGGATTGCCTGTTCCCCGCACGATTCCCCGATTGATTCCCGGACGGCCCGGCGCGAGATCAAGCTCCCCTGCTTCCTGGCCCCCAATCGCCGCGAGATCATGGTAGACGGACGCAAGCTGATCGGTTCCGCGCAGAAGCGCACCTCGAAAGGAGTCCTTCAGCACGGCTCAATCCCTCTGACCGGCGCGTTCAGGAACCTGCCGCAACTGGAGAACATCAGCCCCGCCGAGCAGGCGGCCCACCGTGAGATGCTCAATGCGAAGTGCACGTGCATTCGGGAGATTGCACCTTCGGTCACGCGCGATCACCTTGTCGCATGCCTGGGCAAGGGGTTTGGCGCCGTGCTCAATCTTGACCCAGTAGAAGGCCCGTGGAGCGCCGGCGAGCAGGAAGAAATTGCCGCTTGCGCCCGGAGCGCGGCCTTCCGGGAGCAGTGGTTGTCATAAGTGATTTATTTTAATCCAGAACAAGGTCTCAATCGATACAGGGAGCATTGATGAGCAAAAAGTGGATTGTTTTCTCTTTCGCCGCTTGTCTGGCTCTGCTTGCGGGATGCGGTGGCAAAAAAGGGCCGGTCTCGGGCAAAGAGGGCCAGGGCATCGACTACATGGCGCTTCAGAAAAAGGCCGAGGCGTTCTCACCCGCCATCGGTACATACGGCGGGACCATCGTGCTGTCTTCATTCGCCGATCCGAAATCGTTCAACCCGATAACCTCGACCGAAACGACCACCAGCGAGTTCACGCAGTATATGTACGAGGGCCTCGTGCGTATCGACGGGGTCACCCGGATGCCCGAGCCGGGCCTTGCCGACCGGTGGGACATTTCCGAAGACGGCCTTACGTGGATGTTTTATATCCGTGACGGGGTCGTGTGGTCGGACAGTGTCCCGTTTTCCGCCTACGATGTCGAGTTCACGTTCAACGAGCTTGTCTACAACGATGATATCAATCCGAACTCGTCGCGCGACATGTTCACCATCGAAGGAAAGAAAATCGCGGTGAAGGCGCTCGACAGCTCGACCGTGCAATTCACGCTGCCGATCCCGTTCGCCCCGTTTCTTCGCGCCATGTCCCAGGAGATTCTTCCGAAGCACAAATATGGTCATTTCGTGAAGAACGGCACCTACTCGACTTCGCTGGGCATCAAGACGCCGCCGGAAGAGATGGTCGGGACCGGGGCGTTCATGCTCGAATCATATATCTCATCGCAGAAGGTCGTGTTCAAGCGCAACCCGCTGTACTGGCAGGCCGACAGCGCGGGCAACCGGCTTCCTTATCTCGAGCGCGTCGTATACATGATTGTTGCCGATCAAAACGCCGAGGTCCTGCGATTCAAACGGGGCGAGATCGACTATCTCAGCGCGCGCGGGGAGGACTTTCCCGGGCTCAAGAAGGAGGAAGAACGCGGCGGGTATACCGTGTACCGGCTCGGGCCGGCCACGGGCAGCAACTTCCTGTTTTTCAACCAGAACCGCGGCACCGACCCCAAGACCGGGAAGCCGTACGTGGAGCCAAAGAAGCTTGCCTGGTTTACCAACACGAATTTCCGGAAAGCTGTCGCGTTTGCGCTGGATAAACGCAGCATGATTCGCGCGGTCATGAACGGGCTGGGCTACCCGCAGTGGTCACCCATGACCCCGTCCGAGGGGTATTTCTACAATGACGATGTCACCACCTACGAATACAATCCGAAAAAGGCGCGCGACATGCTCGCGGCCGAGGGGTTTGTCGACAGTGACGGCGACAGCGTGCTTGAGGATGCCGACGGGAACCCCGTCGAGTTTTCCTTTCTCACGAACAGCGGCAACAACGTGCGTATCAAGATTGCCGAGATCATCCGCAAGGACCTCGAGAAGCTCGGGTTCAAGGTGCATTTTCAACAGATGGAATTCAACAGTCTGGTACAGAAGCTCGACAACCCGCCGTATGCCTGGGATGCCATCCTTCTGGGCCTTACCGGCGGCGTGGAACCGCATTTCGGCAAGAACGTGTGGCATTCCTCGGGCACGCTTCACATGTGGTACCCGCGGCAGGAACAGCCGGCCACCGGCTGGGAGCGGCGTATTGACAGCCTGTTCGATGCCGGCGTGAAAGAGCTCGACCGGGAGAAGCGAAAACTGATTTATGACGAATGGCAGCGGACTGCGGCGGACAAGGTGCCGCTCATCTATACGGTCCTGTCCGAGCGGATTCTCTGCATTGCCGACAAGTACGGCAACGTAAACCCGTCGCTCAACGGCGGCCTGCTGCACAACCTCGAAAACATCTACCTCGCGGCGGAGTGACGGGGTGATGGAGTGTCGCGGTAATGCATTCCGAATAACCGGGCCGAGATGCTCGCACACACAGAGCGCCCTGTTCCAACACACCACAACCCCATTACTCCATCCCTGCGTGTGCTGCTATGCGCGATGAGCTTATCAGAAGAATGCTGGTGTCTCTGCCCCAGCTTCTTCTCATGTCCTTCATCACGTTTCTCCTCATCGACCTCGCCCCCGGCGACATCCTGGCCAAATACCGGTTCGACCCGCGCATCTCCGCGGAGACCGTGCAGCGCATCGAAGAAAAATACCATTTCGACAAGCCGGCCATTGTGCAGTTCGGCCACTGGCTGTGGCGGCTGGTCCGGCTCGATTTGGGCTACTCGTTTTCCCGCGAAGCTGAAGTGAGTGTGGTCATTGCCGAACGATTCGTGAACACGCTGATCCTGTCATTCTTCTCGATCCTGTTCACCTGGCTCATCGCTGTTCCGCTGGGGATATACGCGGCCGTGCACCAGTATTCATGGAGCGACCGGGTCATGTCGTTCATCTCGTATCTGGGCATGTCTCTCCCGACTTTTTTCACGGCGCTGCTTCTGATGTATCTGGTGTACCAGGCAAGCGGCCTGCCGGTGATCGGCGCGCTGCCGCTGGGCGGCATGGTCTCGGCCGACTACGAGCAGCTCTCGCTTGCGGGAAAAATCGGCGACCGTATCGCGCACCTGATTCTTCCCATGGTCGTTCTCACGATTACCGCGCTTGCCGGCCTTCAGCGGATCAGCCGGGGCAACATGCTCGAGGAACTGCGCAAGCAGTACGTGGTGACTGCCCGCGCCAAGGGCCTTCCCGAGAACAAAGTTATCTATCGCCACGCGCTGCGCAATGCTATTAATCCCCTTATCACCCTGTTCGGGTTTTCGTTTTCTCATTTGTTGACCGGTGCCGCGTTCGTGGAAATAATACTCAACTGGCCGGGGCTGGGCAGCCTGATGCTGGATGCCGTGCGGGCGCAGGACACGTTTCTGGTGATGGGTGACATGCTGATGGGCGGCGTTATGCTCATTCTGGGCAATCTCCTGGCGGACATTCTTCTCATTGTGGTGGATCCCCGGGTGCGGGCGGCGGCATAGCAGAGGGCATATGGACAAACGTGTCATCCGCAAAATCCGCAAACACCCCCTGGCACTGCCGGGCTTTGTGGTGCTCGCCGCCTTGTATTTCATCATGGTGTTCGCCGAAGTGATCGCACCGTATCACTTTGACAATGCGCGCCGGGAGAATTCCTTTGTGCCTCCTTCGCGGATTCATTTCGTGCATGACGGCCGTTTTTCTCTGCGGCCGTTCGTGTATCCGTACTCCTACGAGTTCAACCAGTACTACGAGCGGGTCTATCGCGAGGATACGGGCACGCCGTATTATCTGGGACTCTTTGTCAAGGGCGATCCGGTCCGGCTGTGGGGGCTTCTCCCGACCGAGCGGCATCTGTTCGGCGTGCGGGGCAATCCCGAGGAGTGCCGCGTGTATCTGCTCGGCGGCGACAATGTCGGTCGCGATCTGTTTTCGCGTATTGTGTACGGCTCGCGGGTCTCGCTCACCATCGGGTTTTTCGGCGTGGCGATAAGCTTCTTTCTGGGGTTTTTGGTAGGCGGCATATCCGGTTACTACGGCGGCCGGCTTGACTGGGCGCTCATGCGGTTCGCCGAATGCTTCATGCTCGTACCGGGTTTCTTTCTCATGCTTGCCCTGCGAAGCGCGTTCCCCATAAACCTTTCCTCGATTCAGGTGTACTTCCTGATCGTGGTGATACTCAGTTTCATCGGGTGGGCAAGCTTCGCGCGGGTCATTCGCGGCATGGCGCTGTCAATCAGCAAGCGCGATCACGTGACCGCGGCCAAGGCGCTGGGTGCGGGCGACTTTCGCATCATCTTCAGGCACGTGCTCCCCCACACCATGTCATTCGCCATCGTTTCGATGACACTGTCGATCCCCGGATATATCCTTGGCGAATCCGGCCTGAGCTTCATCGGGCTGGGCATTCAGGATCCCCAGGCAAGCTGGGGCAACCTCCTGACCGCGGCCATGAACGTGTCTGATATACAGTATCATCCCTGGATACTGCTGCCCGGCGTGTGCATTTTCCTTGCGGTCATGGCATTCAATTTTGTGGGCGACGGGCTTCGCGATGCTCTGGATCCCAATAAGTAGCGTCCGGCCTCGGTCCTCAGGAAACTCCAGGCTCTGCCTTAAGGTGTGATGTGATGTGATGTATTTTACTGTTGACATCGTTCCCTTTTCAGGTTATATTACCCCTATCTGAAATCCTGTTCCAGGCCTTTTGCCAGGCCTGTTTATTAACAACTTATTGATATAAAAACAGATGCAAGCTCAATCGCATACCAGAAGACGCGCGCACAAAAGCAAAACAGTGACTCCTTCCAAGCCCTTCGTGCCAATCTACGAGCAGCTCGTAGGTGTGTATCGCGACGATATCCTGGCCCATCGCCTGGCGCCCGGCTCGCGAATCGATTCCATAAATGATATCATGGTCCGCCACGGTGTCTCGCGGGAAACCGCAAAGCTTGTTCTCAAAATCCTTGCCAGGGACGGTCTCATCATCCAGAAACCTGGCAAGGGCTCCTTTGTCGCCGACCTTCGTCCCCGAAAGAAAACCTGGGGGGTCGTCCTCCCGTTCTACAGCGTGCAGTACGAATACCTGCTGGAGCAACTGGCCGATAAGGCTTGGCGCATGGGACGGGAGTTTCATCACTTTGTCGACTACAACAGTTTTGAAGATGAAATCAGGCTGGTCGGACGGCTGATCAACGAACGATACGAAGCGGTCATTGTCGTGCCTACCCAGGATGAGACACAGACCTCGGATTTTTATTCCCGGCTGTCAGCGCAAGGCACCTTTGTCGCACTCATGGATCACACCATGGCCGGTTCGTATTTCCCCTATGTCATACAAAGCTACGACCTGGGGGTCCAGCGTGGCATGCGCCACCTGGCCGAACGGGCCGGCGGGGCAATTGCCTTTGTCCGCAACGAGGTCTGGGCCGATCGCAATGTCGTGCAGGAAATGATGGAAGAAACCTACAAACAGTTTATCGACAGCGAGCGCATTCAAAGCCATCCCATTGTTATCGACCGCATGAACCGGGTGAATGCCGACTTCCTTCGCTCCGAAAGCATCCGCGGGATCTTCTGCTGCGATGATGCCGACGCGGTGCGCATTCTCGGCCGTCTTCGGGAAGCCGGCATGCATATTCCGGGGGACCTTTGCCTGGTCAGCTACGGCAACACCGAGCTGGCGCGATTCTTTACACCGACAATTACATCAATAGATCCTCACAGCGAGGAAATGGCGGAAACCATGGCCCGCATCATGGATTCCCGTCTTCACGGCGAAAACACCGACTACTGTCAATACGTTGTCCAGCCCACGCTGGAAGTACGCGAAACCTAACAGAAGGGTCCCGGCGGCGTGGTATCGCACAACGACAGAGAAATTCTCAGGGCACTTGCCGGGCGCGTGGCGCATATCGCCGCCCTCCCCGAACAGTGCAAGCGCCGGGAGGATTGGCTCGAGTTCAACGCCCTTCGTCCCAAGCGCCCCATGCTCCTGGCGTTTCCTGAGAACGCATGGGGCGAGCTCGTGCCGGATGATTCACTTAGGTGCGAGGATGAATTCGCCCGCGACTGCGAACGTCAACTCCGCATGAAAATCTACCAGTGGGAGCATATCCGCGACGACAACACTGTGGATCCGTTTTTCGATGTCCAGTGGATCCACACACAAGGCGACTTCGGGGTGCCGGTCACCCAAACGCGCGGTGACGCTCACGGGAGCTTCACGTGGGATCCGCCCCTGAAAAACCTTCCCGACGATCTCGGCAAACTCAGTTTCAGGAGGCCCGCGGTGGACCGTCCCGCTACCGGGCGGGCGGTCGAGCGCGCGCAGGACCTTTTCGGCGGCATCCTTCCGGTCCGCCTTCGCGGCAGCTTCTGGTGGACAGCCGGCATGACCTGCGATGCCATTGCCCTTGTCGGGCTCGACAATTTCATGGTCCTGATGTACATGCAGCCGGATATCATCCATCAACTCATGGCATTTCTGCGCGATGACTGGCTCAATTTCATGCAGTGGCACGAGACCAAAGGGTTTCTCACCCTCAACAACGGGTCGGACTGCGTTGGCTCCGGCGGTGTGGGGCATACGCATGAGCTTCCCGGAACGGGCAGCGCCGCCGTACAGCTCGCTGATATCTGGGGATTGTCCGAATCGCAGGAAAGCGTGGGTATTTCGCCGGAGCTCTTCCAGGAGTTCATTCTTCCGTACCAGGCTCCGGTCTTCCAAAAATTCGGCCTTCTGTGCTACGGATGCTGCGAGCCGCTGCAGGACCGAATCGATGCGGTCCTCAAGACAGCGACCAGGCTTCGCCGGGTTTCGGTTTCGCCGTGGTGCGACCAGCGGGTCATGAAGGAAAAACTAGACAATAAGTATATCTTCAGCCGGAAGCCCAACCCGTCCCATGTCTGCACTGAATTCAATGAGGACACGATACGCGGCGATCTTCGCGAAACTCTGGCGATTGCGGGCGAAGGGCCGCTGGAGATCATTCTCAAGGATACCCACACGGTCCGCAACGAGCCCTGGCGTCTGACACGGTGGGTAGAAATTGCGCGCGAGGAAGTGAATGCATACATGGAGTCAGACGGAAGGCGTGCCAATAACACGAGCATTGCATATACACAAACGTGAGGAGGGAACAATGAGCGAGATCCTCGAACAGATTGCGACCTGCGTCGAGCGCGGGAAGATCAATGCAGCATCACCTTATCCCCCCGACATGAAAGGGCAGGAAGGGGCCGATGAACTGACCAGGAAGGCTATTGACGGCGGCACCGCGCCGACCGACATCCTGGAGAAAGCCCTGGTTGTCGGCATGCAGAAGATCGGCGAGAAATTCGCGGCCAACAAGGTGTTTGTCCCCGACGTCCTGATGGCTGCCAAGTCGATGAATGCCGCCATGGCACACCTCCGCCCGTTCTTCCAGTCGGGCGAGGTGAAACGCAAGGGTGTGTTCTGTATCGGCACGGTCCAGGGCGACCTGCACGACATCGGCAAAAACCTTGTCTCCATGATTGTCGAAGGCGGCGGATGGGAAGTGGTGGATCTGGGTGTCGATGTTTCCACCGAGAAATTTATCGAAGCAGTCGAGCAGCATCCCGGGTGCGCGGTCGGGTTGAGCGCACTGCTCACCACTACCATGATCAACATGGAAAAGACGGTCAAGGCGCTCAAGGAGAAGACGCCCGGCACGAAAGTCCTCATCGGCGGGGCACCGCTCACCCAGGAATTCTGCACGAAGATAGGCGCGGACTGCTACTCTGCCGATCCGCAGGGCGCTGTCGAGTACCTGAACAAGCTTGCCGCCTGAGGACCGGGGTATGACAACGCCGAGAGAAAACATCCTTCGGACGCTGCGGCGGGAGGGGTTTGACGACGTTCCCGTGGACTTCTATTTCTCCCCGTCACAGATCGAAGCATTCAGGAAACGCTTCGGGCACGACGACTACAAGGCGCATCTTGGGGTAAGCCAGCGGGACGTATGCGGCGCCCTGGTGCCGTCATTTGGCGACGGACACGGGCTGTTCGGCAGCGAAACACTCCCGCCGGGCACGAAGTTCGACGAATGGGGCATTGGTCACTCCAAAGGCTCGGATGCCGCGGTGCACATGACCCGCATGCATCACCCGCTCAAGGGCGCGCGCTCGGCCGAAGAAATAGCCGCCTATCCCTACCCCGTTGTTGACGGGAGCGCGGCGGATCGATTTGCCAAGGCTGTTGCCGGCCATCATGCTCGCGGTTTCGCCGCGATCGGCCAGATGACCTGCACCGTGTGGGAACGGGCATGGTATCTGCGCTCCATGGAAGATCTCATGATGGACATGATGACCGAAGACGAGAAGGCGGCCGTGTTGTTTGACAAGGTGACGGATATCTCGTGCGAGCTGGCCGCGCTGTATGCCCGGGCGGGGGTGGACATTCTTGCCACCGGTGACGATATCGGCACGCAGGCCGGAACGATGATAAGTGTGGAGATGTGGGAGGGGTGGCTCAAGCCGCGCCTGGCCCATGTCATTGCCGCCGCGCGCACCGTCAAACCGGACGTGATCGTGTTCTATCACTCCGACGGCGTGGTCACGCCGTTCATCGAAGGACTTATCGAGATCGGGGTCGACGTGCTCAACCCCATTCAGCCGGAATGCATGGATTTCAATGAAATTCATGCGGCATTCGGCGAACGGCTGTCGTTCTGGGGCACGCTCGGCACGCAGCAGCTGCTGCCGTTCGGCTCGCCCGATCAGGTCTGCGAGGTGGTGAGAGATCGTATTGCAGCGTGCGGGGAGAAAGGCGGGCTCGTGCTTGCGCCGACGCACATGGTGGAGCCTGAAGTACCATGGGAGAATATCAGCGCCATTGTTGATACGGCCCGAGAGTACAGTATCGCGAGATATTCGCCGGGGGAAACGGATGGATAACAGGCGAGAGGTAGTGAAAACGATCGTGGGCCGCAAGACGTGCCCCGACCGGATGGGCCTGTACGAGCATTACTGGCAGGATACGCAGCAGTCGTGGGAAGAACATGACGGCCTTCCCGCCGGCATCGATCTGACCGCGCACTTCGACTACGACCTTCGCGAGATCGAGGGCTCCTGGTTCCGGTCCGAGTCGCTTGTCGACCAGGAAGAGGTGCTCGAGGAAACCGATGAAACCCGCGTGGTTAGAAACGGCTGGGGGGCGACAACGCGCGCGTGGAAGAACAAGGCCGGCACGCCCGAGCACCTCGCGTTCGAGCTCACATCCGAGGACATCTGGCGGAAGAAGTACCGGGAGCCGCTCCTGTCCCTTGACACCCGGCGGTTCGGCGATCTCGACAAGCTCAGGAAAAACTACACCGATGCCATGGCCGAAGACCGGTTTGCCATGTACAACAACGTGACGATTTTCGAACAGATGCGCGCATCTATCGGCGATGTCGCCATGCTCGAAGCCATGTATCTCAATCCGGACTGGATACGCGACTACTGTGATGTCATGACCAACCATACGATTATGCATCTGGAATATCTCTTTCGCGAGGTGGGTGTGCCCGACGGTGTATGGATGTACGAAGACATGGGATATACGCAGGCACCGTTTATCTCACCGGATTTGCAGCGCGATCTGATCCTCCCCTTTCACAAGCGCCTCGGCGATTTCATCCACAGCTACAATATCCCCTGGATCATGCACTCCTGCGGCAAGATTCGGCCGTTTCTGCCTGCGATTCGCGAGGCAGGAGTGGATTGCCTTCAGGTGCTCGAAGCAAAGGCGGGGCAGGATGTCCGCGAGTTCGCCGGGGCGGTCGACAATTCGATGGCGTTCATGGGAAATTTGAATATCCTGGCATTCGAGACAAACGATTTTTCCAGGCTCGCCGATGAAATTGTACCGAAGCTCAAGGATATTTCCCAGAAGAAAATACCGTTTGTGTTTCATTCGGACCACTCTATCCCGAAGACCGTGCGGCTGGATACGTACCGGCACGCGCTCGATCTGTACCACGAACACGGCCGCTACTGATGCGAGGAGGCACCGGTGGGAGTAATTGACAAAGTCGCCAGCGGAAAAGTCCTGGTCTCCGACGGCGCATGGGGGACCTTTCTGCAGAAAAAGGGCCTCGCGGTCGGCGCGTGCCCCGAGGCCTGGTGCCTCGATTGCCCCGATGATGTACTCGCTATCGCCGCAAGCTACATCGATGCGGGCGCCGACATGATACAGACCAACAGTTTCGGGGCGAGCCGATTCAAGCTCGAGCATTTCGGTCTTGCGCATCGCGCGCAGGAAATCAACGAAGCCGCCGCGGCCATTTCGCGAAGGGCCGCGGGGCCGGACCGCCATGTCATTGCATCGGTCGGACCTACCGGGAAAATGCTTCTGATGGGCGATGTCACCGCGGAACAGCTCTACGATGCGTTCCGGGAACAGGTCGTGGCGCTCGAGAACGGCGGCGCCGAGGCCATTTGCGTGGAAACCATGTCGGCAATCGACGAAGCCTGCCTGGCGGTGCGCGCGGCACGCGAAAACACGAACTGCGAGGTACTCTGTACGTTTACTTTCGAGAAGACGGCCAACAATGACTACCGCACGATGATGGGCGTCTCGCCGGCCGAGATGGCGCCGGCCGTGATCGATGCCGGCGCGCATATCATCGGCGCGAACTGCGGCAACGGCATGGAGCGTATGATCGATATCGTGAAAGAGCTCCGGTCGGTACACGGGAGCATCCCCGTTCTCGTGCATGCCAACGCCGGACTGCCGGTGCTCAAGGACGGGGAAAACGTGTTTCCGGAAACGCCGGCGGACATGGCCGCGCGCACGCCCGCACTGGTAAACGCGGGGACAAATATCGTGGGCGGATGCTGCGGTACCACTCCCGCGCATATCGCGGCAATCAGAGCGGCCGTCGATGCCATTTCTGGCTGACCGCCGGAACAAGGGGAAACAACATGAACAGTAGAGAGCTCGTTACCCGTGCGATCAAGGGCGAACACGTCGATCGCGTGCCATGGGTGCCGTTCACGGGCTGCCATGCCTACGCGCTCATCGGCAAGCCGGCCCGCCTGTACTGCAAATCCGAAGAGGACATCGTCGCCGGGTTGAATGAATCGATCAAGCGGTATCAGCCTGATGGTGTTCCGGTGGCATTCGATCTGCAGATAGAAGCCGAGATCCTCGGCTGCGAGCTTGTCTGGGCCGACGAAAACCCGCCGGCCGTGACCGGCCATCCGCTCGCCAACGGCCACAAACTGGCAAGCCTTCAGATACCCCGTCCGGATCAGGGGCGGTTGAAGCCGGTGCTTGCGGCCGCGCGCGCGCTCCGGGAACAGCATCCCGACATTGCGCTCTACGGTCTGGTCACCGGCCCGTTTACCCTGGGACTGCATCTTCTCGGCACCGATATTTTCATGAAGATGTTTGAGGATCCCGGCGGTGTTCACGAGCTGTTGTCGTTTTGCCGTGACGTGTGCATGGCCGTGACCGGCTACTATCTGGAGGCGGGATGCGATATCATTGCCGTGGTGGATCCCATGACCAGCCAGATAGGGCCGGACCAGTTTGCCCAGTTCGTGACCCCGCATGCCGCGCCGGTGTTCGAGCACATACGAAAAAGCGGCGGTCTCGGCTCCTTTTTCGTGTGCGGCCACGCGCAACAGAACATCGAGGCAATGTGCGACTGCAGACCCGACAATGTATCAATCGATGAGAATATCCCGCTGGACTATGTCCGTGACGTGTGCCGGGAGCGGGACATCAGTTTCGGCGGCAACATGCAGCTCACCGTGGTGCTCTTGCTCGGCAGCGAAATCGACGCGCAGCGCAACGCGCTTTCGTGCCTGGATGTCGGCGGCACCGAAGGATACCTGCTTGCACCGGGATGCGATCTCCCCTACGCAACGCCGCCCGCCAACCTCGAAGCAGTCACCAGACTGGTACGGGATCCGTATCAGCGTGATGTCGTGCGCGCCATGGAGGAAGAAGACACCGGGGGCACGCTCCTTGACATGAGCCAGTACGGCCAGGCCGACAAGGTGGTAGTCGACATCATCACGCTCGATTCCGAATCCTGCGCGCCGTGCCAGTATATGGTCGAGTCGGTGCGCAAGGTAGTGCCGCAATTCGAGGGCATTGTGGAATGGCGCGAGCACAAGATCAAGGAGCGCGAATCGCTGACCCTCATGGCCTCGCTGATGGTCAAGAATATTCCGACCATTTGCATCGACGGCACTATCACGTTCGTGTCCAGGATCCCGCGCAAGGAAGAGCTCATCGCCGCGATCCAGAAGCGCATTTATGAAAAGCTGCGCATGCGTATTCGCACGAGGCGCGGCGAGCTGCTGGTGCTGGGGAAAACACGGGACGAATGCCGCGGAGTCCGGCCTGCCATCGATCAGGCAATGAGCGAGCTCGGGATTGAGGTGCCGGTGCGGGAGATTGTCGGCGAGCGCGAGGCGCTCGCGTATGGGGCCGTGCAGACACCGGCAATCGTGGCCACTGCCTACCGGCTCAAGGCCCAGGGGGAAAATGTCCAGGTGGCCGCGGTCAAGGAATGGCTCAAGGAGATCGCGTGATGCATTCCAGGCACACGATTCGAAATCCGAAACACCTGGGTTGACGAACCGCCACCATGCGTACGATTCCTTTCTTCCTCGTTACCGGCTTTCTTGGCAGCGGCAAGACCACGCTGCTCAAGCGGCTGCTTGCCGCGCACGCTGACAGCAGAAGAATCGCGGTGGTGCAGAACGAGTTCGCGGCGGGCGCGGTCGACGGTACCGAGCTTCGGCAGACCGGCAAGCCGTTCGAGATACTCGAGATGAACCGCGGTTCGGTTTTCTGCGTATGCCTGTTGTCCGATTTCACGCGATCGCTTCGCGCTCTTATCGACCGGGTCAGGCCCGATGCGGTGGTACTCGAGGCCACCGGCCTGGCCGATCCGATTGCGGTCGTACAGCTTCTCGCTTCGCCCGAGCTGAAGGATCAGCTGCATCTCGCGCACGTGTGGTGCATTGTCGATGCTTCGTCATTTCTGAAAATGCGGGCCATGATGACACGTATGGTGCATCAGGTGCGTGTCGCCGATACGGTTGTCATCAACAAGATCGATACAAACCCCGAAGCTGAAAAGGAAATCCGCGAAGCAATTGCCGGGCTCAACCCGTTCGCCGAAACTGTCGCAACGTCATACTGCGACTTTTCTCTGGAAATGATATTCTGCGGCTCGGCAGGCGAGCCGGTGGCTGTCAAGCGGCAGGACGAAAACGCCGGGTTCGAGTCGTGCGGCAGGCCGGAAACCGGGTCGGCCGTGGTGCGGACCACGCAGCGCATTTCTCGAGAAGCACTCGACGCTTTTCTGGCCGCCGCGGTCCCGTCGACGTACCGGTGTAAGGGGTACGTCGTGCTCGACAATGATTCCGCGGTCTGTATACAGTCATGTTTTGGCAGCACGAAGGTCGAGAGCGTTGGAGGATATGTCGGGCCAACGGAAATTATCGTCATGGGCCCGGCAGTCTCCGCCGGCGAGGTGCAAAAAGCATTCGAATACCATACCGCCGCGGGGCAGGTGCCACGTTAGGGGGGCCTTATGGCAATACGGTTCAACGCAGATGCATGGAACCGGATGCGGGAAAACTACGGTCGCTGGTGGGCGGGCGAGTTGAAACGCCCGCTGATCCACATGACTCTTACGGGCGCCGACCCCGGACGGCCCCCATCCGAGCTTCCGGCATACGGATTCACCTCACGCTACGACTTGTCAATCCCGGCAGAAAAGGTAATCGATGCCTGGGACTATACGCTGTCGGCCAACCGGTACCTCGGCGACGGGTTCCCGTGCGTATGGCCCAATTTCGGCGCCGGGGTTGCCGCGGCGTTCATGGGCGCAACGCTTACGGCCCGTGAAGATACCACGTGGTTTCACCCCGAGGAAGTCAAGGAGATAACCCATCTTTCTTTCGCCTACGATCCGGACAACGTGTGGCTTGGGCGGGTGAAAGACATCTGCAGGGCGGGCATCGAATATTGGCAGGGCGCAGTGCAAATCGGCATGACCGATATCGGCGGCGCGCTGGACATACTCTCGACGTTCCGTCCGAGCGAAAGCCTCATTCTCGACACCTGCATGTATCCTGAGGAAGTCAAGAAGCTCACATGGGACATCCACGAGCTCTGGTGGAAATACTTCGAGGAAATCGATCGCGTGCTGCAGCCGGTCAATCCGGGATATACGGCGTGGACGCCGATCCTCTCCGAGCAGTCGTATTACATGCTTCAATGCGACTTCTGCTATATGCTTGGGCCGGACATGTTCGAGGACCTGGTCAAACCCGAGCTGGCCGCATCATGTAAAATACTCGTCAATCCTTTCTACCACCTGGACGGCCCGGGCCAGCTCGTCCACCTTGACTCGATTCTTGAGATTGACGAACTCAAGGGAATCCAGTGGGTACCGGGCGCGGGCCAGCCGGACTGTAGCGGATGGCCCGAAGTCTACAAAAAGATCCGCGATGCCGGCAAGCTCATCCAGCTCGTAGATGCCGACATGAAGATGTTCGACACGGTTGCCGAACAGCTTGGCAGCGCCGAGGGCCTGATCGCGTTTATGTCCTTCGATATTTCGCGGCAGCGCGAAGCCGCGGAGTTTCTGGAGAAGTACGGGGCGCCCGCATCCAGTGTGGCATAGTCACGCTTCGGCAGGGGCCGGCGCTCGTTGTCCACGGGCGGCGTGCGCATGACCGACAGCATGTGCTACTCTCCGATTCTTGGCGCCCGATCCACAATCCACTGGCATTGTTACCCGCATTCCCGTATAATGTAGCCAAACGGGCACGCGCGGCTGTTTGTCCGCGGACGCCGGTAACCCTATGCCAGGTTCAGCACCAACGAACAAGCGCTTTTTCCCGCGCACGCTTTCCGCCTGTGCCGTCCTTTTTGCCCTCCCCCTGGCGGGCGCCGGTCCTGACAGTGACGACGACGATCCCATGCGATGGGACAGGGCCGAGGCGCAGCTCGTACTGGAGAGATATCCGCGAGAGTACATCGACTCGGTCATGGCAGCCAAGGGCGTGGGCGACAACCGCGGCATGGGCGATTCGGTCTCTCTTCCCTTTACCTATGAAAAGCTCGTGTTCGACGGCGGGTGGGGGTTCCTGCGCGCGGGATGGGGCATCCTCATCGCCGAGCGTGACGACGATTCCGCGGTGTACCATTTCATCGGCAAAGTGCTCTCGAACAACTTCGTGAGCACCTTCTACAAGGTGCGCGACTACATTCACACGGTCTGCGATGCCAACAGCCTGTATCCGCTTCTGTTCGAGCAGCATATCCAGGAAGGCCGCTACGGGGACCACCGGTGGAACCTCTACGATCACCAGAACGGCATGGTATACTACCACGACAAGAAGCGTGAGCTCGAAAGCCCGGCCCAGGCCGGCATTCACAACTACCTGTCTCTTTTATACGCACTGCGCACAAGGGAGCTGGTGCCGAAAGACACGTTCAGCATCCGCACCTTCTACCACCGCAAGGATTTCCCCATAAAATTCACGGTCCACTGCCGCGAGACCATTGAAGTGCCTGCCGGCGCGTTCGAGTGCTTCAAGCTCGAACCCCGCCTCATGGGTGAAGGGCGGGGGTTCACCAAGAGAGACAAACTGACCGTGTGGATTGCCGACGACGAGGCCAGGACGCCGGTGATGGTGAAAGCCAAGATTAAGCTCGGCTCCCTCTCCGCCCGCCTGCTTCACTATGAACGCAAATAAGAGCGTTGCCCCGTCTTATTTTTCAGCAACGGAAAAGAAGCCAGACTTCTGTCATCTTTCTATTGGATGGCATCTGAACCCTGAATCCTGAACCCCGACCATGCTGGACACCATACTCTACCTGGACAAACAGGCATTCCTGTTCTTCAATACGGCCCTGGCCAATCCGGTATTCGATTTCTATTTCCTGACGGTTACCAACGGATGGACATGGATCGTTTTGGGTGTTCCCTGGGCCATATTCTACGTGCGTGCCCGGCGAAAAGAGGCCATTCTCGGGATTGTCCTGGGCATCATTACCTTTGCGGCCACCGATGCCGGGACCTATCGCATCCTCAAGCCGCTGTTCGGCCGGTACCGGCCGTGCCACCCGCGGTTCTTCATCGAGGGTGGGCGGTTTCTTCTCGGGTACAACCGGTTCTACTCGTTCCCGTCCAATCATGCGGCAAATGCGTTCGGCCTGGCCACGCTGTTTACCCTGATGTATCCCCGCCAGTGGTACTGGACCATGTTTATCGGGGCATCCGTGGCCTTTTCCCGCGTGTATGTGGGAATACACTGGCCCCTGGATGTCATCGCGGGCGCACTGTACGGCGCATGCGCCGCCGCGGTGATTCTTTACGGATGCCGCCTGTTCATCCAAAGATTCTGGCCGGACAAGAAAGCATCTCTTCTGCCCGCGCATCTGGCCGCCAAAGGACCTGTCGGTCTCGGCGCCTTCAAACGCCGCTCCGGGCGGTCACGCAAGCCGGCCTGAGTCTTCGTCGCGAAGATCCAATCGGTGTTTTTTCCCGCGGTGCACGAGCGTAACCGATATGGCTTTCCATTTTTTTGGGAGCTGTGCTTTGTACACCACGGCATCGTTTTCGAGCCGTATGCCGCAGAAGCCCGAGAGGATGGCGGTAAGCACGCTTCCCATGCAGGCGGAATGCAGCCCCCCGCCGGTCGTGTCTTCGTGCACATCATGCAGGTCCATGAGCGCGGCGCGCCGGAAGAAATCATATGCCTGGTCGCGCATGCCGAGGCGGGCCGCCGCGAGCGCGTAGGATCCTTCCGACAGCGATGATTTGTGGGTGGTCCTGGGTTCGTAATAGTCGTAGTTGGCCGCGATCTGGGCATCGGTCAAGTAATCCGGAAAGAGCTGCGGTATTACGAGAACGTCCGCCTGCTTGGCATCGTTAACCTCCGGGTTCCCGAAGTAGTTGTCAAACTGCTCAACCAGGCCGTCAGGGCCTGGCTTCTTCTGGACGAGGCGTGCGGCGGCATCGCGCCATGCAGCGATTTCCTCATTGTCCACGTGTCCCCCTGCAAACCGCGCCGCCTGGTCCAGGGTATGCCTGACCATGAGGTTGGTAAACGCGTTGTTGTCCACGCACGAATTGCATTCGTCGGGGCCGCAGATCTCTTTGATCGAGCCCTCGGCCTGATCGATACGGCTCATCCAGAAGCGCGCGCATCCGGCGAGTATCTCCCATCCCATGGTTTCCATAAACCGCTCGTCGCCGGTCCACGTGTAGTATTCAACCACGCCCCATGCGACATCAGCCACAATGTGCACTTCGGTCCGGTCGAATATGATCCACGGTTCGATGCCTTCTACGCCGCCGGGCAGCGTGGTCCACGGGTACATGGCGCCATTGTATCCCTGAAGCGCGGCCTTGGCGCGCGCGCCCGCAAGCCCGTGGTAGCGGAATTCCTCGTGACGGCGGGCATAGTGCGGAAGCGCGCGTATGAGATAGGGCAATACATAGATATCCATGTCCCAGAATACGCCGGCCTTGTACCCGCAATGCGAGAGGAACTTCGCGCCGATAGAGAGTCTGTCGGTGTCAACGACCGAAGAGATGATATGAAAAATGTTGTAGCGCACCATCTGCTGGTCACTCAACGGACCGTCGATGCGCACGTCGCACGCATCCCAGAGCGTGCCCAGGGCCCTGCTGTGATCGGCGAGGTGCTCCTGCATATCGCGCTGCGATGCGCGCGCGCAGTGCTCCCGCGACACGGCAAGCGGATCCTTGTGAAACACGCTCGATGCCACGGACACGTATCGGTCCACCACCTGCGCGCCGCGTCCGGTGACATGCAATCCGGCAAGCCCGTCACGCTCTTCGGCGCAAACGGAAGCCCCGGGCGCGCGGCAGGCATATGATATCCCCACCTGCATCTGTTTTCCGGCGGTGATCCCCTGCCAGGAGACCATGTCTCCCGTGCCGGCCGTGAAACGCCGCTGTTTCCAGAGAACGAATTTCTTTCCGTCGCGGCAGCGCGCATAGGTATCATCTATCCCGATAAACAGGTCCAGTTCCTGATCAACGCGCGCCGGCACAAGTTCGATCCGCTCGCAGGCCAGCGCGGCATCGTGTCTCGACACGAATCTGGTATTTCGATAGCGCCAGCTTTCATCGCCAAGCGAAACCCCGCCTTCGAACGACAGCGCGCCGTTTCTCAGGTCGAGCACGGGAGACAATGCATCAGCGGCAACTGCCGCACCCGCAACGCCGTGCTCCATAAAAAACAGATTCGGCGCAGTGGGCAGTACCCATTCTATACCAATCTCGTGAATCTCTTTGTCTTCCGGGAACCGCTGCGCATCACGCGCGATGTGACCGACCGGCGGGATGTAGGTCATGTCCGCGGGCCCGGATGCGTACACACCGTTGATATAGGTTCCCGGCGTGCCGCGCGGGCTGAAGGGGCGCGAGCCGCGGCACCCGAAAACGCCGTTGCTCAGGCTGAATACGGCATCCTGCAGCTCGACCGAAGCATTGTCTCGCAGGTTGGAGCCGTCAATGAGCCAATCGTGGTCCGGCCTGTCATGCAAGCAAGACATGGTAGCTCCTGCGTGGGAAAGCATTCGCGATCACAGATTGAGGGGGCAGGGAAAAATAGTATGTGTTATCAAGAAAGACGAAATCCTCGGGAGATTGGGTCGGACCAGGGTTAACACAAGCAATTTCAGCGAGATATTCCCTATTGAGGCACCGATTTGAACCGCTTAAGTGTTGACGCGGGGAGAACCAGCGACTCATCGTTCTCTATTTCCAAGCCTATCGCATATGGTTTGCAGCATGCAAAGACCGGGAGGCGCAACCAGGCGCGTTGTACAACACGCCGCGGCTACGAATCAAGAAACTCAGTCCATACTTGGAGGGCGTTGCGGGAGGTGGCACCTCCCCCCACCAAAATGATTTGAAAGATGCCTAGGTTGGATGAACCAAATCTGTTCTTCTCGCGAGAATCTGGATAAGAACATCCAATCTCAAAGGTCGGCACTTGTCCGGTGGTGATATCGGTGCAGCAGGCATCGAAAAGAACTATTTTGCCTATAGTTCGCCTGAGCACATGGGCATATTTTTCCATGGACAGCACCTCCCAAACTTCCGTAAGGCCCCTCTACGCTCAGCCGTCGAGTCAGCCTGCGAAGAAATCGCTTCAACGGCACCTGGAGGCCTTCAGGCGGGGTAAATGGCTCCTGGCGGGTGTGTTCGTTTTCGTTTTCTGTGCCGTGGCGGCCTATACCTTCATTGTGCCTGCCTCGTATGAGGCATACTGCCTTCTTCTGGTCGGCGGCGAGCAGGCGCCGGGCCAATCCGCGGCAGGAGATGCGCTCAGCTTTCACACGATTGAGCGCCCGGCATTCGGCAGCCGGAACCTGGCAAATCAGACCATCATTCTCAAACAGTCGCTTCTTCTGGCCCGACGTACCGCGAAGCGTCTTGCCGGGCTGAAGACCGCTCCGCAGACGGGCGAGCCGCTGACTATTCTCTCGCGGCGCGGCAAGGAGCTGTCCACAACGGATATCGCACTTCGGCTGCAGGAAGAGTATGTCACGGTGAGACGTGCCGACAAGGATGTCGACGTTATTCAGATTGTCGCCACGAGCAGGGCTGCGGGCGAGGCCGCTACCATCGCGAACATTTACGCCGAAGAGTATGTAAAGCTGGCGCACGAGACCAGCCGGCAGCACATCACGGCATCCCGTACGTTTCTCGAGAAGCAGATTGAGCAGCGGCGTGCCGAGCTTGCCGATCTGGAAAACAGAATCAAACAGTATCGGAGTCGTGAGGGCGCGGTAGCACTCGACGAGGCGTCCCAGTACACTATTTCTCAAATCGCGCAGCTCGAGGCCGAGCTTGACGAAGCCCGTATTGACAAGAGTATGCACGAGGCATCACTGGCATCGCTTCAGGAAGAGCTCGCACAGCTGCAGCCGGTTCTGGCGAACCGGGTTGCCTCCGGCGTGGAGGTCGAGATCGAGCAGGCGCAGCGCACAATTGCCGAGCTCGAGCTCCTGGTGGAGCGAATCTACCAGCGCAATCCCGGCCTCCGCGAGAATCCGTCGGGCAATACAGAGCTGGCCGACCTTACGCGCCGCATCAGCCAGTTGAAGCAACGGGTCAAGCAGCTCTCCGAGCAATATGTCGAAGAAATTCTCGCTGTCGGCGGGGTCGATCCTAAATCCGAAAGGGAGGGTTTGTCCTATATCACGCAGCTCAACCGCAAGGTGGTTGAAGAACGCATCGCGGTCAGCGGGGCCGGCGCAAAAATCACGGCCCTCAAGCAGCGCCTGGAGGCCTACGGCCGGAAGCTCGAATCGATCCCCCAGCAGGCAATGCAGCTCGCCCAGCTCGAGCGCTCCCGCCAGTCGGCGGAGCGCCTGTACACGCATCTGGTCGAGAAGCTCCAGGAGGCGCGCATTGCCGAGGAATCGGAGGTGGGGACTGCGCAAATCATCCGCACGGCGCTGGCGCCGCAACGGCCCGAACGTCCCAAGAAGGTCAAGAACCTTGCCCTCGGTGCGCTGCTCGGCCTGCTTCTGGGCACGGGCGCGGCGTTTGTGCGGCAACGTCTTGACACCAGGATATACACGCCCGATGATCTTCGCGACAAAGGCATGACCCTCCTCGGCGCCCTTCCCGACTTGCACGATGCTATCCGCAGGGAGTGCAAGGGCGAGGAGTATGTTTCGTATCAGGGACGGCACCTCAGCTCGACGCTGGTATCGCTCTACAATCCGTCCTCGCCCGAGGCGGAAACGCTGCGACGGCTTCACATGGCGCTCCTTCCGCCCAACGCGAACGCGCCGTTCAAGTCCCTGTTGATCACAAGCCCGGAGGAAGGTACGGGCAAGAGCACCACGGCCCTCAATCTCGCTGTTACGATTGCCACGGCGGGGCGGCGCACGGTCATTGTCGATGCGGATCTGTTTCGCCCGACCCTGCATCGGTTCCTCGATCTGGCCCCGGGTCCCGGCCTGGATGCAATCGTCCGGTCGAATGACCACACCGCGGCATGCACCCCGACCGGCATTGACAACCTGTTCGCGGTATTGTCCCCGCATCCGATTACGCACGCCGGCGACTTTTTCGGCTCGGCCGGCATGACCGAGTGGGTCACGCGGCTGAAAGCCGGATACGATTTCGTGATATTCGATGCGCCCCCGGTGCTGGTGGCGACTGATGCCGCGTTTCTCTCTGCCCACTGCGGTGCGACCGTATTCGTCGTGCGCTCGGGAGCAACCGACATGGAGGCGCTCGAGCAGGCCGCCTCGGAACTCGCGCGCGCAGGCGCGATTAGCAAGGGTGTCGTGCTCAACCGTTTTGAACCGTCACGGATATACGGATATAAGTTTACCTACGGATACATGTATACAGATCATACGCAGAGCATTCCGAAAATCTGACTGTGCTCGCATCCGGTACCGATCACGCAAACGCACAACCCCGACGGGGCCGCCCATGACTACCCCATGCATGAAGAACGCACTCCTGCCGGCGCTTGCCGCGTGCTGCATCGCAGTGTTGCCGGCACGCGCGCAGAGTTTCGGCCGGGTCGAAGAAACCAAGTCGAACAGCGATGCATACTACTACCACGTACAGCCGGGCTCGCGGACCGTGCAGGTCCATGTTCTGGGCGCGGCGCGGTACCCCGGCCTCTACGAGCTGACCGAGGGGACCGATCTCAAGCAGCTTCTGGCACTCTGCGGCGGGCCGGATTTTGAGAGGCGCTATTTCATTCACCGCCAGAAGACGACCGTTCGCCTGTACCGGCCGGGCGGTTCCGATAAAAAACTGGTATACGAGGCCCGCATGGAGCAGGCAGTGACCGATAATGAAACGAAGAATGTCCTGCGGGACGGGGACGTTTTGACCATTGAAGTTGTCGAACGTCGCCGGTTTGACTGGCGTGACATACTCACGATAGTGAATGTTGTCAATACCATTGTTCTCATCGCGCTGGCCGTCAGGTAACATCGGCACGCTATGCAGGCGATGCATCGATACCCATTTCACAGATGAGCACGCGTACCGCACGCGCCCTTTCATGGGCCAACAAAGGTCTCTGGACCGTCCTCGATCAGGGGCTGTTCGCGGGGTCCAACTTTCTGATGTACATCCTGCTGGCCCGGTGGCTGAATCCCACCGAATACGGCGCGTTTACCGTGGCGTTTACCGTTTTTCTGCTGGTGGGTACGGCTCACACCGGGCTTCTCAGCGAGCCCATGCTCGTGTTCGGGCCCGGCCCGTACCGCGACAACCTGTCGGGCTACATCAGGACGCTTCTGGCCGGCCACGTGGGATTCTCCCTTGTCGCCGCCGCGGGCCTCGCGCTTGGCGCACTCTGCACGTGGGCGTTCGGCCCGCCGCTTTTGGGGCGTGTCCTGCTTACGCTTTCCGTCTCGCAGCCTTTCATTCTCTTTTCGTGGCTGGCGCGCCGGAGTTTTTATATCAACTTGACCCCCAGGTGGGCGGCCATCGCGGGCGTGGTCTATGCAATCCTGATGATAGCCGGTTTGTATGCGATATTCCGCATGTCGCTCCTCACGCCGTCCTGGGCGCTGGGAATAATGAGCTTCGCGAGCCTTGTCGCCGGCGCATGGGTGCTTACCCGGCTGGGTGTGAACATAGTTACACAGCCGGAACGCGATCTTGCCAGAGATGCGGTTCGCCGGCACTGGAACTACGGGCGCTGGGCCGTCGCGACAGGCGCGATCATGTGGATACCGGGGCAGCTTCCGTTCATCGTGCTCTCCGCGACCGGCGGGCTGGCATCGAGCGCGGCTCTCAAGGCTCTGCGCAATCTTGCCATGCCCGCAGCGCATACATATTCGGCCCTTTTTATCCTTATGGTTCCCGCGTTTGTCCACGCGCGAATGCGCGGGAAGCTTCGCGGATTCATGACAACAGCCATGGCGGTAATCGTGGTTGCCATGGGAGCGTACTGGACATTTCTGGGCCTGGCGGGCATCCCGATTATGCGATGGCTGTACAAGGGCCAGTACATGGAATACTCGCATCTGCTCTGGCTGATGGGCGCGCAGCCGCTGGTCGCCGGAATTGCCGCGGTTCTCAGCGCGGGGCTGAGAGCGCTCGAACGACCGCATCACGTGTTCTGGGGATACCTGGCAACATCGGCAGGAGTACTAACCCTGGGCATCACGTTTATTGTCACGCTCCAGGTGAAAGGCGCGATCATCGGGTATATCGTGTGCAACCTGCTCGGCATAGCAGTCATGTTCCATCTGCTCGTCACGAACAGCGCCGGGGCACAACCTTCTTCGTCGCCCAAACCGGCATCACCGGCAGGTGAGAGCTGACGGCGAAGCGGGGAGCTTGATGGAATGGTCTGATTTCTTTCCGCCGCGATCCAGGGTGCTCGCGCTTCCGGGGTGGGACTCGCCGCGCCTGTATTTTTCCGCCGGTCCCGCGCTGCACCGATGGCGATGCAGCGGGTTTTTCCCGGGATGGCGCGCGGCTGCGCGCGCGGCGCGCATGGTCCTCAAGCTCAAGGCCGTGCTGCTTCCCGGACCGGCCCGGTCTGTCGATTCGCCGGACTGGACGCTCGGCGCGTTTGTAAAAGACATCTTCCCGGATGCGTGCAGCGTGGTGCTTCAGGTGAACCCGCGCAACGCCGCGGGCAAGTTTGTCGCGCAGCTTCGCGATCCGCGGTGCCGGGTTTTGGGATATGTCAAGTACGGGCAGAGTGTCATGGCCCAGGAGCGTCTTCGCAACGAATACACCCTTCTCAACGCCCTCCCGCCCGACACCGGGCCCGCGCCGCTGACATTCGGGGAGCTTGACAAAGGGGCGGCACTGTGCCTGAGTGCCGTGCGCGGAAAACACGTGCCGCCCGCCCTGGACCCGCCCGCGGCCGTGGGAGGCTTTCTGGGCAACCTGCCGTCATCGGACCCGCTTCCGCTCCATGCACACCCGTGGATTGCCGCCGTGCGTTCCGAGGGCAGCCGCGGCATCGAACGATGGCTGGAGCCCCTGGCATCCCGCGACTGGCCCACGGTGCTGCAGCACGGCGACTTTGCCCCGTGGAACCTGATACGTGTCGCCGACAACTCGCTTCGCGCGCTCGACTGGGAATACGGCTGCACCGAAGGTTTCCCGTATCTTGACATCGCATACTATCTGCTGCAGGTCGGCCTGCTTGTCAAAGGCTACAGTTCCGGTGTCGCTGTTGAAGAGGCAGTGCATCATCTGTGCGCGGGGAACGTGCTCGAAGCGCTTCCCGAAGACATGGCCCGATCGATAACCGCCCTGGCCGCATACGAGCAGTATACCAAGTCGGCCGAGGACGGTCACAATCCGAATACCCCCGTGCAGCGCTCCCGCCTTGCCATCTGGAAAGGCGAGACATGAAGCGACTCCGCGTGCTCATGCTGGCCTATGCCTGCGAGCCGCAGGCGGGCTCTGAAGCCGGCATCGGATTCAATATCGCCGCGGGCATGGCCCGGCATCACGATGTCTGGGTGATAACACGCACCAGGCGGCGGTGCGCTATCGAGGCGGCCGGAAACCGGCCGGGACTCCATTTCGTGTACTTTGACTATCCTTCGTGGGTCCGCCCCCTCCTCGGCGTGCAGCTCTATTATTACCTGTGGCTCGCATCAGTACTCCCCCTGTGCCGTCGGCTGCACCAGAAGCATCGATTCGAACTGGCGCATCATGTTACTCTCGGACGGTACTGGACATGGAGCCCGCTGGCCTGGCTCAACGTTCCGTTCGTATGGGGGCCGCTCGGCGGCGGCGAAAGCGCGCCTTCGGGCTTGTTGAAAGGCATCGGCATCCGGGCGGCACTGGAGGAGTTCGCCCGGGCGGCCGCCCGCCGGCTCGGTGAGCACGATCCCCTGCTTCGCAGCGCGATGGCCCGATGCTCGGCGGCAATCGGCACTACTCCCGAGACGGTCTCCCGCCTGCAGAAACTCGATGCCGATACAGTAGTGCTTCTGGGACATGTCGCCCTGAACCGCGACGAAGTTGCATCGCTGGCCCGCTGCAGCGCGCCGCCCGCATCTCCGGTCCGTTTCATCAGCATGGGACGGCTTCTCTTTTGGAAAGGGTTTCATCTCGGCATCGAGGCGTTCGCGCGCGCCCGGCTCACCAATGCGCAGTACTGGATTGTCGGCGAAGGCCGCCAGGAAGTGCAGCTCCGGAGCCTGGCTTCACAAAGCGACATGGGTGACCGCATTATGTTTTTTGGAGGGCTCTCGCGCCGGGATGCCCTCGAAAAACTGGCACAATGCCACGTGCTGATACATCCCAGTCTTCATGACTCCGGGGGG
>WJMI01000079.1 GCA_014728015.1 Chitinivibrionales bacterium | reverse complement strand
TTACCTCGTTCCCAACGCGACCGCGAGCGACTGGGACACGCTCTACTACGGCGACCCGGCCCTGGGCCCGTTCACCCTCGACCCCTCGCGCGACAACTTCGCGCGCTATCATCATATCAAGGACTCCCTCAAGAACCGTTCAAAGGTAAACGGCACCGAGGGGGACGAAGGAAGGCTGACCCGGGAGGACGTCAATTACAACGGGTGGAGCACACGGGAACGTTTCTTCAGGGCCACCATCGATTTCGACGATGCGGAAAACAGCCCCTACTACGACCCCAATGCAAACTCGGCCCAGCCCGGCGTCTGGCGGCGGTTCCGCATACCGCTCCAGGACAACCCGTATTTCGATACGGTGTATGCAACGGGCGGGACCGCGCCAAGCTGGTCGGAGATACGGTTCGTCCGCCTGTGGTGGGAGGAATTCCCCGACCAGAAGAAATCCGACAGTCTTCTGATGGAATTTGCCGCGATCGAGTTCGTGGGCAATCAGTGGCAGCCGCGTCTCACCGGCGACTCGATCAAGATAGAGGCGAGCGTTCTCAACACCGAAGACGATCCGCAGCTCTATAATTCCCTCACCATGCCCCCGGCCCTGGTGTGGGAACTTCGGGAAGAAGGCTCGCGCGATTTCCTCAAGAAAGAGCAGGCGCTGCGCCTGAAGTATCGCAGCCTGGAGCGCGGCGAAGAGGCCCTGGCCGAGCGTTTCTTTACCTACCAGAACATTAACCTGTCCCACTACGAAGAAATCCGCATGTTCGTGCGCATGCATACCGATCCGGCCGCGTTTGAACAGGTAAACGAGCACACCTGGTTCGTATACCGGTTCGGGCTCAATGACTCCACCTACTACGAATACCGGGAGCGGTTCGGCGCGCCGGGCACCAATTCGCTGCGCGACCGCGGCTGGATTGAAGGGATACGCATCAACCTGCGCGACATCGCCCAGCTCAAAGGTTCGCTCTCCGAGCAATTCGATTCGGCGAGCGTGGTCCGCGTGCTGCCCAACGGCGCCCAGTACCGCCTGTTCACCCGGACCGGTATCGCGCCGAGCTTCTCTGATGTCAAGTGGATGGCCATGGGCGTGCTGCGCGACCAGAACAACCCGTCGGATCTCGCCCGGCTCGACTCCGGTGATGTCTGGATCAACGGGCTGCGCGTATCGGGCATACGGGCCTTGCGCGGCAACGCGTTCCGGGGCGATTTCACCACCCAGTGGGCCGACTTCATGAACGTGTCCCTCAACGCCAACTACGAGGATGCGGATTTCCGCCAGATGTCCGAAGATTTCGATTCGCCCCGCGATTCCCGCGTGGGCGGCGGCCTCAGCGCCCAGTGGTCCCTTGACAAATTCATCCCGTCCCACCACGGGTTTTCGGTCCCTCTCAGCACGAGCGTCACCGGCACGCTTACGCGGCCGAAAATCCAGCCAGGGTCCGACATCCACCTGACCCACGATGACGACCGCCCGGACCGTCTCTCCCACATGGCCAAGGACTTTGCGGAGCTCATCGTGGGCACCGAGCTGGACGACATCGAAACCAAGGCGGAACACTGGGAACAGACCACGGTCAACCGCACGGTCAGTACGAGCTACAGCAAGAGCCCCACGTCCGACAATCGCCTGGTCGATCTCACCGCCGAGCGCGTTACCACCAGCGCCAGCTACGGGCGCGACACGACCACGACCCACAAGGGCCAGCGCGACGATCCGGACCTTCCCGACCACATGAAAACCACATCGAAGCGCACGTATCGCGGCGAGCTGGGGTATGATCTCAGCCCGCGCAAGCCGCCCGACTGGACCAAATGGGAGCCGTTCGCCGATGCCAAGGCCGAGCGCCTTCCGCGGCAGATGAAACAGTACGAGCTCACGTTTCTGCCGGCCACGCTCAACTTCGACCTGGTCGATGCCGAGTACAGCAGGTACTACGAGCACGACACGCGCACCCTGACGACGCTTTCGGAGAAGAAGCTCGGTATGGACCACGGTTTCCAGACGAAATTCCGGCCGATCAAGCCGCTCCTCGACATCGATTTCGACTGGAGCATCGTGCGGAAATTCGACGAAGACGTGCAGGACTGGGAAGGCTCGTGGCGCCGGTTCGCAGAAGACAAGGTATTCGCGCTCGATTCCACCTGGCATGAATACTTGATTGTCCACGCGGAAAAGAAGCGCACGCAGCGCTTCGGCCTGCGGCTCAATCCCCAGTTTGTCGACTGGCTGACCCATTCCGCCGACTATGACGCGAACTACAATCAATACCCGCAAAACCGCTCGAACGACTCCACCGACTACCTCAATACCAACGTGGTTTCGAAGTTCGGGTTCCGCAGCGGGCTCCGCATCCGCACCCTTCTGGGCGACCTCAGCGGCGCGACGGAAAAGCTGAAAGGGTTGAGCCGGACGATCGAAGCCATGGAAACAGGGCTGAGCAAGGTGAGCCTCAACGATTTCAACTTCAGCTACAACGCGTCATTGGACCTGAAGAACGAGTATTTCGACACGTCGTTTCTCGCCCGCAAGAGCATCGGCCGCGCGGATTTCTTCACCTACCAGCTTGGAAAGGAAGGGCGCTCGTTTAGGGACATCGTCACCGGGGACATGGACGACAAAGATGCATTCGGCGGAGTGCGGTATCGTCTTGGTTATCCGCGGCAGGACTCCCTCGGCCTGTACCAGAACGATTTGCGGACGACCAACCAGGACTGGAAGACGAGCACGAGCATGCGGTTCCCCGAGCCCCTGGATCTCTCGTTCAATACCATTAGCCTGGGATGGCGCCGGAGATACACGCACAAGCCGGACACGGGATTCATCGACACGACGGTCACGTGGCCGGAAATCCGCGTGGGAGCCAGCTCGCGTATCCTCGAACGGGTGACATTCCTCAAGCAGCTCATGCGGAACATGGACCTGTCATCCACATACTCCTTTGCCAAAGACAGCGCGCTGTCGTCCGATAAGGAAGACATTACCCGCAAGCATGGCTGGGCGCCCTTGATCAGTTTCCGGGGGACGGTCAAGCGATGGCCGATTTCCACGGCCTACTCCCACGATTTCACCTATGACACCACGTCCTCGAGGTCGCGCGCCGGGGGCGATACCCTGGGCACGCGCAAGACCGAGCACACGAACACGGCCGACGTCGGCTACAAGATCCGCGCGACCCGGCGCTCGGAGATCAAGATTTTCCGGTGGGTGATCCCGATCAAGGGCGAGCTCGACATGGGGGTCGAGGCGAAGCACAAGCACGCCAAGCAGAAACGCGACGACGAGGCCAAGGAGCGGGACCGGACGGAATTATCCCTCGAACCGCACGTGTCATATTACTTTACCGAGAACGTCAAAGGAGAGCTCCGGTACCTCGGCGAGCGTATCGAGGACGAGTATGAAAAAGAAGAGACGGTCAACCACGCGCTCACGCTGACCGTCCGTATCAACTTTTAGGCGCAGCGTTGGGGAAACGCGCGCCGCAGGCATCAACCAGAAACAGGAAACACTATGGAAAAACGGATTTTGCTCAGCGCCACACTCACGGAAAAACGAGTTGCGCTGCTCGAGAACAACAAGCTTGCGGAACTGGTGGTCGAACGGCCCGATCAATACCGGATGCTCGGAAACATCTATCGAGGACGCGTGGTCTCGATACTGCCCGGCATCCAATCGGCGTTCATCGACATGGGACTCGAGAAGAACGCCTTTCTGCACGCATCAGACGTGGACCCGTCACTGCTGCTCGACCACGACGACGATCTTATTGAACGGTTCACCAACCGGCATCACTCCAAGCGCCGCTCGGTCCCGCGCGTGCCTATCGAGAAGGTGCTCACCGAAGGCCAGGAGGTGCTCGTCCAGGTGATCAAGGAGCCTATCGGCACGAAGAACGCCAAGGTGACGACCCAGATAAGCGTTGCCGGGCGGTTTTTGGTCCTGGTCCCGGATGCCGGATTCATCGGGGTGTCCAAGAAGACCCAGGATCCGGCGAAGCGCCGCCGCCTCAAGAAGCTCATCGCGCAGCTCAAGCCGCCGGGCATTGGATTCATTGTGCGGACCATCGGGCTGCAGGTTTCCGAAACCGAGTTTGTTAACGAGATCCACGTGCTTATCGAGCGCTGGCGCACGATCCAGGAAAACGCGCTGAAAGGAAAGGGCCCGGGCCTCATCTACCGGGAACAGAGCATGGCGACCAGGGTGGTCCGCGACATGTTTTCGGATGCCGTCACCGAGGTGCTGGTCGACGAGAAGCGCGAATACGACGAGATCCTCTCCTACCTGCGCAAGGTCTCCCCGGAGCTGATAAAGCGCGTGAAGCCGTACCGCGACAAAGTCCCGCTCTTTGACAAATTCGACGTCGAGAAGGACATCGAGCGTTCACTGCGGCGCAAGGTATGGCTGAAGAGCGGCGGCTACCTGCTCTTCGATCGCGGCGAGGCGCTCCTGGCCATCGATGTCAACACCGGCCGGCATGTGGGAAGAAGCAGTCTTGACGAAACCATATTCAAGACCAACCTCGAGGCGGTTTCAGAGATATGGCGGCAACTCCGCCTCCGCGACATCGGCGGATTGATCGTGGTGGACTTCATTGACATGCGACGAAACGATCACCAGCGGCGCATCGAAGACGAAATGCGCAAGCGGATGCACAACGATCCCACGGCCGCATCCCAGACGGGCCTGTCGAAATTCGGCCTGATAGAAATAACCCGCAAGCGCGTGCGGCCGGAGCTCCAGGAGATGTTCACCGATATCTGCCCCGCCTGCAACGGGCTCGGGCGGGTGTTCTCGCCCGCCACCGTCACCACCCGCATCGACCGGTGGCTCGGCCGGCCCCGCAAGGACGGGGCCAAGGCATTTGCACTGGCCGTCCACCCCTCGGTGGCCTCGTATCTGCAGCAGGAGAAAGGCAGTATTGTCCGGAGACTGGAGAAAGAGCACAAGGTCCACCTTGATGTGGTGGAAAGCGACGAGCTGGATCCTGACGAATTCGAGCTTGAGCCGCGAAAGAAGCGCGGGAGGCAGCGGGATTAGCAGGGCGGGCCGGCCTCCGGCCGCCCCGGTTGCATCCGGCAGTCCAAGAACTTATTTTATACGGTCTTTTGCCTGATTTGACGGAGGATAAGTCGAATATGCCGCGCAAGAAGAAACAGACGGCGGCCATGGTTTCCGTGGTCGAACAGGGCGGTTTCCAGTTCACGGTCACTGAAGGTGACACCATACGGGTGCCGAGTGTCGATGCCGACGAAGGCAAGGAAATCAGTCTCGACCGGGTGCTGCTGGTGCGCGATGGCGATGCGGTGAAAGTCGGCACACCCGAGGTCAAGGGCGCCAAGGTCCGCGCGAAAGTCATGGGAAACGGCAAAGGTCCCAAGGTACTGGTGGTCAAGAAGAAGCGGCGCGAAGACTACAAGCGCAAAAACGGCCACCGCCAGCCGTTCACCCGGCTCCAGATTACATCGATTAAGGCATAGATTCATCCTGAGAGGTAGGTATGGCCCATAAAAAAGGGGTCGGCAGCAGCCGCAACGGCCGAGACAGCAAGCCGAAAATGCTGGGAGTCAAGCGTTTCGGCGGTGAAGTGGTAACCGCGGGAAGCATTATCGTCCGCCAGCGCGGAACGCGCCTTCACCCGGGAATCAATGTGGGCAAGGGCTCGGATGATACCCTCTTTGCCAAGGCAAACGGCCGCGTTCAATTTCAGAGCTTCGGCAAAAACAAGAAAAAGGTACACATCGTGCCGGCAACCTGAACATCCATTTCGCCCGTCCGCACCAATCGAAAAAAAAGGCGGAGAGAATCCCTCTCCGCCTTTTTGCATTTCGCGCTGCGCTGGTTGATTCTACCGCCGCACAAAATCCTTCTTCAAGTCGGCAAATGTAATCCATCGATCCTGACTGCCGTCGGTGATAGTCGAATCGTATGTGGGATGAAGCTTCTTCTCCCACCATACTTTGCCGTTTTTCTTGTGATATTCCTCGAACTGCTGGCGGGTACAGGCAAAACGTTCGATAAACAGGTGAATCGTATCGCCCAGCAGGTCCCACGTGCCCCAGGAACGGAACTCCCAGTCTTCCTTGAGGAACGGGCTGCTTTTGCCTTTCTTGTTTTCCACCAGCTTGGCCTTGCCGTCGCGGTCGAAGGAGAACACCTTTTTCTCAACCGCATTGACCGATTTGTCTTCCGCATGCGTGGTCTTCTGGGTGCACACCCAGGTCCCCGGAAGGCGGGAGCGGAGTTCCTCGGCGCGATTCTGGTCGAACTCGAGCCGGGGAAGCATTGAATCGAGAACATTGGCCTGGGCCTCGGCCGCAATCAGCCAGCTCATGGCGGTCAGCGAATCGATGATATTCATCATGCTGTCGAGCCGCGCCTGGTGCAGCCCGCTGAGATCTGCCCGGACCTTCTGGAACTTGCCGCGCATGCTGGCAAGGTAGGGTTTCAGTCTTTCCATTGCCTTGGCGTAATCGTCTTCGGCTTTGGCAATAAGGATGCGCATGGAATCGGCTGAGGCCCGTGCCAGCCCCATATTTCCCCGCTGTTTTGCATCTCTGGCCTGGTAGAGGAACACCTTGGCCCGCGAAAGCGAACTGTCAGGTACGCCTCGCTCCTTCAGAGCGGCAATGCGTTTCTCGGCATCCTCTAAGGTCCTCCGGCTCACACCGCAGCCCCAGAAGGCCATGAGAGCGCTTAAACAAAGCACTAGGAGCAAGACCTTCCTCATTTTGGTTCCTCCGTTTAATGAGAGGGGAAACAGGCGAATATGCGAATACAGCAAATTAAGATACGTCTGTCAAATATTAAATGCAAGCACAATCATCTTTATGTGAAATACGCGGGTGCGGGCACGGGAAAATCCCCGGCAAAGCGCCGGGGAGCGGGGGAAGAACCCCCGCCTTTGTCGCAGGTTCTCGCGTGCGGCCTGTGCTATTCTGTCTTGAAGGCCACGAAAAAGGAATTTCCCTCACGCTCAAGGTACAGCATGATGGGCGTGCCTGTCTTCACGCCGGCAAGGGCCTTCCTGAAGCTCTTCAGGCCGGTCACCTTCACGACCCCTTCACCCTTGACCTTGATCTTGTGGATGATGTCGAACTTGCGCACGCCCTTGCGCGCCGCCCGCGAGGCCGGACCGATCTCGAGCACGACCACACCCTTGGTCCCCCGATCGAGATCCAGCCGCTCCCGCAGCTCAGCGGTCAGCTCGCCGGCCGTGAATCCCAGCTTCTCGGCGATATCGGCATCCGCCGCCGGCTCTTCCGCCTCGGGCGTGTCCTCCTCCGAGCCGGTCCGCATGGCCGATATCTTTTCCTCGTCGCGACGCGCCAGCGTCACGTGAAGCGTCTTCTTTTTGCCGTCCCGAACAATCTCCACCGGGACCTTCTTTCCCGGGGCGATGCTGGCGACCGTGTTCTTCAGCTCGTTTGCGTTCCCGGTCCGGATGCCGTCGATGGACAGCACGACATCACCGGACTCGATACCGGCCTTGTCGGCCGGCTGCCCCTCGAACACATCGTTGATCAGCACTCCCTTCTTGCTCTTCAGGCCCAGGGCTTCTTTCATGCTCTGGTCGATATCACTGATCTGCACGCCGAGCCAGCCCCGCCGGACTTCTCCGTGGTAGATAAGCTGCTCCATGATGGTCTTAGCCATGTTGATCGGGATGGCGAACCCGATACCCATGTACCCGCCGGTCCGGCTGTAGATCATGGTGTTGATCCCGACCAGCTCGCCCTCGACATTGACAAGCGCGCCTCCGGAGTTGCCGGGGTTGATCGCGGCATCGGTCTGGATGAAATTCTGATAGGTGGTAATCCCACCCGTGTAACGGCCCACGGCCGAGACAATGCCGGTGGTCACCGTCGATGACAGGTTGAACGGATTGCCGACCGCCATGACCCAGTCGCCGGGCTTCAAGTCGTTGGAGTTGCCGAGGAACGCGACCGGCAGGTCCCTGGCGCCTTTGGTGATTCGTATCACCGCGACATCGGACAGCGAATCCACGCCTACAATCTCGGCCTCGAACTCGCGCTCGTCAGCGGTCTCCACCACGATCTCGTCGGCATCGCCCACGACATGGTAGTTCGTGAGTATGTAGCCGTCCTTCGACACGATGACCCCGGATCCGAACCCGGTCGTCCGTCGCCGCTCCTGCCGTTCGGGGGCCGGTTTCTGCTGCGGTCCCGGCCTGCCGAACCAGTCGTCGAACGGGCTTCCCCAGAAGAACTGCGAAAACGGATCGCGATAAACCACGGTATCGATCTTTGTCGAGGTGACCGAGACCACCGTAGGAATGACGGCCTCGGCGATATTGCTGAACACGGTCTTGAATGCTTCGAATTGCGGGGAGGTCTGTATATCGGGCCTGCTCGCGGCGCCGAACTCGACCGATCCCTCTTTGGGGCGTTTGTCGTCGGCAAAGGAAAATTTGCAGTTGAACACGAGTGCGCTGGCGAGAAGAATCGCCACGCCCGTCATGATAGACCTCGTTGCCTTCATTCGCGCCTCCTGAAAAAGTCGGAACATGTTCGGCTGAATCGTTTTGATTTCGGATTGGGGCGGGCGTTATTGTACGCCGCCGCAGCCGCGGGGCCTACACTTCCTGCGGCTGGTCTTTGTCAAGGGACAGGACATTGGACGTGCC
The DNA here is from genome assembly GCA_014728015.1 of Chitinivibrionales bacterium. Lineage (GTDB taxonomy): Bacteria > Fibrobacterota > Chitinivibrionia > Chitinivibrionales > WJMI01 > WJMI01. Next base: position 45,374 of record WJMI01000079.1, on the reverse strand, counting down.
CCCTTCTACAAACGACTGCTCGGAAATGCGGGTCAGCACGACGTTTTCAGCCAGCTCGCGGAGTGTGGATGCGCCCATGTTGCACATGGTCGATCGCAGCTTGGCGCTGGTCACGCCGAGTACGTCTTTCACCGGCCCGACAATCGGCACGTACGCATCGATGCCTTCTTCGAAACGCCATTCGCCGGTGGTGCTGTAGCGCTGCCAGTTGCGCGCACGGTTGGAGCCCTCGCCCCAGTAGGGTTTGTACACGCGCCCGCCGATAGACACCCGCGGAGTGGGGCTTTCGTCGGTCATGGCGAAATACCGCCCCATCATGACCAGGTCGGCGCCCATGGCCAGGGCGAGAATTATCTGGGTGTCGTTGGCCAGCCCGCCGTCGGAGCATACCGGCACATAGACGCCGGTCTTTTCGAGATGGCGATCGCGCGCGGCGATCACGTCGAGCAGCGCGCTCGCCTGCCCGCGGCCGATTCCCTTCTGCTCCCGCGTGATGCATATCGATCCGCCGCCGATGCCCACCTTGACAAAGTCTACATCCGCATCCCGCACCAGATAGTCGAACGCCTCGCCGCTCACCACATTGCCGCCCCCGAGCACGGCGGCATCACCGTACCGCTCGCGTATCCACCGGGCCGCCTCTCTCTGGAACTCGGAGTAGCCGTCTGAAGAATCGAACGAGAGAACATCGGCCCCGGCCTCGAGCAGGGCGGGGACGCGGTCGCGGTAATCGTGCGTGTTGATGCCCGCGCCCACCACGAGCCGTTTCTGGGCATCCAGGAGCTCGTTGGGGTTTTTCCGGTGGTCGACATAGTCTTTCTTGAAGACCAGCGACTGAAGCCGCCCCTTCTTGTCGAGAATCGGGAGGCATTCTTTTTTGTGCTTGCGAAGCATGGCATTGGCTTCGTCGAGCGACATGCCCTCGGTCCCGTGGACCACGTGCTCCACCGACGTCATGTACGCGGAGACCGGATCGTTGAGGTCGTCCTCGAACTCCCAGAAATCCTTGTCGGTGAGAATCCCGACGAATGTCCCCTTGCTGGTGCCGTCGTCGGTGACCGCCACCGTCGAGTGGCCGGTGGCTTTTGTAATCGCGATGGCCTCGGCCAGCGTGGCATCCGGCTTGACATTCGAATCGGATGCGACAAACCCCGCCTTGTGCAGCTTGACTCGCGAGATCATCTCGGCCTGTTTCTCCACCGGCTGCGAGCAATAGACAAACGCCAGGGCCCCCTGGCGGGCCAGGGCGATTGCCATGTCCACACCGGACACGGACTGCATGCTGGCCGAGACAAACGGCAGGTTGAGGCTCAGGCGGGGCTCCGCCGTGCCGTCGAACTTGGCGATCGGCGCCCGCAAGGAGACATTTGCCGGTATGTGCTGCCGCTTCGTCAGGCGCGGGACAAGGAGGTACTCAGAAAACGTTCGCGAGACACCGTCGAGGATCTTTGCCATGGCCGCCTCACCTAACCGTTGGCCAAACCGGATAAAAAGGTATATAAAGTTACGATCCCGAAGGTTTCAGCGCAAGCCCTAATTCAAAAAACCATTGCGCCGCAATGCGTCCTATGATAAGATCAGTGAATCGGTGGGCCCGCGCGAGACCGCCAGCGGACCGGCGCGGGAGGGTTTGTAGTGTGCCATAGTAACGCACTGATATAATGCAAGATACCAAAGACAATCCCCGGCCGGAGCCCGGCGCTGCCCCCACGCAGTTCCGAAGCGCCATCATACTTCCTGACGGACGCAAGCCAATCCCGTTGGGCTCCGGCGTAGTCACCGCGCTTCTGGGCGAAGGCGGCATGGCGAATGTCTACGAAATCTGGAATTCCCAGCTCGAGGTCCACCGCGCGGTCAAGCTCCTCCACCCCAACTGCAGCGACGAGTCCAAGCAGCGGTTCCAGACCGAGATCAAGATCACCGCGAAGCTGCATCACCCGAATATTATCGAGATTCACGGCGTGGGCCAATGGAACGGTCTCCCGCTCATCGAGATGGAAAAAATCGACGGGTACACCCTCGAGAACCTGGTATACGACCGCGGCGCGCTTCCCATCACCGCATGTACCGCTATCGGCATCATGATAAGCCGGGCCCTCAAGTATGCGCACAACCAGGTGTATGTCATCTACGGGAAACAGTACCACGGTATCATTCACCGCGATCTCAAGCCCAGCAATATCATGGTGTGCAAGGACGGCGCCGTGAAGCTTATGGATTTCGGTATCGCCCGCCCCACCGATGCATCCATTCATACCACCGACGGCTCGATCCTGGGTACCATGCAGTACCTGTCGCCGGAGCAGCTTGACGGCAAAGAGCCTGATATCCGGACCGACATCTATTCTCTCGGCACCACCCTGTATGAGGCACTCACGGGCGTTCAGGCGTTCCCCGAACGGAATGTCTCGAAGCTCATGATGAACAAGATCAGAAACGAGTACAAGCCGCTCGACGAATTCGCGATCAAGATCCCGCTTCGGCTCAAACGGCTCATCCACCGGTGCATGGTCCACGACCGTGACAAGCGAATCGCCTCGGCCGCGCTGCTGCTCAACGAGCTGGAGAAGCTCCACAAGAGCCTCACACTGGACACGCCGGACCAGGTTATCAAACAGCTCGTAACGACTTCGCCGGCGGAAAAGATCGTTGTCGCCACGCGCCGCCGTCTGCCGCTTCGGGCGATCGCCGCCGTGCTCGTGGTCGCCTTCGGCCTTCTTGGCGCCGGGCTCATTACGCGCACTATCCAGGCGGCGCGCCAGGAGAAAGAGGCGAAAATAGCGGCGCAGAAGGCGCGAGAAGAGGCCCGCGCGGCACTGCGGGAAAAAGAACCGGAGCCGCCGCCGGCTCCCCGGCCCGCGGCGGCCGCGCCACAGCAGGTATCGGTCAGAAAAGCCCGGCCGGCCCCCGCCCCGGCGCGGAAGCCCAAGACATTCACCGAGAAAATGACAGAACGGCACGGCACAGACGATCTTCTGGAAATTATGGTCGCCGAAGCCGGCCGCGGCAACCACCTCAACGCATCAATGGTATACAAACAGATGCCGGCGGGCCTCGCCCGCTCGACCAAGGCGGTCATTTACAACATGCGCGCGCTCGCGGCGCTCGGGAACACCGCCGAGCTCGAGAGGTTTCTTGCATCGCATGCCGTCGATGATGCGGAAGTGCATCTCCAGGAAGCGAAAGTCGCCTTCCGCAAATCACGCTACGCCGAGGCGGAACAGCTTCTCGACCGCGCGCTGCGGTCGCCGCGGCAGTTTATCGACTCGGACAAGCTCCGGCGCGACGTATACTATTACAAGGCGCTCTGCGCGACCGCCGCGTTCGACCGGCAACCGTCGGAGCACAACTACAAGAGCGCGCTCGATGCATGGTTTCAAGTCCGCACCGAGCTGCGGTCTTCGCCCGAGCACGCGTACAACAAGAAAGCCGTCAGCGAGACACAGCGCATCGGAGAACTGTACCGAAAGAACAAAGGATAGCACCCATGGGAAACATCACCGTATGCCGGCATGCCCTGTGCGCGGGACTCACCCTCATGATCGCCTTCGGGCCCGCGCGGGCAAAGCGCAGCCAGGAAGAACCCGGGCCTGAAATGCAGTTTGAGACCCTGGCCGGTCCGCTTCCGCGCATCGTGGAGGCGGCGAAAGGTCCGTACCTGGTCGTTGCCGACCTCGAGGTGCCTGCCGGCCGAATGGTAACTATCGAGGCCGGGACCGTGTTCCTGTTCAAGAATTTCACCGGGCTGCACGTGCAGGGACGGCTGGTGGCGCAAGGCACGACCAGCCGGCCGGTCGTATTTACGTCGGAGTTCGATCGCGATTACAACCCCGCCAGCACCATGTATCCCAATCCCTACGACTGGAACGGCATCTATATCCACGGGAATGCCATCGGCTCGACCCTGGAACACTGCAAACTGTTCTTTTCGGTGTACGGGATTATCTCCGAAACGAAATTCATCAAGATCGTGGGCGGTGTGTTCGCGAACAACGGCAAGACCAATCTCGTGATCGAAGGAGAAGAGCACCTGGTGGCTGACGGGCCGTATACGTATGAGCTTTCCCTCAAGGATGCCACGGTTGACGGGGTGCCTATTAAGATCCTCAAGGACCCGGCCGCGCCGAAACGCAACACGTTCCGTTTCGCCGGCCTGGGCGTGCTGCTCGGCGGCGCCGGTCTGGGCGTTTACAGCACGCTCCAGTGGCGCGATTCGCAGGACAGGCTCGAAGACCTCAGCAGCGAGGATTTCGACAACCTGGTGAACAACACCAGCGAAGACTGGGAGCAGGCCCAGTCGGACCGCAACCGGAACCGTATCCTGACATTCGCCGGCTACGGCCTGGGCGTGATCGGCGCCATGGGAGTGGGCTGGTCATTCACCTTCTGACCGCGCGCGCCGTTGTCTCGCACAGCGCGGCGGGCCGCGGAACCCCGCCGGCGTCGCGCGTCCCTATTCCGCCTTCTTTTTCATTTCGGCAAGTATGTTGAGCGCATCGAGCGGGGTCAATCCGTTGATGTCGAGAGCGCGGAGCTGCTCGACGATTTCGCCGCCGGTGGTGTCCAGCAGGTTCATCTGCACCCCGTCAAGCAGGCTCGTCTGCCCGGGCCGCTCGTCCCGCCGGCGGTCGTCGTGATGACGCGCAAGCACCGGCTTGTGGTCCGGGGTGAGTTCCATGTTCTCCAGGTTGGCGAGAATCTCCTTGGCGCGGATGATGACCTCCCTGGGCACGCCCGCCAGCCGGGCCACCTGGATACCGTAGGAATGGTCACAGCTCCCGTCGCCGATCGTGCGCAGGAATATGATCCGGTCGTTCCATTCCTTGACTCGTATGTGAAGGTTCTTGATACGCGGGAACAAGAGCGCCAGCTCGGTAAGCTCGTGATAGTGCGTGGCGAACAGCGTGCGCGCCCGGCGCCCTTCAGCCTGATGCAGAAACTCGGCGACAGCCCACGCAATGCTGATGCCGTCGAACGTGGATGTTCCCCTGCCGACTTCGTCCAGAAGCACCAGGCTCCTGTCGGTGGCGTTGTTGAGGATGTTGGCGACCTCGATCATCTCGACCAGAAACGTGCTCTGGCCCCGCGCAAGTCGGTCGGATGCGCCCACGCGCGTGAAAAAGCGATCGATCACCCCGATGTGCGCGCTGGCGGCCGGGACAAAAGACCCCATCTGCGCCATGATGGCAATGAGTGCGTTCTGACGGAGATACGTCGACTTCCCGGCCATGTTCGGGCCCGTGATCAGCAGTATCTGGTTTGCCTCGGCATCCATGGCGGTGTCGTTGGGCACGAACTGCTCGGTCTCGCTCATGCGCTCGACCACCGGATGGCGCCCGTCATGCACGGCGAATTCCGTGCCCTCTTGAAGTACGGGACGGGTGTAGCCGTATTCGGCCGCGGCCACCGACAGCGATACCAGGCAGTCGAGCGTGGCAATCGCCTCGGCGGCCTTTTGAATAGGCCCGCACGACTGCGCAATCTCCGCACGCAGCTTTACAAACACCGAGTATTCCAGATCACTGAGACGCTCCTCGGCGCCCAGGACCTTGGCCTCCATGTCCTTGAGCTCTTCGGTGACATAGCGCTCGCCGTTGACCAGTGTCTGCTTGCGCACGTAGTTGCCGGGCACCGCCGCGAGGTTCGATTTCGAGACCTCGATATAGTACCCGAACACCTTGTTGTACCCGACCTTGAGCGAGGAGATGCCGGTGCGCGCGCGTTCGGTTTCCTGAAGTCGCGCTATCCATTGCTTGCCGTTTTTCGATGCATCCTTGAGCTCGTCCAGCTCCGCCGACACGCCCGGCCGCACCAGGCCGCCTTCCCGTACAGAGAGCGGCGGGCTGTCCACGAGTGTGCCGTCAATGCGCGCGGCGATATCCTCGAACCCGTCAAGGGCTTCCCCGATCCTCTCGAGCAGCTTCGCGGATCCCGTCTCAAGCGCCTTGCGGATCCGGGGAAATGCCCGCAGGGATTCCTTGAGGCTGACCAAATCGCGGGCGCTGGCGCGCTCGAACGTGATACGGCCGATGAGCCGCTCGATGTCGGCAACGCCCTTGAGCAGGACCACCATCTCGCCGCGTACAAACACATCGCTTCGCAGCCAGGCCACACCGTCGAGACGGGCGTTGACGGCCGCGATGCTCTTGAGCGGATGCGTGAGCCAGCGCTTGAGCAGGCGCGCGCCCATGGCAGTGCTGGTGTGGTCGAGCACCGCGACCAGCGTACCGTGCGTATCATCACCGTGCATGGGCCGCAGAATCTCGAGATTGCGGATGCTTGCCGGATCCAGCTCGGCGAACTCGCTCAGCGCGCGCGGTGTCACGCCCGTGATATGGCGAAGGTCGTTCTTTTTCTGTTCCTTGAGATACGACATGAGCGCGCCCGCGGCGCCGATTCCGAGGGAAAAGCCCTCCAGCCCGAGCCCGTCAAGAGATGCAATGCCGAAATGAGTCTTGAGTACCTCGTCGCCGTGCTCGGATGTAAACTTCCAGGGATCGTATTTTGACAGGTACACCTGCCGGAAATTCTCCGTCACCATGCCTTCGATGCCGCTGTTTTCCCCCTGCGCGACCAGCATTTCGGCGGGCTCGAGCCGGACGATTTCTTCTTCGAGGCGGGAAACAGGAACCTCCTCGACCGAGAACTCGCCGGTTGACAGGTCGGCGATGGCCACGCCCGCTTCGCCGTTTGCCGCAACCGCCGCCATGATGAAGTTGTTGCGCTTTTCGTCAATGAAATTGTCTTCGGTGGCCGTCCCCGCGGTGATGACTTCAATGACATCGCGCTTGACCACGCCCTTGGCGGTCTTGGGATCTTCGGTCTGCTCGCAGACCGCGATTTTGTATCCCGCGCGAACCAGGCGGTTTGCGTACCTGTCAAGCGCGTGATGCGGAAACCCGGCCAGCGGGGTGTTCTCGGTCCCGCCGTGGTTGCGGCTGGTAAGGGTCAGGCCCAGCACGCGCGAGGCGATTTTCGCATCCTCGTTGAACATCTCGTAGAAATCGCCCATGCGGTACAGAAGCACCGTGCCGGGGTTCTGCTCCTTGATCGCCGTGTACTGGCGCATCATGGGGGTGGCTTTGGCGCGGCTTGATTGCTTCTGCTTGCTCGGGATACTCATTGCAGGTCTACGATATGGGGGTGCAGGGTCTTCGTCTGAATATAAATTGGTTGTCTGAATGCATTCGTTTTCGTGGACTCGGGGCCGAAGAGCTGAAACCAAGCTGGCGAGAATGGCGACTTTACACCAAATTGGAAAGTCTTGTTGGTTGGTGCACTAACCTCCGTCCTCTTATATTATCGATGTTGCGATTTGAACCACAACAGTCCGGGGGATTTGATGAAACTACGCATGCTTAGCCTTGCACTTACCGCATGTGCGGCATGGGCCAATGCAGACCAGTTTGTCGTCATCGATACGCTTTTCGAATTCATTTTGCAGGACAACCCGCCGTATCACATCGCGGGCGCCGCGGTCCAGTCGCATTACAACCTTTTGTTCGGCAGCGAAGTGCCTACGGACTGGTCCGATTACAGCAGCGGGCACATCTATGTCCGGCTAGAGATTCATGAGATGCCCGAAGGCCAGCCGAAGGGAACGGCCATGCAGTTGTGCATGAACAACGATAATCCCCAAGGGTCGGGAAACACAATCTGGCATACTTGTGTTACCTGCACCTGGTTCTACTCCTCCGGTGACGTGCGCCGTGTCGACCAGGCGGCCAACGCATGGTTCGTATACCCCCAGGGGAGCGCGCAGTGGAACAACTTTGGTGTAGGTTATCCCCAGATGGTTGTTAAAGAAGGCGAAGGATGCGGGATCCCGATTTGTACGGGATGCATGTGGTCGAACTGGGCGGGATACCCGAACCTCAATCTTTACTACCCGATAACACTTCGCGTAACCGCAATCATGGTTTCGAACGGCGGCACATTCGACGAACCCGAATACTGGCAGAGCGATGATTTCATCGGGACCGGTACTGCCGGCCGCCGCACGCGGGCGCATCCCGCAAGCGGCGGCATGGAGGTCCGCCGGCTCGCTAATGCCACGGTGGTGTCACTCCGGAATGCATCCATTGCGCGCGCAGCAGTGTTTGCGGCGGACGGCTCGGAAGTCCGTTCGGGGTGGCGGTTGCATGAGGGGCGCGTGGCGCTTGAGGCGGGCATTCTTCCGGGCACGTACCTGATAAGGGTAACCGATTCCGGCGGCAACCGGTCGGCGCGGGTGGTGATCAAGCAATAGCGCCGGCATCCCGTATGGAGGGCCGGTTGTCCGCGAATTCAATCCTTGACGGAGGACACCCATGAAGCTCTCCTCTTTTTGTGCAATGCTCCTCGCCGCGGTCGTTGCCGCCTCCGCAGAGCAGTTCCTGCTTATCGATACGGTCTTCGAGTTTTCCATTCAGGACAACCCGCCGTACAACGGGTGGGAATCTCACATGAACCTCCAGTTCTCCGACTCGGTGCCCGAGGACTGGACAAGCCCCAACTACGCCAACGGGAAATCATACGTCCGCTACGAGATCCACTCCATGCCCGAACCGCACATGAACTCGGCGTTCCAGATGTGCCTGAATAAAGACAACCCGCCCGGCTCGGGCAACGGCACCCAGTGGCACATGTGTCACAACTGCAGCGACTTCCCGTTCCCCGCGGTGTACTGGCACGAGCAGGAGCTTCCCTGGTGGACATACGGCACGGCCGACTGGAGTATCATGGGCACGGGCTATCCGCAGGCGGTACTCAAGGAGGGAGGCTCGGCATGCTCAAAACCGATTGCATCGAGCTGGTCGGGATGGGAGGGGCATCCCGATGTCAGCCTGTATCTGCCGATTACGGTCCGCTGGACCACGTACATCGTGGCCGAAGGCGATGAATTTGACAAGCCGGAGTGGTGGGACAGTGACGAGTGGTTCGGCGCAAGCCGCGCCGGACGGCGCACCAGTATCCGTCCCGCGGGCGCCGGCATGGAAGTGCGTCACGTGCACGGCGCCGCGCTGGTGAAACTCCGCGGCGCATCCATCGCGCGCGCATCCGTGTTTGCTGCGGACGGCTCCAACGTCCGTTCGGGGTGGCGGTTGCGTGACGGGTGCGTGGCGCTTCAGGCGGGCATTCAGCCGGGCGTGTACGTGGTACGGGTCACCGACACCGGCGGCAACCGGTCGGCGCGCGTGGTGATCAGGCAGTAGGAGCAGGCGTCGGGAATCAGGTGCGGAGATAACTGTACAATCAACCGGCTTCGATGCCGGGTTATATAGTTACCTCCGTCCATGCGTGGCCCCCTATCTGAGTGCATCTATCAGGCACTGTCCTTTGAACCGCCTTGGCTTTCGTTGCCTCGCTGCGCGCCGGTATCTCCTTCACGCAGGGCTGGCTCGTCTTCTGATGCCTCTCGTTCTGCAGAAGTGCTTTCTTCAGCGTTCTCGGCATCCGCCTGACGTTCTTCTGCGAATTCCCCGGGATCCTCACCACCGGGTTGCGGCGCGTTATCAGATGCGGCTTCGCCGCTTTCCTGCTCCAGTTCTTCGGTGTCGTCAGGCGCGGCCTCGAGCATGGCCTGTTCCTCTTCGCTGAGCTGATCCATTTTCTCGCGGGCCATGGCCTCGAACTCCTCGATACGCGGCAGGTCGCTGAGCTTGTTTATCCCGAAGTACTCCAGGAATTCCTTTGACGTGCCGTAGAGCAGGGGGCGCCCGGGCTTGTCGCTTCGCCCGACGATAGTCGCCATGCGCCGTTCCAGAAGCGTCTTCATGGCGCCGTCGGAAATAACCCCGCGAATTGCCTCGATCTCCGCCTTGGTAATCGGCTGCTTGTACGCGATAATCGCCAGACATTCCAGGGCCTGCAGCGACAACTTGCGCGTGGTCTTTTCTTTCAGAAGTTTGCCGACCCAGGGGCGGTAGTACGCGATTGTCCTGAACTGATAGCCGCCGCCCAGCTCGACAATCTCGAACGGATGGCGCTGCTTCTGGAGATGCATATTCACCTCGGCGGCAAGCTTGCGCACGGCCCGCGCATCCGGGCCGCCCGGGATAAGGCCCTTGAGCGCCGCCGGGGTAAGGACCTCGTCGGAGGCAAACAGCAGCGCCTCAAGCACGCGCGCCTCCTCCGAAAGGACACCGCTGTCTTCCTGCCTGGTCTCGGTCGTCTGTTCCTTTTCGCTCATATGACTTTCCTTGTACCGTGTTGTCATTCGATGCACCGCCGGCATCAGTCGCTCAGATCGATGCAGCTTCGCACGAAAATCCGACCGAACACCTCCTCCTGGCGGAACGCGATTTTCCGCATCTTGACCAGCTCGAGAATGGCCATGAATGTCACGACCAGCACGATCCGCCGCATATCGTCTTCGAACAGCGCCTCGAACGGGACTTCGTCCTGGTCCTGCAGGACGCCCAGCACGCGTTCGATACGATCGTCAAGCTTGACCGTGTCCGGCGTGATCGAGTGCTGCCCCTGCTCTTCCCGGCCGGCGCGCTCGACAATCCGTTTGAACGCGCTTATCAGGTCGAAGATGCCGACCGACCCCAGACTCACCTGCTGCTCGTCGTCCTGCACCTCGACCTCTTCGGCCTTGCCCCGCGGGAAACTGCCGTAGCGCTCGGACTCGTATGTTCGAAGCGAGCCGGCGGCCTCCTTGTATTTCTTGTATTCCAGGAGTTTTTCGATGAGCTGCTGGCGCGTGTAAATCTCGTCTTCGGCGCCCTCCAGCACCTCGTCATCTTCGACCCCCAGCACCTCGCGGGCCTTCAGGCGGGTCAGCGTGGCCGCCATGGACAGGTATTCGCTGGCGATTTCGATGTTCAGCTCGCGAATCAGGTCGAGATAGTCGAGATACTGCTTGGCGATCGCCGCCACCGGGATATCGGCGATCGCGACTTCGGCCCTCGTGACAAGATACAGCAGGAGATCGAGCGGGCCCTCGAACAGATCGAGCTTGACGCTGTATTCCTGTTTGGGTTTCATCGCGGGCTGTCTCCCGCCTCCGTACGCACGAGCATCTTATTCAACGGTAACACTCTTTGCCAGGTTCCGGGGCTGATCTATTTCGCAGCCGCGCAGCGCCGCGATGTGATACGCGAGAAGCTGCAGCGGAATGACCGTCAGAAGCGGAGAGAAGATAGGCAATGTCTTGGGGATATACAGCACGTGGTCGGCATGACGCGCGATGCTCTTGTCGCCTTCGGTGGCCACGGCGATTATCTTGCCGCCGCGCGCGCGAATCTCCTGCATGTTGGTTATCACCTTGTCGTATACGCTGTCGCGAATGGCAATCACCACCGAAGGCATGTCCCTGTCGATAAGCGCGATAGGCCCGTGCTTCATCTCCGCGGCCGCGTACCCCTCAGCGTGCACATACGAAATCTCCTTCAGCTTGAGCGCTCCTTCGAGCGCGACCGGGAAATTATACGACCGGCCCAGATACAGGAAATTATTGTGCCGCGCGTAAATCCTGGCAATCTTCTTGACCGCATCGTTTTGTTTCAGGATCTTTTCGACCTGCCCCGGGATCCTGCTCAACGCCCTGGCAAACGAAACCCCGTCGCTGCTTGAGATTCGTCGCATGCGCCCCAGAAGAATCATGAGCAGGCTCAGCACGGTTATCTGCGACGTAAACGCCTTGGTGGATGCCACGCCGATTTCGGGGCCGGCGTGGAGGTACACGCCGCCGTGGGTCTCGCGCGCGATACTCGACCCCACGACATTGCAGATGCCCAAAACCGTCGCTCCCTTGTGGGCCGCCTCGCGAAGCGCGGCCAGGGTGTCGGCCGTCTCCCCGGACTGGCTGATGACAAACACGAGAGTATTGGGCCCGATAATCGGATTTCTGTAGCGAAACTCGGATGCGTATTCAACCTCGACCGGAATCCCCGCCATGTCTTCGATGATATACTCTCCGGCGAGCGCCGCATGCCAGCTCGTGCCGCACGCGACCAGGATCAACCTGTCTATCCGGCGAAGCTCGTTGAGCACCAGGTTGAGCCCGTCAAGCCGCGCCGCGCCGTCGTCCACCAGCAGCCTGCCGCGCATGGCGTTGCGAATGGTCTCGGGCTGCTCCATGATCTCCTTGAGCATGAAATGGTCGTACGCGTCCTTGGCAAGCGCCTCGGCCCCGTACTCGAGGGTCTGTACCTCGCAGGACACATGCCGATTATCAAGCGTAGTGGTGGAATAGCCGTCAGCGCTCAGCACCACGAGGTTGTTGTCTTTCAGGTAAATAACTTGATTGGTGTGGCGCACGATGGCGGACGTGTCCGAGGCGAGAATGTACTCGTCATCGCCTATGCCGACTACCAGAGGCGAGCCCTTCCGGGCGCCGACCAGAACCGTGGGATTGTCCTGGGCGAGTACCGCAATGCCGAATGTGCCTTCGACCTCGGCCAGCGCCCGCCTGACTGCCTTGGCAAGATCGCCGTTGGTGTAATACTTGCCGATAAGCTGCGCCAGGACCTCGGTGTCGGTCTCGCTGCGAAACGTTACGCCGTCATTGACAAGCTTCTGTTTCAGCGTGGTGTAGTTCTCGATGATCCCGTTGTGGACCAGGGCGATTCTGCCGGATGCATCTTTGTGGGGATGGGCGTTTGCCTGCGACGGTGCGCCATGGGTGGCCCAGCGCGTGTGCGCCACCCCGATTGTCCCGTTAAGCCTTTTGCCCTTGGTCTGCTCCTTGAGTGCATCGACCTTGCCCTTGACCTTGTGGACAGCGAACCTGGCCCTGTCGACAATCGCGATGCCGGCGCTGTCATACCCGCGGTACTCCAGGGCGCTCAGGCCCTCCATGAGAATCGGATACGCCTTGCGTTTCCCGATGTAGCCTACAATGCCGCACATACGGGTTCCCTCGCAATGCCAAATGGTGACAGCCGCCCGGATTGTTGAAAAATACTTATTTACTGCCCCTCCGACAATGCGTGTAACGGCTTATCATGTTTCATGATATACGGCCGAAACATCCTTTCCCGCTGCCCGTAATCCGGTGGAGTTTGTGGTGAGCGCAAAACGGCGGCAGATATGCCGGACCGCGCGTGAAAGAGGGGAGGTTGCCATGGATCTGCAACAGAAACACTGTGTGCCGTGCGACGGCAGCGCGCCGCCCCTGGGAGCAGCCGGGGAACAGGACCTGCTGGCCAGGCTGAAAGGCTGGCGGCTGGACAGGAGCGGAATACACAAGCTCGCAAAGAGCTTCGAATTCAGCGGGTTCAGGGGCGCGATGGCGTTCGCGGAGAAGGTAGCTCAGATCGCCGAGCGTGAAGGACATCATCCCGACATCCACATCTACTACCGGAAAGTGCACGTCGAGGTGTACACGCATGCCATTCTCGGCCTGTCCGAGAACGATTTTATTGTCGCCGCAAAGATAGATGCCGTGGCATGAATGAGGTATCGGGACGGGTCCCCCGTCCGACAAGGAAGCGCATGCGCCACCGGAAGCTTGGGCCCGAAGACCGGAAAGCGTTCCGCCGCGCCGTATACGCGCACGCGAGACGCGACCTGCCGTGGCGAAAGAATGTGTCGCCGTACCGGGTGGTCGTTTCAGAGATAATGCTGCAGCAGACCCGGGCCGACCGGGTCGCGCAGAAGTACCCCGGCTTCATCAGGGCATTTCCGAGCTTTGCCGCCCTGGCCGGGGCATCCACCGCGCAGGTCCTTGCGGCGTGGCAGGGCCTCGGCTACAACCGCCGCGCGCTGATGCTTCACCGGTGCGCCCGCGAAGTGCGCGACAAGTACCGGGGCAGGCTTCCTCGCGATCCGGAAATCCTTCGTCTCCTGCCGGGCATCGGGCCGGCAACCGCCGCATCGATAACCGCCTTTGCTTTTGATGCCCCGGCCGTGTTCATCGAGACGAATATCCGGACCGTGTTCATCCATCATTTCTTCCCGCGAAGTAAGGCGGTCCCGGATGCGCGCATCGCACCCCTCGTGGAACAGACGCTCGACCGCGCATCCCCGTCGCGGTGGTACAACGCGCTCATGGATTACGGGGCCGCGCTCAAGCGCACGCATGGAAATCCTTCGCGAAGAAGCGCGCATCATGTGAGGCAGAAGCCGTTTGAAGGCAGCGACCGGCACGTGCGCGGGCGGATCCTGCAATACGCCCTCCAGGGAGGCCCGGTAACCGTGGCGCGTGGTGCGCGCGCGCTTTCGGTGAAGCCCGCGCGGCTGCGCCGCATCCTCGAGGCGCTCGCGCGTGAAGGGTTTTTGCAAAAAACACGGGACGGGTACCGCGTGACCTGAGTTGCTCACGCAATTTTCGCTTGTGATTGACACGACGGCATGTTATATTTGCCCGACAAAAGGACATCTCCATGGCCGCAGCCGTGCCGCATCATTTCGGGTTTTACGCGATACTCACCAACCCCGCCGCGGGATACGAGTACTGCGCGCGTCTGTGCGTGGACAACGGAATAGCGTTTGTCCAGCTCCGCATGAAAAACGTGCCCAAGGACGATATCGCGCGCATGGCCGCGAAGCTCAGGAAGATCACCGCGCGGGGCGTCACGCGGTTCATCGTGAACGACCACCCGGACATCGCCGCGCAGGTTGGCGCCGACGGTGTCCATGTCGGGCAGAGCGACACGCCCTACGCGGATGCCCGAAGCACGGTGGGCGACCGGAGCATCGTGGGCATCTCCACGCACACGCCGGCGCAGACCCGCGAGGCCTGCGCCCTCAAACCCGATTATGTCGGCGTGGGACCGGTGTTCGCCACACCAACCAAGGAAATACGCGATACCCCGATTGGCACCGACGGCATGCGGGAAATGCTCTCCCTGGCCACGGTGCCTGCCGTGGTTTTGGGATCAATCACCACTGAAAACCTGCCGCAGATTCTCGAGACCGGCGCGAAGAACTTTGCTATGGTGCGCCCGCTCAACCAGACAGAGGAGCCAGAAAAAGCCCTGAGGGAAATCCTCCGGGTGTACAACGCGTTTGTCCCGATGTAGCCCGGTGTTTTTCCGGTCACGCTTCATTCACCATTCCGGCCCCCTCGGCGACCGATGCGAAATGCACGACCGTGTCGCGTCCGGTGGCTTTTTTATACTCCGCGATGATGGTCTTTTCGAAGCGCTCCTTGGCGGCGATGTCGAGGATGGCCAGGGTCGCGCCGCCGAACCCGCCGCCGGTCAGGCGCGATCCGTAGACGCCTTCAACCGTGCGGGCAATACCGACCAGGGTATCGAGCTCATCGCATGAGTTCTCGAAGTTGAGCCGCGAGCTTTCGTGCGACCGGTAAAGGATGCGTCCGAATTCCCGCAGCGCTCCCTGCTCCAGATGCCCGATGCCGGACAACACGCGTTCGTTTTCGCCGACGACATGGCGCGCGCGCTTCAGGGTATCCGGTTCGAGCCGGTCCTGATGCGCCACGATCATGTCCATGGTCACGTCCCGGAGCGTCTTTACGTTGGGGTTTACCGATGCAAAATAGTCTGCCGCGGCCGCGCACTCCCGCCGCCGGTCATTGTATGCCGATTCGGCCAGGGTATGGGTCACGCCGGACATCGTGACGGCCACACAGATGTTGTCGGCGGGCAGCGGGATGGTCCGGTACGAGAGAGAACGGAAATCGATGAACAGCAACCGGTTCTTTTCGGCCAAAAGCGATGAGAACTGGTCGAGCAGGCCGCAGTTGGCGCCCACAAACTCATTCTCCGCGCGCTGGCAGATCTTGGCCATGTCCACGGGCTCTATCTCGAAACCGAACAGATCGCCCAGGCAGAGCGCGGTGGAGACCTCGAGCGCGGCCGACGACGACAGCCCGCCGCCTATCGGTATGTCTCCGTGCACCGCCAGCCTGAACGGGCCGACCGGATATCCGCCCTGCTTCAGCACCGCATACACGCCCAGCGGATAGGCTATCCACTTCTGTTCGCTCTTGCGCGCCGGATCCCCGACACGGACCACCTCGGGGAACTGCGACGATACGAACCCGAACCCGTCCTCGTCACTGCTGCGCGATGCCGCCGCGAACACGGCACGGTCGATGGAACACGACAGCACGTACCCTTCATTGTAATCCGTGTGGTTCCCGAGCACCTCGACGCGTCCGGGCGCGCGTGATACGCTCTGCGGATCGCTCCCGAAAGATTTTGTAAAGAGATCACGCGCGTGAGAAACCATACCGCATCATTCCTTCGCGTTGATGGTACAACAGAGAGGCGAGAAAACGAAAATACATTGACGGGTCGGGGCGGGATCAGCGGGAGAACACCGGGCGGCCGCCGAGGATCGTGGCGTGCGCGCGACCGCGCATGGCCATGCCGGCGAACGGCGCGTTGCGGCTCTTGGAGAAGAACGCCGAGGGATCGACCGTCCATTGTGCCGACGGATCGATAATGGTGACATCAGCCGGCGCGGACCTTGAAAGCGCGCCGCCGTCGAGGTTGAGTATGCGGTTGGGCGCCACGCTCATTTTCTCGACCAGGTCGGACGGCATGAGCGCGCCGGTGTCGATCAGGCGCGTGATTGCGGCGGCAAGCGATGTCTCGAGCCCGATAACCCCGAACGCGGCGGCGGCGAACTCCACGTCTTTTTCTTCGGCGCAGTGCGGCGCGTGATCGCTGGCAATCACGTCGATGGTGCCGTCGGCGAGCCCGTCGATAACCGCCTGTCGGTCGCGCGGCGTGCGCAGGGGCGGGTTCATCTTCTTGTTGGTGTCGTAGGTCGCAAGGTCCTCATCGACAAATGTGAAGTAGTGCGGGCAGGTTTCGCAGGTGACCGCGGCGCCCCGCGCCTTGGCCTCGCGCACGATGTGCACCGCCCCCGCAGTGGTGACATGGGCGATATGCACGCGCGCGCCGGTATATTCCGCAATCATGATATCGCGCGCCACGATTATCTCTTCGGCGATTGACGGGATGCCGCGTATGCCCAGCCGGGTCGACATGGCGCTCTCGTTCATATGGCGGTTGCCGGTAAGCGTATGATCTTCGCAGTGGCATATCAGCGGCACGCCGAACGACTTGGAATAGTTGAACGCATTGCGCATCATGTACGAGTTTCTCACCGAGTGGCCGTCATCGCTGAACGCCCGGGCGCCCGCCCGCACCATCTCGCCGAACGGCGCCAGTTTCTCGCCGGCCAGGTCCGTGGTTATCGCTCCCACCGGGAACACCCTGCACGGGCACTGCTCGCTGCGCTGGATCACGTAGCGGATCTTGGATTCCTCATCGAGCGCGGGATTGGTATTCGGCATGCAGGCAAGCGCGGTAAATCCTCCCGCGGCCGCGGCCTGGGTACCGGTGGCAATCGTTTCTTTGTCTTCGCTTCCCGGCTCGCGCAGGTGCACGTGCATGTCCATGAGCCCGGGGACCACCCACATGCCTTTGGCATCGATGGTCACCTCGGGCTGAAAACCCTCGGGCGCTGCTTTGCCCACGCCGGCAACAACACCCTCGGCGAGCGCCATCGTCAGGTAGTCGTCGATGCCGTTGACCGGATCGATTACCCGCCCGCCGGTCACGAGGACCGATGGCGGCCGCTCGCGCGGGTCGACCGGGAACACCACCATGCCGCGTTTCTCAGGCACTTTCGCCGCCTCCCAGAAGGTACAGAACAGCCATTCGTACCGCCACGCCGTTCGTCACCTGATCGAGAACGACCGACTGTTCGCAGTCCGCGACGTTCGAGGCCAGTTCGATGCCGCGGTTGATAGGGCCGGGATGCATGACAATCAACTCGGCCGGGAGCCGTGACAGCCGCTCCCGATCGAGCCCGTAACGCTCGCGGTACTCTCGAATTGAGGGGAACAGCCCGGTCCCCTGGCGCTCGAACTGGACCCGGAGCATCATCACGACATTTACCCCGTCAAGGGCATCATCAAGGTTGTCGGTCACGCGCACCCCGAGGCTCTCGGGATGCTGCGGAAGAAACGTGGGCGGCCCGCACAGGGTAACGTCCATGCCCATGGTTTTCATGCCCCACGCGTTGGAGCGCGCCACACGGCTGTGCCAGATGTCTCCCACGATGGCGACCTTACAGCCTTCGAGCTTCCCGAAATGCCGCCGGATTGTCATCATGTCCAGCAGCGATTGCGTGGGATGCTCGTGGAGGCCGTCTCCGGCATTGACAATCACCGCATCCGTGCACTGCGTGAGAAAGTACGGCACACCTGCCGCGCCGTGCCGCACCACCACCATGTCGATCTTCATGGCGGCAATGTTGCGCACGGTGTCTTTCAGCGACTCGCCTTTTTTCACCGAGCTGGTCGATGCCGAGAAATTCAGGGGCGAGCCGGAAAGACGTTTCTCCGCGAGCTCAAATGAAAACCGGGTGCGCGTGCTGGGCTCGTAGAACAGGTTGACTATGGTCTTTCCGCGCAGCGTGGGCACGACCTTGATTTCGCGCTGGAGTACTTCGTAGAAACTGTCCGCCGTGTCGAGAATATGAGTGATGTCGCTTTTGGATACGCCTTCGAGCCCGAGCAGGTGTTGGATCGAAAGCGGCATACCTCAATCACCTTCCTCGAGTTTCACCAGCCAGACCCCGTCCTCACCGTCTGTTTCCTTGAGTCGCAGCGAAACCTCCTGCTCTTTCTGCGTGGAGATCTTTCTGCCGACAAAATCGGCCCGGATGGGCAGTTCGCGCAGGCCGCGGTCGATAAGCACGGCCAGCTGGATCGTGCGGGGCCTGCCGAAATCCATCAATGCATCGAGCGCCGCCCGCGCCGTGCGACCGGTATACAGCACATCATCGACCAGTACGATATTCTTGTCGTTGATGTCAAACTGGATATCGGTAACCTGCACCTGGGGCTGCTTGAGCGTCTTTCGATAGTCATCGCGGTAGAGCGTAATGTCGAGAGTGCCCGGCACCAGAGATGTTTTCTCCATGTCGTTGAGCTTCGCCGCAATGCGTTTGGCCAGGGGCGCGCCCCGCGTGCGTACGCCGACAATGCCGAGAGTGCCGAGGTCTGGATTTTTTTCAAGAATCTGGTGGGAAATACGGCTGAGGGCCCGGTCGAGAGCAGTGGCATCCATGAGCAGATCGAGCTTCTTCATACCACGCCGAAATATACTTGTCCCTCGGGCGTCGTGCAAGGCCGGACCGACACTTCGGCCGGAGCGTACTGCGGTGGCGCCCGCTCGAGGGGAACCGGCATTTCGAGTAGTATATTGTGCTGGTAGGCATACCCACCATCCAAGGCAGAGGAATTATGGCAACCAGCACCTCGTGGAGACCCAGAAAAATAACGGTCGGCGGAAAAACCAAAAGCAGCGTCCCGACTATCTCTCGCGCCCTGAGACGGGCGAAGCCGGGCGACACGATTGCCGTGTCTCCCGGAATCTACCACGAGCGCGTGGTACTCCCGTGCGACGGCATCCGGATCGTTGCCGACAAGCCCGGTGTCGTGCTTGACGGCGCGACCGTTGTCGAAGGATCGGCATTTCGAGCGGCGCGCAACAGGCCCGGCGTGTTCTCCTGGCCCCTGCCCGAGGGATCGTCATCGACCATCCCCTGGCTGTGGTACAACGACGAGATGCTCATCTGTCGCCTGGAGCCGCTTACCAGCGAAAAGGACCATATGTGCTTCCATGTCGACACGGGTCATCGACGCGTGGAAATCAATGTCAACGGGAAGAAAATGCCGGGTGCGGCGAAAATCACCATTCCCGTGGTCGGACCGCTGATCGAGATCAACGGACATCGCGAGGTACTCGTGCGGGGGATGCATCTCACGCGGTCCGCGGGCCAGGCAATCGATGCCACGGGAAGCGAGCGGCTCACGGTCGAGCATTGTCTGATCACCCGCGCCGGCGGCACGGGCATCCGCGGCGGGCACAATGCCCACTATGTCCGCAACACCATCATGGAATGCAACGGCAACGCTATCTGGCAGGGCGACGGGGATGACGAATCACTTATCGAAGAGAACCTTGTCGTTGCAAATGCAATCAATTGGGACCCGTTGGAGCACTGGGCAGGCAATCTCAAGCAGAACGGCGGCTCGCGATGCCTGTACCGGCAGAACTGGGTTATGGACCACACCCCCGGCCCGGTGAAAGTCGGCCCGCACACCCGGGTGTTCTCGCACTGCTTTGCCACCGGCATCTGGCCTGATATCAACTGCAATAACAATGCGTACATGGGAAACGCCTGCGCGCGCCTTCCGCACGCCGGGATGTATATCGAGCATACCGCCGACGGAAACATCGCGGCATACAACTGCCTGCAGGACTGCGCCATGGGCATCACGCTGCGCCAGGCCAAGGCCAACCTTGTCACGCGCAACTGGGTTTTCAACCGCGAGTTTTTCGGTTGGGGCCAGACCCACGTTTCCCGGTATGCCGCGTTCGGCCGCGGGTTCGACGAAGTCGGAAAACCTATTACGCAAGCCGCGGAAAGCGCGATGTGGGGGCGGCAGCTTTTTGAAGGGCTCTGCGTGTGGCATGCATACGACGAATTCCAGGAGGCAAGCGCGTACAACAGCCTTCATGCCAACCTGATTCAGGTAAGCGGACGCGCGGTGAGCGTGCCCATGGCATCGCATTCCTGGCCTTCCGCCGACGAACGGGAGAAGGCGCCGCCGCCGGGAGTATTGACCAATCGCCTCGAGGGCAACTACTACGACCGTATGGAGGGAGACAGCGATTTCGCCCTGCTCGCCCAGGAGCAGATCAGCGACTTCGAAACGTACCGGAAACATACCGGGTGGGATGCCAACGCGCATACCGGAAGGTTCTCGCCCGATGTTTTGGGGCTCGAGCCAATCTGGACGCTTCCCTGGGCGGCGCGGCACAGCGATGTTCCCGTGGCGATTCTGCACGACCCGACGCTTCAGGTCCGTTCGGAGAACGGCATCGATGAGCCCATGTTCTGGCGTTCCTCGCATCCGCAGCGCGACTGGATAAACACGCCGCCGCAGGCCCGGTGGGACCGGAACGACACGGGCGCCCATGCCGGACGGCGGGGCGTTCTGTTTCTCCAGAGCACCTCGCGGTCCAAGGGCAGGCCGTTCGGGCAAACCATCACGTGGACATCCGCCGCGATCCCCGTGAAACCCGGCATCACCATGGCGGTTGACATGTGGGCCAAGGCGGAGGATGTCGCGCCGGTCAACGAGGGAACCGGGGTGAGCGTGGTGGTCAGGTTCCTGGATGCGTTCGGGTTCGAAAGCGGCAGGGCCGCCCTGGTGAACAAGGACACCCGTGCCGACCTTCTCGCCGGCACCTACGACTGGACCCGTGTCGAAGCCCGGGCCACGGCCCCCGAGGGCGCCTGCTGGATGACCGTCGTCATGGGACTCGCGCCTTCCGACGGCAAGGTCTGTTTCGACGATATCCACATCCAGCTCGTGGATCCGCCGGCGCCGGATCGGAAGTAATGCCCTTAGCACCCGTTTCTCGACCGACCGCGCATATTGTGGCTGCGGGTCCATCCAAAAATGCATATATTGTTTGTTCCGGTCCGGGGGACGTTGCACGGCAATAGTCAGGTCTTTTTCCTGCGCATGAGAGGGGTTTGCCATGCAAGTGTTCCTGTACGCCCGTTTCGCTTTCTTCCTTCTGATTCTTGTCGCCAGCCCAGCCTTCTCCCTGCCCGCGTTTCCCGGTGCCGAGGGTTTCGGCTCTGAAACGCCCGGCGGCCGCGGCGGCGATGTTTTGTGCGTTACCAGCCTCGACGACGACGGCTCCGCCGGAACGTTTCGCTGGGCGGTCGATCAAATCGGCCCGCGAATTGTCGTATTCAAGACCGGCGGCATTGTTACGCTCGATCGGCCGATGGACATCGAAAACCCGTATATCACGATCGCGGGGCAGACAGCGCCCGGCGACGGGATCTGCCTGAAGGGCGGGCGTATTGCCGTTCGCACGCACGATGTTATTGTTCGCGGGATGCGCGTGCGCGTGGGCGATGCTGAAGGCACCGATGTTTCGGTGCGCGACGGGATTGCTGTTTTGGGCATGAGCGACAGCGTGTACAACGTGGTGATCGATCACTGCTCGTTTTCGTGGGCCATTGATGAAAACGCATCGATGAATTACACCAGAAACAGCGATATCACATTCCAGTGGTGCATCTTTTCCGAGGGCCTTCTCGAAAGCATCCATCACGAAGGCGAGCTTCATGCCATGGGCCTGCTGCTCTCGGGCACCGCGAAAAATGTATCACTGCATCATTGCCTGTTCGCGCACAACTACAGCCGCAACCCGATGGTCAATGCCGACGGGCTTTCGCTCGAAATGATCAATAACGTCATCTACAACTGGCAGGCCGACGGGACGACCTTTACCGGAACGGGAAACATTCATACGGCGAATATCATCGGCAACTGTTACCGGGTCGGCCCGCAGAGCGACAGCACCCACAAGCGCATCAAGGCATTCTATATCCGGGACAAGGACCCCGACGGCTCCAGCTTCTACCTGCACGACAATCTCGGCCCTACCCGTCCCGATGACTCATACGATGAATGGGACATTGTGTTGTATCGCGATGGCGACGATAAGCTCGAGCAGTTTAAAAGTGCCGCGCCGGTGTTTGCCGGGTCCGGCATTACGGCCCAATCTGCCGCAGACGCATACGGCTCGGTGTTGAGCTATGCCGGTGCATTGGCGCCGGCGCGCGATGCGGTCGATGATCGCGTCGCACGGCAGGTCATCGACGGAAACGGACATATTATCGATTCGCAGGATGAGGTAGGCGGGTGGCCTGTGTATGCGAGCGGCCCGGCGCCTGCTGATGCCGACAACGACGGCATGCCTGATGCGTGGGAAACCGCGCGAGATCTGTCGCCCGAAAATGACGGCGATGCGGCGGCGGATCGCGACAGCGATGGATACACCAATATCGAGGAGTATATCAACAGCCTGTTTCCCGCACAGCCCGATACGACTGTCGGGTTCAGCCCCGAGCCCGACCCGCCGCCCCCGCCGGCTACTTCGCTGGACGGCGTGACCCTGGTCCGGTTCGAGGGCGCGACGGCAAATACGGCATCACTTCGGACCGCGGCGGAAGGCGACAGCGCATACCCCGACCGGCCGTATGTGCTTGCGCGGGTTCCCGCATCATGTGAAGGCGCCGTCACCGTATTCTATCCCAACGACGACAAGTCCAACACGGCCGACACATTCATGGTTCTTGCCACCGGGCATGATGCGAGGATCCGCGTTGCTTATGACGGCCGTGCTTCGTCCCTGCCCGATTGGCTGGCGGAGTGGGATGCCACGAGAGACACTGTCATCGGTAACGGGTACCCCGATGATGACACCTGCGTGTACCCGGTCTACGAAACGGCCGTCGACGCGGGCGACACCATGGTCCTGGGCGGCAACCGCGCGGGGAACGAATCAGACGATGCATCGCTTGCGCTTTTCGTGAGCTACCTTGTGTTTGTCGACCCCGCGGCAGGTTCCGCGTTGAAACGCCTTGTCCCTCCCGCGCAGGCTGAGCCCGCTCTTCGTCTCGACCATACCGCGCGCGCGCTCCGCATCACTCACGTACCGCCCGGCTCGCGCATCGGCATCTACACGCTCACGGGCGCGCACCTCTGTTCCGCCACGGCCGCGACCGGTATGACGCTTGTCACGTTAGGCACGCTCCCCGCTGTTGCCGTTGTGGTGAGAGTGACATCACCGGGAGGCAGCGTTTTGGTCCGGCAGGTCATGGCCTTACCCTAGCGCGGAAATCATCCGTCTTCCACGGCGAAACCCAGGTCATCCTCGACTACGCCGACCTTGAGTTTCTGACCCTCGTTGAGCTTGCCCGCGATAAGCATCCGTGACACCGGGGTCTCGAGTTCCCGCTGGATAGCGCGTTTCAGCGGACGCGCGCCGTAGACCGGATCGAACCCGACCTTTGCCAGAAGCGTCCTGGCTTCCTCGTTGATATCCAGCGCGATACGCCGATCGGCAAGCCGCTCCCTGAACCGTTCGAGCTGTATGCCCACGATCTCGAGCAGGTTATCCTCGGAGAGGCTGTGGAACACGACAATTTCGTCGACCCGGTTCAGGAATTCGGGCCGGAAATGCTGGCGCATCTCGCCAAGCACGCCTTTCTTGATCGTGTCATAGTCCTGCCCGGCGCTGTCGAATATGCGCTGGCTGCCGATATTGGAGGTCATGATCAGAATAGTGTTCTTGAAATTCACCACATGACCATGTGAGTCGGTCAACCGGCCGTCGTCGAGTATCTGCAGCAGGATGTTGAACACATCGTGATGCGCCTTCTCGATTTCGTCAATCAGTATGACCGAGTACGGTTTGCGCCGGATAGCCTCGGTAAGCTGCCCGCCTTCCTCGTAGCCCACGTACCCGGGCGGCGCGCCGACCAGGCGCGATACGGTGTGCTTTTCCATGTATTCCGACATGTCGATGCGCACCATGGCATGTTCGTCATCGAACAGGTTGTACGCCAGCGACCGCGCCAGCTCGGTCTTGCCCACGCCGGTAGGGCCGAGGAAAATAAAACTGCCGATGGGCCGCTGCGGGTCTTTCATGCCGGCCCGCGCGCGCAGCACGGCATCGGCGACCGCATCCACGGCCTCATTCTGGCCCACCACGCGCTCGTGCAGCTGGTCGCCCAGCTTCAGGAGCTTCTCCTTTTCCCCCTCGACAAGTTTGCTCACCGGAATATGGGTCCAGTGGCTGATGATCGCCGCGATGTCCTCCTCGTCGACTTCCTCCTTCAGCAGGCGCTCGCCGTTCTGGTTTTTCAGCTTCTCTTCAGCGGCATGCAGTTCGTCCTCCATGTGGGGTATGGTGCCGTGCTGCAGCTCGGCGGCCTTGTTGAGATTGTAGTCCCGCTGGGCCCGTTCCAGCTCCTGCCTGGCCTGATCGAGCCGCTCGCGCAGATGCTGCAAGCCGGTCACCTGGTTCTTCTCGGCTTCCCACCGCGCCCGCAGCTCGGACACGCGCGCCTTGACATCACCGAGCTCGGCCTTGAGTTTCTCCAGCCGTTCCCTGGATGCCTTGTCTTTCTCTTTCTTGAGCCCGGCGATTTCTATTTCGAGCTGCATCTGTTTGCGCACGGCCTCGTCGAGCTCGGTCGGACTGCTGTCGATTTCGGTGCGCAGTTTCGCCGCGGCCTCATCGACCAGGTCGATGGCCTTATCGGGCAGGAACCGGTCGGAAATATAGCGTTCTGACAGGACCGCCGCGGCAACCATGGCGCTGTCGCGGATGCGCACGCCGTGGTGGATCTCGTAGCGCTCGCGCAGTCCGCGCAGTATGGAAATGGTGTCTTCGACCGTGGGCTGGTCCACGAGCACCGTTTGGAACCGCCGCTCAAGGGCCTTGTCTTTTTCCACGTGCTTGCGATATTCATCCAGGGTAGTGGCGCCTATGCAGTGAAGTTCTCCGCGGGCAAGCATGGGCTTGAGCAGGTTGCCCGCATCCATGGCGCCTTCGGCGGCGCCCGCGCCCACGACCGTGTGGAGCTCGTCTATGAACAGGATGATCTCGCCGTTGCTCTCGGTTATTTCCCGAAGCACTGCCTTGAGCCGCTCTTCGAACTCACCGCGAAACTTGGCGCCGGCCACAAGCGCACCCATGTCCAGAGCCACGAGCTGGCGGTTCTTCAGGCCTTCGGGAACGTCTCCGCGCACGATCCGCGATGCAAGCCCTTCGACTATCGCGGTTTTTCCCACGCCGGGATCGCCGATCAGGACCGGATTGTTCTTGGTGCGGCGCGAGAGGATTTGCACCACGCGCCGGATTTCCTCGTCGCGGCCGATAACCGGATCGAGTTTCCCGAGCTGGGCCATCTGAGTAAGGTTGCGCCCGTATTTCTCGAGCGCCTGGAACGTGCTTTCCGGGTCCTGCGAACTGACCCGCTGGTTGCCGCGCACGCTCTTGAGTCCCGCCATGATTTGGTCGGGCGTAATGCCGGCATCGCGGATGATGTTCTTGCAGGCATCATCTTTTTCCATGAGGGCAAGAAACAGGTGCTCAACGCTTACGTACTCGTCTTTCATCCGCGAAGCGTGTTTCTTGGCATCACCAAGCACCGCGGAAAAGCCACGCGATGCATAGGTCTGCTGGGCCCCCCCGCCGGTGACAGCGGGCACGGCAGCAAGTTTGTCGCGAATTGCCGACTGTATCGCGCCCAGGTCCGCGCCTGCTTTGTTCAGAAGCGCGGGGACCAGGCCGTTTTCCTGTTCGAGAAGCGCCAGGAGCAGGTGAAGCGGCGTGATCTCCTGGTGATTGTATTCCGCCACCAGCTCCTGTGTCCGAACCAGGGCTTCTTGTGATTTTCTGGTGAATTTCTCAAGATCCATGTGTTTTCCTCCACATCCGTATATCTCTGTCCCCTGCCTAGCTGCAACCCGCGTGCCAAGGAAAAAACTGCCCTGTATGGCGCAATACAGGCAATCTGGTAAGTTCGCGCACCTAAGGACGTTGCAAAATGCAACACCGTTCCCGGCTCTTCGCGAATGATCAGTGAAACCGGGTTCAACAGCCCAGATGGAGTTAGGCGGTGATGGTGTGGAGTGTACGTGAGTGCGGAATATTGGACCCAAGGAGTAATAGAGTGTTGGATGGTCTGCCGGATTGATATCACTCCAGTGTCACTCACCAAATCCGGTGCCTATTGCCCCGTGGGGGCATGGACGGCATTGACATATAAAACAGGGGGTTATGAAGAGTATTTGGTCGCTCGCGTTCCAAAGGGTAGAGTATACCAGAGCTTCGCACCATAACCATATTGTATTCCTTTGCCCTTTCCCTGGCGGGGTGTAGAGCACCCGACCGTGGGAAGAAATAGTGCCGGACAGGCCCCTCCACCTTACAGGAAATACTCGCCAATGCAATGATCCCCGTCATTCACCAGATGGTATTTTACCTTCCCGGTTTTCCCATCGCAATCCGTACCTCAAGGAGTTTCCTATGGCAAAGAAAAGCAGTTCGCCGGCAGTTGTCCAGGAGCAGAAGAACAAGGGCGCGGCGGTAGAGGCCGCACTCGCGCAGATCGAAAAACAGCATGGCAAGGGTTCTATCATGCGCCTAGGTGCGGAGCCGCGGGCCAGGAATGACGTTCGCGCGATTGGCTCGGGCGCGCTGTCACTGGATGTTGCCTTGGGCGTGGGAGGACTTCCCAAGGGTCGCGTGGTGGAAATCTACGGGCCGGAGGCATCCGGGAAAACCACGCTGGCACTTCATGCCATAGCCAACGCTCAGAAAGCCGGCGGCATTGCGGTGCTGATTGATGCCGAATATGCATTTGATGCGGACTATGCGAAGAACCTCGGGGTGGATGTCGACAATCTGCTTGTGTCGCAGCCTGATACGGGCGAGCAGGCGCTGGAAATTGCCGATACGCTCGTGCGCAGCGGCGCGATAGACATTATCGTGGTCGACAGCGTGGCCGCTCTGGTGCCGGCCGCGGAAATCGAGGGCGAGATGGGTGACAGCCACATGGGCCTTCAGGCGCGGCTCATGTCCCAGGCCTTGCGCAAGCTTACCGGCATTATCGCCAAGTCGCGATGCTGTCTGGTGTTTATCAACCAGCTCCGCATGAAAATCGGGGTGATGTTCGGCAATCCGGAGACCACCACCGGCGGCAATGCGCTGAAGTTCTACGCGTCGGTGCGGATCGATGTGCGCCGGATCGGGGCCATCAAGGACGGGGACAAGGTGATTGGCAGCCGCACGCGGGCCAGGGTCGTGAAGAACAAGGTCGCGCCCCCGTTCCGGGACACCGAGTTTGACATCATGTACGGCAAAGGCATCTCGTATACGGGCGACCTCCTCGACCTGGCGGTGGCAAACGATATTGTCGAGAAGAGCGGCGCGTGGTTTTCATTCGAGGGTGACCGTATCGGCCAGGGACGAGAGCGGTCCAAGGAATTCCTCGATGAGAACCCTGATATACTGGCGACCATAGAGCAGCGCGTGCGTGAGAAGGTCGGTCTTGCGCAGCCCGCGCAGGCCGAGCCCAAGGCGGAGAAAGGCGAGTAGTATGGCACGTGTCTCGCGCTCGGGGAACAGAGGTTTCGCATCTTTCGTCGACATCATGCATGATCGCCTGGGTGCAAATCTCAAGGAACTGATCCTTTTTGGCTCGCAGGCCCGAGGAGATGCAAAAGAAGGAAGTGATTTCGACTGTTTGATTGTGGTGCAGACGATTTCGCCTGATGTAGTCGAAGCCATAGATGAAGCTGCCGGGGAAGTGTTGCTCCAACACCAAACAGTAATATCGGCCTTCCCCATTTCGGACAGGATGCGTCATGAACGTCCTTTCGATCCGCTTTTACTCAACGTAGCCAACGATGGGGTGTCCGTATGAAAGGAGATCGAAAACTGGCTGAGCAACTCGCAAGAATGATGAACAAGGCTCGTCGGGCGCTGGATTCCGCTGCGCGAGAGATTGCGGACGATAATTTCGATTTCTCATGTTCCCGTTCCTATTATGCCGCTTTTTACTGTATGGAGGGTCTTCTTCTGACAAAAGGCCTGACATACTCGAAGCATAGCGCCGTACTCAGTGGGTTTAGCGAACAATTTCTAAAGACAAATGTGTTCGATAGGCAACTCAGCAAGCGAATCACGCGCCTTTTCCGAGATCGACAACTTGGGGATTACGGATTCGATGTTCCTCTGGATTGCGCACAGGCGCAGCAGTGCCTTGAGGACGCAAAGGACATTTACTCCAAGACCGAAGAGTATCTGAGCAAAGCGAAGCTGCTTGATGCCGGCAAGCCTGGCTCATCATGAGCGAGCGAGAGGCGTTGATATGACCCGCTCTGCAAATCAAATACGCCAGGAATTCATTGACTTCTTTAAGGGGAAGCGCCATACCTTTGTGCGCAGCGCGCCGGTTATTCCCCAGGACGATCCGAGCCTGCTGTTTACCAACGCGGGCATGAACCAGTTCAAGGCGATATTCCTGGGCGAGAACCGAGACGGGCTTTCGCGCGCCGTCAATTCTCAGAAATGCATGCGGGTCTCGGGGAAGCACAACGACCTCGAAGAAGTCGGGCGGGACCATTCCCACCACACGTTTTTCGAGATGCTGGGCAACTGGTCGTTCGGCGACTACCACAAGAAGGATGCCGTCCGCTGGGCGTGGGAGCTGCTTACGGGCGTGTGGGGACTCGACAAGGACCGGCTGTTCGCGACCGTGCATCATACCGACGACGAGGCCGCGAAGTTGTGGGTGAGTGAAACCGGGATTCCGACCGAGCGAGTGCTCCGGTTCGGCGATGAAGACAATTTCTGGGAGATGGGCGAGACCGGGCCGTGCGGCCCGTGCTCGGAAATCCACTACGATACCGGCGATGCCGCCGACCGCGAACAGGTGTTTCGCGATCCGGCCAAAGGGGTCAACGGTCAGGACGGCCGGTTTCTCGAAGTGTGGAACCTGGTATTTATCCAGCACAACCGCCGCAAGGACGGCAGTCTCGAGGACCTGCCCAAAAAGCACGTTGACACGGGCATGGGGTTTGAGCGTGTTGTGCGATTGATCCAGGGTGCGGAATCCAACTACGCAACTGATTTGTTCCTACCGGTAATCGCCCGGCTCGAAAAGCTCTCGGGCCGTCGATACGGGCACGGCGCCGAAGGAGTACCGTTTCGTGTTATCGCCGACCACATCCGCGCGCTTGTTTTTGCTATTACCGACGGCGCGTTTCCGTCAAACGAGGGCCGCGGGTACGTGCTGCGCCGCCTGTTGCGGCGCGCATACCGGTTCGGCAGGGAGCTCGGGTTTCGCGGGCCGTTTCTTCACGCGATCGTGCCCGCCGTTGTCGATATGATGGGCGATGCGTTTCCCGAGCTCCGCGAGCGCCGCGAGCATGTGGTGCAGCTCGTTCGCAGCGAAGAGGAACGCTTCGGACAGACCCTGGAGCAGGGGATAGAAATCTTTTCGCAGATGATGGAGCGGTCGACCGCGGAAGGTGACACCGAGCTGTCCGGCGCCGACGTATTTACACTGTACGACACGTATGGTTTTCCCATGGACCTGACACGCCTGATGGCCCGGGAAAAAGGCTTCACGGTTGACGAGCGCGGGTTTGACGAGCTCATGGAACAGCAGCGCGATCGCGGGCGCGAGGCGACCAGGCGCGGGGATGATGCCGGCTTGACGGCCGAGGGCTGGGTCGAGCTGCAGAAGATTGACGGAACCACGTTCGTGGGCTACCGGGAAGACGAGGCCGAGGCCCGCGTCGCGCGGTACAAGGCGCTGCGGCCCGAAGGAAGCACGGATGCGTGTGTTGAGTGCCTGCTGGTCCTCGATCAAAGCCCGTTCTACGCCGAGTCGGGCGGGCAGGTGGGCGATTCGGGAACGCTCACCGCGCGTTCGGGACGCGAGCTTCCGGTTGTCGACACGTTCAAGTGGAACGACATGCATGTTCACAAGGTAGTATCGCCGACCTCATTTCCGCTTGCCGAGCTTGCGGAGCCGCTTCTGGCTCGTGTCAATACGGCCGCGCGGAACCAGACGCGCCGCAATCACAGCGCAACGCATCTGCTGCAGGCGGCCCTGCGCCAGGTCCTGGGCGATCACGTACAGCAGTCGGGCTCCAAGGTTGAGCCCGAGCGCCTCCGGTTCGATTTCACCCATTTCAAGGCGCTCACCCCGGAGGAAATCGCGAAAGTCGAGGCCTTGGTAAACGAATGGATTCTTGCCGACTTCCCTGTCGCCACCGAAGTCCGGGACACGGAGACCGCCCGCAGGGAAGGCGCCATGGCGCTGTTTGGCGAGAAGTACGCTGACAAGGCGCGCGTCGTAGGCATGGGACGCGTGAGTAAAGAATTGTGCGGCGGTACGCATGTAGTGTCGACCGGCCGGATCGGTCTGTTTCATATTCTGACTGAGACGAGCATATCCGCGGGTATCCGGCGTATTGAAGCAATCACCGGGATGAATTCGGTCGCCTACCTCGCGCGCAAAGAGGACATCGTGTCCGGCCTGACCGCGACCCTCAAGACAGCCGAAGACGGCATCACCGGGCGCGTGGCCGCGCTCATGGATCGGGTCAAAGCGCTCGAGACCGAGGTCGCGCGCCTGTCGCAGGACCGGGCGGGGCAGCAGGTGGCAAGCATTATCGAAGAGGCCGGGCGGAGCGGGGACATGTTCCCCTGGACAGTCAAGCATCTCGGCCGGGTCGACAAGAAAGGTTTTGCCACGGTGACCGATGCGGTATCCGACATGATCCGCCAAAGAAACCTCGCGACGACCGTGGTCGTATTGGGCGCGGTCTCGGACGGCGGTATCATGCTCTCCGCCTGCGCGGGCCCGAAGAGTGCTTCAGCGCACGGCATTCACTGCGGCGAAATCGTGAAGGCCGCCGCGCAGAAGGCCGGCGGGAACGGTGGCGGCAGTCCTACCCGGGCGCAGGCGGGCGGCAAGGACCCGGACAGGCTCGACGATGCGCTTGCTACCGCGCGGGGGCTTATCAAACAGAAGGCGGGGGCATCATGAGAGGATACGGCCCGGTACTACAGACCATCCTGCGTCAGGTCAAGTCCCAGAAGGGATGCCACTGGGTGCTTCTCGACCCCGATGATTTTTCCATGGAGCACGGCGCCGGCATTGCATCGACTGCCGAGAAGGCGGGTGTGGATGCGCTGCTTATCGGCGGCAGCCTTCTTCACACGAACCACTTCGACAGCTTCGTCGGAGCCGTGAAACAGGCCGTGTCCATCCCGATAATCCTGTTCCCCGGCGATGCGACCCAGTTATCGGGCAATGCCGATGCCGTGCTCTTTCTTTCGCTCGTTTCCGGAAGGAACCCGGTGAATCTGATTGGCGAACAGGTAAAAGGCGCCCCGGTCATCAAAAAGCTCGGCATTGAGCCGGTATCGACCGCCTACATGCTTGTCGAATCCGGCGCCGTAACATCGGTGGAGTTCATGAGCGGCACCCGGCCGATCCCGCGGGCAAAGCCCATGATTGCGGCGGCGCACGCGCTCGCGGCCCAATACATGGGCATGAGCCTGGTATATCTGGAGGCGGGCAGCGGCGCACCGAACACCGTGCCGCCCGAAATGATCCGCATGGTCCGCGAGTATGTCGATATCCCGATTATCTGCGGCGGCGGGATTCGCGATGCCGCCACCGCGAAAGAAAAAATCGACGCGGGCGCTGATATCATTGTGACCGGGAATCTTTTGAAAGCCGACTCCGGCGTGAGCGCCATGGTCGAGATTGCCACGGCGGTGAAAAACGGCTAGTACCTCTTTGCCAGGAACCGCGCCCGAGGCCGTCCCTACCTGCTCGTATACGAAAACCTCAGAAGCACACGATGGGTGGAAAGGTTCTCCTTGAGGGTCTCTTCCTCGGGCTGGCTGAGCTCGTATTCATACTCATATACGAGCGTGATCGAGCGGATAAGGCGCCAGCTCAGCGTCGCCCGCGCATAGAAGTCCGGATAGGTGAAACGCGTGAACGGCGCGAACACTTTAATCTCGGTGTCGGTGGTGGCAAATTGACCGAACCGGAGCGTTGCATACATCGCGGTTTCGGGACCGTATTCCGGCTGTGTGGATGCATCTTCATACTGCCGTATGACGACCTTGTCGCTGGTGCTCTTTGCCTGAACAACGGCGAGATCGGGATCCCCGGGGTCGGCGTACACCGAATCCCCCACCTCGGACTGGTCCCAGCTCCATCGCTGACGAAACCCGATGCCGCCGAGGATCTTGCCTTCGAAGAACCGTGTCCGCGGCAGCCTGATGTTCGCCCCTGCACCGACCTCGAACGTGAACGGCGTGAACGAAGGTTCCAGCTTGATTGACTCGCTGGTTGAGTCTATGCCCGTGAGCGTGTCGTCTTCGTCGACCAGCACGAAGAAGTACGTCGAGTCCGTCTCGGGCCGCCGCTTGTAATCCGGCACGATTTCGGTCTCGGTCTCAAGGCGTCCATACGGGCCGAGCCAGCGGAGCAGCCGCCAGGTGTAGATAGATGACAGCCGGAGATCGTCGTCGGTGCTCTCCAGGTCCCTGAAGTCAAGGCCCTGGAGTAGGATGGTCTGCACCAGACGGAAGCGCGTTTCCCAATCGACCTTGTTCCGCTCG
Source organism: Chitinivibrionales bacterium (assembly GCA_014728015.1). Classification (GTDB taxonomy): domain Bacteria; phylum Fibrobacterota; class Chitinivibrionia; order Chitinivibrionales; family WJMI01; genus WJMI01. The sequence continues at coordinate 12,411 of WJMI01000079.1, read as the reverse complement.
AACTTCAGGCGCGCGTTGGCCAGCAGGTCGAGACCGGTCTTCGTGTCCGTCGAATCCTCATTGTGGTAGATTTGCGAATTGAAATCAATGCCGCCGCCGATATCCATGCCGTATTTCCAGTTTGATGCCAGACCCGTGCGCGCCTCGGTCTCGACCATCCCGCCCCCGATGATTGTCATATCGTCTTCTTGCTGCACCAGTACGAACCGCACCAGTTCGCCCGGAAGAAGCCTGACCGTGACGAAATTGGTGAGCGTGTTATAGCTCTGCCCGACACCGAATATCTTGTAGACCCCCGGCTTGAGCAGCCATGTCGCGAGCTTCTGCCCGAGGTCCGGGTCCCTGCCGTAGCCGCGGCCGTAGGGTTCGAATTCATCTATCCGCGTGATTTCGTATTCGCCGCGGAACGGCTGGTTGCTCTCGTCGACAACATCGATTCTCAACCCCGTCCAGTCCGGGACGATCGGCACGATTTTTCCGTCAGAAATCTCCACCTTCTTGACCATGCGCTGCTTGTGCGGACCGCTTCCCAGCATGACATAGTAGCTTCCCGGCACCAGGCTGTACTTGCGGCCGGTCTTGCCGGCCGCGACCGCCTCCCCCTTGTCATCCAGGATTTCGACGTCGGGCTCGTGATCCGGATCGCTCATGCACGGCACAAACACGGCGCCCATGCCCATTTGGAGTTTTTCCTCGTCCCGGGCCATCTGCACGGCGAGCGGCGGCGCATCCCAGGTCTGCGCGGCACTGTCGAGCCACGTGGGCGAGGACGGCGACTCCTCGGGTATCTGCTTGGCTATACTATCGCGCGGGACAACATAATCGAAATACTGTTCCTCGGTGATTTCCTCGCCGGGAAGCTCGGTGGGAAGTTTGGCCTGAGCGCGTGCCGCCAGCATCACAAGCATGCATGCGCTCGCGCGCAGCACCGACGGCATCGCTCTCGCGGACGCTGCTCCGGTCATCTTAGTCCCGCCCCGCGTCATCATCTGCACTATCGAAATCCAGAATGTTTTTGCTCCCCGTGGCCGGGCCTTCCGGCAGCTCCTGCTCAACCGGCGCCGGCGCCGGTCCCGAAATCAGGCCATACTCCCTTGCCAGGATCGCGTCGATATCCATAATCGCCTGCGTCACGCGAACGTCCATGATGCGGGACAGCTCGCGAACCACCAGCTCGGGATCGTGTTGAAACACCTGCTTTCGGTCATCGAACCTCCGCGAGTACATGGTGCGGTTGTCGCTCAGGCGGGTCAGCTTCAACCGGAAAGCGAGATGCGCGAACCATACGTTCTCGTTATCATATTCTTCAATGGCCTCTATCTTGCCGGTCAGCTCGTAATCCGGCGAGGAGCCCTGGTCGAAGCGCCGCACGACATGGCTTACCAGGCCGACCGAAGAGAGGTGTTTCTCGACGAGGTCTGTGATCATGTCGGTGGGCTTGACCGCCCAGACCCGGTAGAAATAATAGCGCATCTCGAACGGGCTCTTGCGGTACACGATTTGCGGGCGGGCATAGGCCTCTTCGATATCGAATTTCTTGACGCGTATCGTGTATGGATAAGGCCCTTCCTTGCGCCGCCGCGGCAGATCTTCGGGTATGTAGTTCATGGTGTAATACTGTTTGATCGGCGCGCTAGCGCATCCCGAAAGCATGAGCAGCGCGCAGGCGGCGGCGACACACGTGGTGATAACGGCGTTGGTTCTCATCGCAGGTCTCTCTGTTTCTTGGTGTCGCCCCGGAGAAGAAGCGACGGGTTTTCGCTGAGGATCTTCGAGAGTTCGTTGGCGTTCTCCAGTGTTTCGCGCAGGTTTTCGAGAGCCACCGTGAAATCCTCTCTGCTCTGGCGCACGGTCAAGTCGAGATTGCGGGTCAGGCTGTTGAGTGTTCTGACCGTTGAATCTATGTCCGCCACGGTCCGGGAGAGGTCGGCGGCATTGACCGTGGCATTGACATTGGCCGTGATTGATTTGACATCGCTGGCAATCAAATCGACCTTGCGCATCGTGCTTTCCGCCGACCCGGCGATCGACTTGAATTTCGGCGTGGATGCCTGCATGAAATCGTTGATTTCGCGGCTGATGTCCGCCGCGTTTTTGATTATCTCCTTGACCGGCGCAATACTGTCGGGGTGCGCGATCGCGTTGATATGGTTGAGCAGGAGCTCCACTTTGCTGATAATGACATCCGTTTTTCCGGTCAGCGTGGCCATGAGCGACGGTTTCACCGGGACCTCGGAGCCCGGCTTGAGCACCGGCGCATCATTGCTGCCGCCCATGACCTCGACGTACTTGAGGCCGGTAATGCCCAGCATGCCGGTCTGAATATACATGCCCTTCTTCATGGGAAAATCGTGACGTATCCGGATTTCCACGCGGACCCTCTCGATATCCTTTGGATCGAAAGTCACGCGATCGACCTTGCCGATAGGCACGCCGTAGTACTTGACAATAGCGCCCTGGTCGAGTCCCGAGAGTGATTCGCCGGTAAAGACTGCGTAATACGTTTTTTCGCGCTCGGCAAACTTGAAACCAACGGGTATCGCAATGAATACGACAAGCAAAAACGCGCCCAGCAGCATAAACAGGCCAAGCCGCGATTTCTGGGAACGGGACAAGCTCATGAATGATTCTCCCCACCGGGCGCGGACGTGGCCGCCGCATCGCTTCCGCTATCTTCGGCATGCCGCTCGAAGAAATCGTACAGGGGGCCGCGGGTCAGCGCCCGGGCGTCCCGCAGGCTGCCGTCGAACAGAAGCGTGCCCTTATGTAGAAAAATGATATTGTCGGCAATCGTCTGGATAGACAAGAGCTCGTGGGTGACCACGACAATTGTGATGCCGAGGGCCTCGCGGAGACGCAGGAGCAGATCGTCCAGACCGGCGGACGTTACCGGGTCGAGTCCGGCGGAAGGCTCGTCGCAGAACAGAAGCGGCGGGTCCATGGCGAGCGCGCGGGCCACCGCGGCCCGTTTGCGCATGCCGCCGGACAGCTCGCCCGGGTACAGGTCGGCCGCGTGCGGCATGTCAACCTGGGAAAGCTTCATGATTACCATTTCGCGGATGATCGATTCGGGAAGCGTCGTGTGCATGCGCAGGGGCAGGGCGATGTTCTCCCCGACCGTCAACGACCCGAGCAGCGCCCCGTTCTGGTAGGTTATGCCCACCCGCTTGAGAACATCTGTTGTCTCGGGCGAATCGAGATCGCCAATCGGTGTCCCGAAAACCCGGATCGTCCCCGAGAACGGCTTGAGAAGCCCGATGATATGCTTCAGAAGCGTGGTCTTGCCGCACCCCGAGCCGCCGAGGATAACACGCACCTCCGAGGGGAAGATCCTGGTGCTGACATCATGAAGCACGGTCTTGTCGCCGTACTTCGCAACCAGGTTCTGCACTTCGATAATCGGTTGGGTTGACGGCATAGCTAGAACTTGATATTGTACACAAATGAAAAAATCGCATCGGCTATGATAATCACGAACAGCGCGGTCACCACGGATGCGGTGGTGGCCCGCCCCACCTCTTCCGCGCCGCCTTTCACCTTGAATCCATAGTATGCCCCTATCCAGATGATCAACCACGCGAAGACAATCGATTTGATGAAGCTGATAACGAAATCTTTCAGGATCACATTTTTCGTAAGTTCGCTCCAGAACAGCGCGGGCGACAGATCGAGGTAGAACATGCTGACCGCGAACCCGCCGACAATCCCGAATGTTGTTGACAGAAGCGACAGCACCGGCATGGTCAGGGATATCGCCCAGAATTTCGGCACCACCACGAACTGAATGTGGTTCAGCCCCATGGTGCGCAGGGCATCGATTTCCTCCTGCACGCCCATGGTGGCGATTTCCGCGGTGGTCGCGCTTCCGGAGCGCGCGGCAAGTATGATAGCGGTCATGAGCGGTCCTATCTCGCGGATCATCCCCCACACCACCATGGCAACGAGAAATACGTCGGCCCCGAACTGGCGAAGCTGCAGCGCGGACTGGATCGACAACACGATGCCGATGAGAAACGCCAGGGACACGGTCACGCCAATTGCTTTGTACCCGAGCTGGTACATTTGCTCGCCCAGTACGCCGCGGCGATAGTCGCGCCGCTTCAGAAGGCCGAATGTGCCCCAGTACAGGATTTCGGCAAGAACCGACAACGCAGTCGTAACCTCACGCGCGAACGCGAGGCCCTGTTCTCCCAGCGCGACCAGTGCGGCACCGGGAAGGGCTTCGGCCTCTGGCTCTTCGCCGGGCATGTCTTTGGTCCACGAAGCGAGCGTGGCCTGTACCTTCCGGTCTATTCCCTGGAGCACGAGACGGGAGCCGGCCCTGCGGCACTCGCGATCGAGCAGGTGAACAAGGGCGGCCCCGGCCGAATCGAGAAGCCGGGTGCGCGTCATATCAAGGACCAGGTCGGACTCGCGGCGCACGGGGGGAATGCGGTTTGCGGCCACCCACTCTTTGGTGAGCTTCTCGGGCATCGCAAGGGATTGCGAATGCGCGCTTATATCGGGTGATTCTTCGTGCATGTTGATTCCGGCTGCAGGGCTAAGGCAGGCCCAAATATAAAATATCGCCTGTTTTGGCCAGCTCCTGATAGTATCGAATTTCCACACAGATTGCAAGCCTCTCCTGCCAAATGCGACAAATGGCCCAGGCAGGTCAATCTGGCCTGAAGAGATTCGTAATAGCAGCGGAAGCGAGGCGCCTTGACGAGGAGGTATACCCCTGAGTCAACGAAAAGGCCTGGCAGGTCCGGGTTTTTTTCGCAGCGACCTTTCAGGCATAAGGGCTTGTTGTATAGTGCGTTACAACAGTATTTGTGAACGGGTTATCGTTGCCTGAACGCTCTTTTCCACACAAAACACTTGCATTTTCGGACCAGTGTCGATATATTACTGGAGCAATTCGCAGTAACTTCCTGCAATTCTTTTGGTTATATATTCAAAGGCCCCTTTCCTAAAAAAGGAGCACATACATGCAGTTGCCCAAGTCCAGAAGGCGGCAGAAGCTTCGTGAGAAGCGGTGCCAGTATCCCGGGTGCGGCAAGATCTTTTTCGGGATTCACATCTCGAAATACTGCCCTGAGCACAGGCAGGACAGGTATCGCATTCGCAAGCGGACCAAACCCGAAGACGTCAATATAAAGAACCAGACGTACAAGCACAATTACACCGAAGTCGTGACCATGGTAATGACCTGTGCGCTTGAGGGATGCGATCATCAGTTCGAGGTCAAGATCTATCCTCGGCAGTATGTGTACCCCAAATACTGCCCGGAGCATAGAAACGAATACCGGCGTGTTCGCCATTTGCAGCAGATAGGCAGACACGATCTGATAGAGCAGATGGTGAAAGAAGGGGAAAGCTTCGAGCTCGAGCCCTCAGCCCGCGGGCTTGTCCAGAATGCTGTCAAAGGCGCCGCCTAGGGCGCGCTTCCATTCGCAGCCACATGCACGGAGCCAGGGGCAGGGGCAGATGTCCTTGCCCCTTTTTCGTTGCTGTTTAGGCTCTTTCATTTTCGCAGCCTCGGATCGTATTTTTTCTGGCGCTGCGTCCCTGAATTCGCGAGGAGCATGTACTTGCCGATGCACGATGCAGAATATCTGAACCGCCTGGCAAGCAGGGTCGGTTCGTTTCTCGAGAACACCTTTGCGGCAATGCATTTCGAGGGTCCGGCTCTTGATCCGGCATACTTGGGGCGGCTTTCGCTCATGCCGGTATGCACCCACCGCAGCCATACCGACTATTTCATACTTGGATCATTCCTTCATAGGATCGGGGTGCATAATATTCGCTACGCCGCGGGTGACAATCTGACCGGGCTGCCTCTTATCGGGCCGCGATTTCTCAGCTGGGGCGCGTTCCCGGTGAGCCGCACGCGCGCGATGAACCGGACCTATGTGCGAACGCTGTGCGAGCAGGTGGTAGCCATGCTCAACGACGGCGGCAATGTTATTGTGTTTCCCGAAGGCGGCCGCAGCTACAAGGGCAACATGATGGAGATCAAGTACGGGCTGATAGGCGCCAGCATCGTAGCCCAGTGGCGGAACCCGGAGCGGGAACACGCATTTTTTCCTTTGACAATTTCCTACGAGCGGCTTCCCGAAGTGCGCTATTTCGAGACCCTCGAGAAGGGGCGGGCGATCCGCAAGGCGAACGGATATCTGCTGAACCGCATCCGCGGAAACATGCTCTATTTCGGCGCGGACCTCATGGCATGTACCGAATTCATTCTCGCCAACAAGAGCAGAAAGAAGCATGGCGAGGTATTCATCGACTACAGGGAGCCGGTACGGGTCAGCGACATCGTGGACCTCAAGGAGTGCTATAGCGCGAAGGCGCGTGATGACTTTTCCGCGTTTCGCAGGGCCATGCAGGTCGCGGGAAACCATCTGTTCGAGGAATTCATGCGCCTGTACCGTCTCCTGCCCATTCACATATGCGCCGCCGCGACCGGCGGGGACCGGAGCTGTCCTCGCGCCGCAGTCATCGATCGCGCGGGCACGATTGTGGCGCGGGCCCGCGATCAAAAACGGAACACGAAATCTCTCGATACGCTCACCGAAGAGCAGATAGTCGATAAGGGGACGGAACAACTGGCCGCCCTCAGGGCCGTCACGTCACGCCGCAACACGATTGTTGTCCGGCGGCCTTCCATTGTCAGCTATCACGCCGCATCCATCGCGCCGGAGTAAGGAGTCTGCCGTGGCATTCGCGCGTTACATCAAAGTCCCGACCGTCGTCGATCTCCACGCCAGCGACAAGACCGAGGCGCTCAAGGAACTCGCGCTCCCTCTCTGCAAGGCCCTCAATATACGGAAGGTGAAGCCGGTTACAGACGAGATGCTGCGCCGCGAGGAAGCCGCTTCGACATTCATGGGGCAGGGCATCGCGATTCCTCAAACCCGCGCGCCAATCAAGGACCCCTTTGCTCTTGCGGTCGGCCGCAGTATTGAGGGAATCCAATACGATGCGGCCAGGAGCGCCAAGGCACACATTATCGTGCTTCTGATGTCCCGTGAGTCCGACCAGGAAAGCTCAATCGAGCTGCTCTCTCAGCTCGATTCGTTTTTCAGGACCGAAGCCATCAGGAAACGCATTCTGTCGTCGGACACCCCGCTCAATATTCGCGCGCTCGCATCGGCATCACGCGCACCGCGCAAGACCGAGCGGACGGGACGTGCCGGAAAAAAGGCGGGGAATCCGGTCATTCCGGCCGCGGTCAACCTCGCCAAGGAGCTCAAGGCATCGGCGCTTCTCGTATTTGCCGATGCGGTTTCCGATGATTCGTTTCTGGACCAGATTCGATCACGCGTGCGCCTGATTATCGCGACAAGCACCAAAACAAGATTCAGCGCGAAGGACAAGCGAATCACCGCGCTCATTCACGCGCCCGCGTTCCCCGCATCCCGCACCGGCCAGATAAAAATCGGGGTCCTGCTCGCCCTCTCCCGCAACCTCATCCAGAAAGGCGACCGGGTCGTGTGCCTCTCGGGAAACTCGAAATCCCAGACATTCGATACGGTCATCGCGCTCGATGTCGCAACCGAATACAAGTTTTTTCTCAGTGCCGCGCCGACACTGCTTCCTCCTGATGTCAAACCCGAAGTGCTTGAGCGCCTGGTGGCACTGGCCGGCGAGATTGCCGTCGAAGGACGCGAGGGAAAACCCACGGGCACCATCTTCGTTCTAGGCGATACAAACTCGGTCACGGCACACGTGCGGCAGCTCATCATCAACCCGTTTCGAGGGTACAGCGAGGCGGAACGAAATATCCTCGATCCCGGCCTCGGCGAAACCATCAAGGAGTTCGCCGCTATCGACGGCGCCTTCATTATTACGGGCGACGGCATTCTTCTATCTGCCGGCAGCTATCTCCGGCCTGAAGGTGGCGTCGAGATCGAGGCCCTGCCAAGCGGGTTCGGCGCACGCCATGCCGCGGCGGCCGGCATCACGGCATGCACGGACGCTCTTGCCATAACCGTGTCGGAATCAACCGGCATGGTTTCCATGTTCAAGGGCGGCACGATTCTCATGACTATATCCAAGCCGATTGAGACGAAGCAGGGCCTTCTCGACAAGGCGATATGGGAAAGCCCTTCCGGTCTCACATAGCTGGCTGCCTTGAATCCGGCACCTGACAGACAAGGCCGATCGCATGAAATCGTACCGCGAAGTAATCGAGTTAAATGTTCCCTCCCGCAGGGACTATGTCAATATAACGCCCAAGGTCGAGTCGGCCCTCAGGAAAAGCGGAATCCAGGAAGGGCTCTGTCTGGTTAATGCAATGCATATCACGGCCAGTGTCTATATCAACGATGACGAACCCGGCCTTCTTAAGGACTATGACGACTGGCTTGAGGGTCTTGCCCCGCACGAGCCGGTAAGCCGCTACCGGCACAACGGTTACGAGGACAACGGCGATGCACATCTCAAGCGACAGATTATGGGACGTGAGGTGGTGGTGGCGGTAACCGGGGCAAAACTCGATTTCGGCCCCTGGGAGCAGATTTTCTACGGCGAGTTTGACGGTCGCCGGAAGAAGCGTATCCTTATCAAAATCATCGGGGAATAGGGCATGCCCCCGCGAATAACTATTGGAGTCCTCGGCGGTTCTCAGGTATCGGACGATACTGCTGCGGCTGCCTATGACGTTGGCAGGCATATTGCCATGAACAGCGCCGTTCTGGTCTGCGGCGGACTTGGCGGAGTCATGGAGGCGGCCAGCCGCGGGGCATCCGACAATGGCGGTCTTGTGGTCGGGCTTCTTCCCGGGGATACAAAAGCATCAGCAAACCATTTCGTGCATGTGGCACTCCCGACAGGATTAGGAGTCGGTCGAAATCTCCTGGTTGTGCGCGCTTCTGACGTTCTCATCGCGTTCCCCGGCTCTTACGGAACCCTCAGCGAAATAGCTCTGGCCCTAACCCACGGCAAAACAGTGGTTTATATGCCTGGTTCTTGGGATCTGAAGCGGATAGGCCGGGTTGACAGCGCCCTGTTCAAGGAAGCCCACGATCCGGGACAAGCCGTTGGTTTAGCGCTAAATGCGTGCGCATAGGTCGCCGCATTCGTCGATATCCTCGTCGTGCGGCATGATGAGGACCCCTTTCTTCCTTTGTATCAGGCTCTGCAAGCCTGTAATTCTTTTTTTATCAAAGCGTTGAACCGTTTTACCCTGACAACAAGAGTCTGCCCGGCCGGCCCGCACGTACGTTCTATAACATACTGTTTATCAATTAGTTAACTCGCCTTTCTACAATGAAGCATTAGAGAAATTCCTTGACGGAACGAATGACCTGATGTAATTTGTTCCTCTTCATGAATTTGTTGCCAGTTCTTCTGTTCAGCGACTGCCGGGAGGGGCCTCGCTTAAGTCTTGCGAGATTCATCGCGTTTTGCGGGCAGGAGATTGCTTTTCCAATGAAATCATCGACTTGTATTTCCCTATTCAGAAGGAGTGGTCTTGAAAAAGGTTAAAGACGCACTCGCCAGGCCCGCGCCGGACTGCCGTCCGTGGGCACTGTGGCTCTGGAACAAGCAGATATCAGAGCTCGATCTTATCGATCAGCTCAATTCATTCGTTGAGAACGGATTCGGAGGAGTTGCTATCCGGCCCTCTCGCGACATGGACCCGGCGTACTTGTCCGAGGAATTTTTCGAGTATTTCGAACTCGTTTTAGCAACGGCGAAAAGTGTCGGATTCGGCGTGAGGCTTGCCGATGATTTCGCGCTTCCATTCAATGATTTTTTCGAGGGTCTTGCCCAATACGACAGCGCGCTTCGCGCGCGCCAGCTCACCCTCGAACATGCGGAAATCGTCCCGAGCCGCGCATCCTTCGAGCGCGCAATCGACGATCCCGATTCCATCTACGTTCTTGCCACCGGAATCAAGAACGACCGGATCGATCCCAAGACCGTAAAAGTGCTGGCGCCGGCCCGCGGTGTTGATCGGGTTTCATTCAAAGCAACCGGGGGCGACTGGCAGGTCATGGTCCTGCGCGCGAGCGAGATGGTCGAGCCGGACGGGCACTTCATCCCGAATCCGTTCAATTCGGTCACTGCGCACACCTACGTGCAGGAAGTCCTCGAGGAGTTCACGGGAAGGTTCTCCAAGTACGCGCCCGCAACGTTTCAGGGAATTGTTACCGAGGTCCCCGCATGCCTTCCGGCGGAAAACGCCATCCCCTGGGATTCCGAGCTGGTCGCGCGCTACCATACCAAATTCAAAAAGGACCTGGTGAAAACGCTTCCCGTGCTGTTTCTCGAAACGGAAGACACCTTTGCCAGGGAACGTGTCGCCGTCTATTCATTCATGGCGCAACTGATGCACGAGCGCTTTGCCGGGGTCCTGGAGTCCTGGGCCAAGAAGCACCGCCTGTCGCAATGGGTACTGGGACCGGAGCGCAACGTGCTCCACGCCACTAACGCCCTCAGGGACTGTCTTGCGGTCGCTCCTGTTCCGCTTGCATCGTATGGCGTGCAGAACCAGGAAGGCACGGAGAGCTCCGCCGCTGTCGTGCGCAGCGTGGCCGACAGCAACGCCATCGAGCATAAGCGCGAGACCGTCTCTGTCATCGGCCGGAACCATCTGTGCGCGGGTGCCACGCTGCAGAGCCTGAAAACCGAAATCGATCTGCACGCGCTCAACGGTCCCTCGCGAGTTCTTCTTGACGGCTGTTTTTTCAACCTGGACCATCGCAGCCACGTGCGCACGCCGTTCAATCCGTCGTGGTACTATCCCGCATGGGATCAGACCGTCAACCTCTGCGCATACAGCGCGCGGCTCGCAGGGCTTCTCAAGACGGTCCATTTTACGCGCCCCGCGGCCGTGATCATGCCGAGCTCATCTTTGACCGCCGACTACCTGCCGGGAAACAACGAAAGCATTCGGCGCGGCACGGGCCTTCTCGCAAAGACCATCGCCGAGCTCCAGCGCCTGAACGTCGACTACGACATTGTCAGCGAAGAACTCTTTGTCGCCTGCTCGATTCGGGCCAACGGGGAGTTCAGCACGTCGGACCGCATCCGCAAGGGAAGGTACCAGGTGGCAATCATTCCCTACTCGCGCCTTATCAACCGGAGCGTGTTCGTGCAGGTCGAGAAGCTTACCGCGAAGAAAGGGACCGCGATATTCATCGCGGACCCGCCGCAGGGAAATCTCGATGACGGTATCTCCCCGGCCTTCACCCAGCGCGTGGAGAAACTCCTGAGAACCCGCAAGAAAAACGTCCACGTAGCCGCTCCCAAGGAGTTGTCGCCGTTTGTGAAACACATTCCGCCGGCCGCGCGGGTAAGCGTGAGCGGGAAACGTTGCCCCGACATCTACGCCGCGCACGGGTCCGGAAGCAACTATGAGGTGTATGTACTGCATAATATGGCTGAGCGCCGCGATTTCTTCGCTACCGTTCAACTGCCGGCCGCCCGTCATTTCTACCTGGCCGACTGCCTCTCCGGAGAGCTTCACGAACTCAAGAACGTGCAGCGGGAGGGGAAGATGTCCACGATGGGTCTGACATTCGCCCCGCGCGTCACCTATATCATCGCGGCATCATCCACCAAGATCACCACCGCGAACCAGCGTAAGACCAAGAGCAGCGTCGTGCACAAGGCGGGCACGCAGCCGCGCAACTATCGGATCGTTCTCAAAGACCAGTGGGCATTCACGCCCAACGACCTCAATGTTCTTCCGCTGGCGAACTGGAACACCCGCATAGGTCTCAGCCGCGAATCCGGCGGATATTCGCACTACTGTGAGTCATATTTCGAGGCCCGGGAAATACCGGACACCTGCGTGTTCACCCTGTGCGGTTTCCCCGTGCAGGGCTCTCTCTCGGAATCCGCCGGCAAGACGTTCGAGCTGGCGGTGAACGGAAACGTGGTCGAGCCGATGCGCTCCGATGCTGCCGGCGAGAACCAGCCGGAGCTTTTCGGAAGGGCAGTTGCATTCTGCGGGCCCCAGAGCGCCAAATACGACATCCGTCACCTGCTGGTCAAAGGCTTCAACCGGGTATCCGTGCGCACGGTCAGCCTGACCGGCGATCCGACAACTATTGTATATCCTCCGCTCATCGCCGGATCGTTTGCCATCGCGCGCGGTACCAAAGGATGGACAATCGATCGCCCGCTGTCCATGGCCGGCTACGATTCATGGACAAAGTACGGGTTCCCGTACCTGAGCGGTTCCGGCACCTACCGCCAGGATTTCGAGCTGCCCTCTGGGTACAAGCGCATTGTACTGAAATTCACCCACACATCAGGACCGGTCGAGGTCTTTCTCAATCAGAAGAGCCTGGGGACGTTCAGCTGGCATCCCATGGAGATCGATATCACGAGCGCATGCGAACAACGCCGCAATACGCTTGAGGTGCGCGTGATGAATACCATGGACAACGTGCTGCGAATGAACGGAAGGCC
>WJMI01000078.1 GCA_014728015.1 Chitinivibrionales bacterium | reverse complement strand
TGCGGCAACTACCCTCGCCCGCCAATCAGCCTGTTCTATACGTTCAGCGGGGTGCGATTCAAATGCCAGTTCTGTAACGAGTGGATGCGCGGCAATGCGGTCATGATATTTCTGGATCTGCTGTCCGCCGGTCTGTTCGCCCTGTTTGTACGCCTGCTGCTCGTGCATGCCGAAGATCTCGCGCCCATGTTCGGGGAGCTTACATTTCCCGTTCTGGGCGCAGCAGGCATTCTTGGCATTCGTGTGCCGGCCGCCTGGCTGCAGGCCAGGATCGGGCGGTTTCACCTGACAGAGTACTGACGTCCTGGCCGCGGCATTGTCATGATCAACGGGACGCGGGCGGGGAAAAACGGAGACCGCCGGGTGATACGCCAATGCGGCTTTGACATTTTTGCTGCAATGGATATATAATGGAAGTAACGCTGCACGGTGAGCTTACCAGGGGAGTTCCCAGTGCGTTTCCGGGTGCCCTGAAGAAAGGAGGTGATCCTATCAGTACCGAACGTACAATAGGAGCCTCCGGTGAGGGCTGTTAGCGCCAGTCCTTGCGAGGTTTCCAGAGAAACTGAAAGGCCCTCCGGCCGCGCGCCGGCAGGGCCTTTCTTCATGGTGCACGGCGGCCCATTATGATGCAACTTTGTCTTACAATTAATTTAGAGATTCGTTCCGCATATGAATACCGCAAGACGCCCAGAACCGGGAAGCGCCCCTGACAGCGCCCAACAGACACGCGGCACAAAAGGCAAGCGTGTCGTGACGCTCGTGCTGCTGGTCTTGTTTGTGTTGTCTCTCGCCACGGCCGTGGGCATTCGCTTTCTGTACAACATGGCCAGCACCCTGCCGTCGCCGGGGGATTTGCAGAACATCCAGCCCCCGCTCGTGTCAAAGGTGTATGCCGCCGACGGCTCGCTGGTGCATGAGTTCAGCGTGGAACGGCGGTTCTGGGTGCCGCTCGACCGGATGCCGTCGAACCTGCGCAACGCCGTGGTGGCCATCGAAGACCGCCGGTTCTACCAACACTGGGGGATCGACACCCGCCGCATTCTGGGCGCGGTCATTGTCAATGTCGTGCGGGGGGGCTATGCTCAAGGCGCATCCACTATCACGCAGCAGCTCGCCCGAAACGTGTACCTTTCGTTTCGGCAGTCACTGATTCGCAAGATTCGCGAGGCCATGACCGCGGTCCAGATCGAGCACTACTATACCAAGCGTGAGATACTCGAGCTGTACCTCAATCAGGTGTACCTGGGCGCGGGGGTCTACGGCGTGGAAGCCGCGAGCCAGCGGTACTACAGCAAGCCGGTATCCGAGCTCACGCTCAACGAATGCGCGGTGCTTGCCGGACTCATCCAGCTCCCCGAGCATTACCGTCCGGACAAGCCGGAAAACCTCGAACGCGTGACCAAACGCCGCAACGCGGTGATACGCGCCATGCGCAAAATGCGTTTTATCGATCGCCGGGAGGCCGCGGCGGTCCTTGCCGACAGCATCCCTTCTAACCCCCAGAAGCGCGGTTCCAAGACCGCGCCTTATCTCATGGAAATGGTGCGCCAGCATGTCGAGAAGACCTACGGCGAGCGCCTCCTGTACAACGGCGGGCTGAGCATCTACACGACGCTCGATCCCGTCGCGCAGGACTCGGCCGAGCGCGCGCTCACCGAACACCTGCGCACGCTGCAGAAACGCGCCAACAGGATATTCCTTGACAGCACGCACGCGCACGCCAGGCTCGGGATAAGCGGCGCGAAATTCCTCGCCAGCTTCGACTCCATCTATGCGGCACACGAAAAGGAGTATGACGCCCTGCCTGATTCGGTCCGCCTGCGTATCGTGCAGGGAGCGGTGGTCGCGCTCGGCACGCGCACCGGCGCGATCCGCGTCCTGATCGGCGGGCGCGATTTCTCCGAAAGCAAGTTCAACCGGGCCACCCAGGCGCGCCGTCAGCCCGGCTCCTCGTTCAAGGCGTTCGTGTATACGGCCGCAATTGACAGTGGCTACACCCCGGCAACGGTCGTGCTGGACCAGCCGATTACCCTCGAGACACCAGAGGGCTTGTGGCGGCCGGAAAACTATGACCGAGAATTCAGCGGCCCGGTGACCCTCAGGCATGCCATCAAGAAATCCATCAACCTCGTGGCCATACAGGTCCTCCAGGACATCGGCGCGCTCAAGGTCATCGAATACGCCCGGCTCATGGGCCTCACGCATCGCATGAATCCCGTGCCCGCCCTGGCTATCGGCGCGTGTGAAGCCACTCCCATGGAAATGACATCGGCGTACAGCATTTTTCCCAACGGCGGCAGGCGCGCCGAGCCGTATTTCATAGAGCGGATCTTCGATAAAGGCGACCGCCTGCTCGAAGAACACGAGACCGCGGTGGAACAGATAATCTCCCCGCGGACCGCATGGATGATGACGTCGCTGCTTCGCACCGTGGTTACCAGCGGTACCGGAGCATCGATTCCGGGCCTCGGGTTCAATCGCCCCGCCGGCGGCAAGACCGGCACGACCAACGACTACTCCGATGCCTGGTTCGTAGGGTTCACGCCGCAAATCACCTGCGGCGTATGGGTAGGGGTCGACGAGCGGCGGGGCATGGGCCACGGCATCACCGGCTCGCGGGGCGCGATACCTATCTGGGTGCCTGCCATGATGGCGCTTCACCGGGAGCTGCCCGTTCAGTCGTTTCCCGCGCCGGACGGCATTGTGGTGCACCGCATCTGCAGCGCCAGCCACAAGATGGCCACGCAATACTGCCCCACGACCGAGGAAGAATACTTCGTTACCGGGTTCCCGCCCGACACGTGCGATGTCCATGGTCCGCGAAGGACACGGGAGAAGAAGGGCGATGTCCTCAGAAGGTTCGGTACCCGTCGGAGCCGGCCCCGCGAAGAGAATGCCCGCAAGAAGAAACTGATGTTTTAACCGGCGCCCCGGGTCAATCGGGCAACATAAGAATCCGCTTTTTCGTGGTCCGTCCCTGAAACACGGTCAGCGTGTCGCGCCTGGTCTGGAAACCGGGATACTGTGACGTAATGAAATATTCGCCCGGCGGAAGCAGCATGGTGCGCGGCGGGGCGACCGTGGCGCCGGGGACCAGCGTGACGGTCATGCCGGGGGGGCCGCCGGTCAGATCCACGATACCGGTGAACTCGTTGCGTATGGCCGTGTAGACTTTCGTGGCGACCAGGGGCGGCAAACCGGCCTGGCGCCCCTTGGGGTACGGAATGTCAACCCTGCAGAGATTGAGGCCCACGCGGTAGCGCAGCCACACCACGAGCGTATCGAATATCTGCCCCGTGAGATAGCAGTCGGTGGTGTCGGTCCGCAGCACGATATCTTTCTTCTGGTTGGACATGCTTTCCACCATGCTGAGATCCTGCACCAGAATGGCCTGGAAACTTGTCGTGTCGAAAAAATCCCTCAGTTCGTTGAATATGGCATTGGAGAAAGCCCCCGCGCGGTCCGCGCCTTCGGGCGGCAGCAGGGGCGGCACGAACAGCATGAACGGCTTGTTGCTTACCCGGGGCGCCGGAGGAACGTCGTCTGCGGCGCGAACGCATATCGCGAGGATAGAAATAACTATCAGCGCGGCTTTTGGTCCGGGCATCCGTCGTCGTCCTTATAGTCATTGACCGTTTCGGGCTTGTTGGGACACTTATCGTCGACATCTTTGACGTTGTCACCGTCATTGTCGAGGTCGGGGCATCCGTCTTTGTCGTCGTAACCGTCGAAATCCTCGCGGTCGTCGGGGCACTCGTCGAACTGATCGTAGATCCCGTCGAAATCATTGTCATAATCCGGGCACCCGTCGGCGTCTTCGAACCCGTCCGGGTCTTCGGCGCCGTCGGGGCACTGGTCCTGGTTGTCCGGCACGCCGTCCTTGTCAACATCACGCGTGGACCGCCGCAGCACCGATTCGCTCACGAGCCCGATCTGGGTCCCGTCCTTGCCCATGCCGCGCAGCGGTGAGTCCATCGAGGAAATGTCGCTGTAGCGGGCGCCGGACACTGACGGCAGCCGGGGATCTTTGGAGATGTTGGTCTCGTCGATGACCGCGTAGGCGTTGAACGGCATGCGGTTGCCGTATATCGAATTGTAGATGATGCGCGAGCGTTTGGCGTTCTCCGCGACGAAAATGCCGTACTCCTTGTTGTTGAATATCGTGTTGTTCTTTACAAGCACGACACTCCGGTTCGACAGCATCACCCCGCTGTAGCCGTTTTCGGCGATGATGTTGTGCTCGATCGCCGAGCGCGCGGCGCGCGAGATCAGCTCGCAATACACGCCGCTCCAGCCGTTGCCCGCGATGATGTTGTTGCGGATATGGGGCAGGGCGATGATGCACTGAATCCCCGTGCGCGCGTTGTTGCGGATCACGTTATGCTCGATAATCGCGTTGGTGTTTTCGCTGAGAATGCCGACCGTGCCGCGCTCGATGGTGAGATTGGTTATGACCGCGTTGCGCGCGGCCCGGACGACCGGCTTGGTCCGCCGGCCGCGGACAATCGTGCGGTCAACGTCCTGGCCCCGCAGCACCACCCCGTCGACCAGCGTCAGGTTCTCCCGATACACGCCGTTGGCCACGAACACCGTGTCATCTTCCTGCGCTTTTTCGATCGCGCCTTGTATGGTGCGGACATCGTTGGGCACGACAATCTTTCGGGCGGCCAACGCCGGCACGGCAAGCACTGTTGCGATGATGACAGAAGCAGCAAAAAGGATTGTCTGGCGCATCAAACCTCCGGGCCGGGTGTTCTTATAAATTACGTCATTGCGGAATTGATGGTGAAATCGGTTTCCGCACGAGGAACCGTTTTCTGTACCAGTCGGCGGAGGGCGCGGAGGGGTTCATGTCGTGGCATTGTCATACCACTGCGCGATGTCATGCGGCCGCGCGAAGGACCCCCGCGGGAGACCCGCAAAACAGGCGTTCCTACCTGCCCAGACAGGAGTCGACAAGCTGCTTGGCGGTTACCGCGGCAGTGCCTATTTGAGCAACGGTAAGCCCCGCGGCGTGGTTGGACAGAAACGCCGCCTCCTTGGGGCTGGCCTTTGAACTGACGGCCGCGGTGAACGCGCTCACCACGGTGTCGCCCGCCCCGGTCACGTCATATACAGCCCGGGCCACCGTGGGAAGATGACTGAACGTGCGGCCGTCCTTCTCGAACAGGCCCATGCCGCGCTCGCTGAGCGTCACCAGCAGATAGGAAAGCTCCAGCCGGTCAAGCAGGCGCCAGCCCAGCTCCCGGATTTCGTCGTCGGTGCACTGGCGCACCGGAAGGCCCAGGGCCGCGTGGGTCTCGGCCAGGTTGGGCGTGATCACATTGACCCCGCGGTAAAACTGGAAATGACGCTCTTTGGGATCGATCGCCACGAACACACCCTGTTTCCTGCAGCGGCCGACGACATGCTCGATAAACGGCGGCGAGACAATGCCTTTGCCGTAATCCGAAATAATCACCGCGTCCATCTCGGGAAGCCACATTTCGACCAGGTGCAAAAGCTTCCTCCGTTCGGATGCGCTCAAGTCACCGACGACCTCCTTGTCTGTGCGCACGATTTGCTGGTGCCTGGCCATGACCCGGGTCTTGAGCGTGGTGGGACGGTCTTTTGATACGACCACGCCCTGGGTGGGGCACTTGATATCGTCAAGCATTCGGCGAAGCTCGGTGCCCGCGCTGTCGCGCCCTCGCAGAGACAGCAGATAGGGCGTGACGCCGAGCTGCTTCAAATTCCGCGCAACGTTTGCCGCGCCGCCAAGCCCCGTGGTTTCGCGCGACACCTGCACCACGGGCACCGGCGCCTCGGGCGATATTCGCTGCACGTCGCCCCACAGGTAGTGGTCGACAATCGCATCGCCGATGACCATGATCTTGCGTTTGCGAAACGATCGCACGATTCGTTCCAGCCGGGTTTTTGGAATGCTGAAATGCTTCACGCTACATCACCCTTCCGCCGAAAATGATGAACTGCCAGAACGTAAAATATGGTTTCCACAACGGGTTGATCACCATGGAAAAAACCGGCACGCGCAAGCCCCACTCCGCCAGGATGAGTATCAAAAAAACCTTGGGCGCGTGCTGCACGACGTTCAGATACGACACGACCCGGGTGGGCGGAAGGAGGCCCATGAGTATCTTGGAGCCGTCGAGCGGCGGGATCGGAATCAGGTTGAAAAACGAGAGGCCCAGGTTTATTATCACCGCAAGCTGAAAAAACACTGCAGCATACGGATGCATGCTGCGCGCGGCGCCCGTGCCGACCAGAATCCGGAACGTGAACCCGAAGGCCAGAGCGAGCACGATATTGGATACCGGGCCGGCCAGGCTGACATACACGCTGTCCCGTCGGGGGTTGTCAAGGTTGTACGGGTTGACCGGCACCGGTTTGGCCCAGCCGAACGGACCGAACAGAAGCATGAGCGTGCCGAAAATATCCAAGTGCGCGAACGGATTGAAGGTCAGCCGCCCGGCATCCCGAGCCGTGCTGTCGCCTTTGAGCCAGGCGACCCACCCGTGGCAGTACTCGTGGACAGTCAGGGCGAGAAGGATCACCGGGATACGGAGTATGAATAACGCTGATTGTGAAAGCATGTCTGGTATTCCCTCTCGCGTTCTACGATCGATTGCCGGCTCCCGCGTTCGTGAGCACGGAGATGTCGATGCCGGACTCCTTCAGGAGTTCGGACACGGTTACGAATTCATAACCCAGACTCCGCAGGTCGTCGATCAGTGTGCCGAGAATGCGGTGTACCTGCTCGTTTGGATCTTTGCGGACGGTTCCCAGGTGCATGAGAAGAATCCCGCCGTTGATGCCATGCGGCCGCGCGCGGGCGAGCCCGGTCACCTTGTCATATACTTCCTGCGGGGAATGATATCCGGGCGTTTCTTCGTCCGGCACCCAGTCGTTGCTGTCCAGGTTGTCCCGCCACCGCCGTCCCTGGCGCCACCCCACGTGCAGGTATCCGCATTCCTGAGACCAGCGGCACAGCCGGTCGTTGATTTCGCCGTAGGGCGCCCGCCAGATTGCCGGCATGGGCGCGCCGGTGATGGCCAGAAACGTCTCGCGCGCACTGCGAAGCTGCGCGCACAGCGTTTCCCTGGTCATGGCGGGAAGCGTGGTGTGGGTCTTGTCCGTTGCCCACGAGGTCAGGTGAGGATGGCTGTAGGTGTGATTTCCCACCTCATGACCCGATGCGGCGATGCGCTTTGTCAGCTCCGGGTAGCGCTTCATGAACCGGCCGGTAAGGAACATGGTTGCCGCGACCGCGCGCGCGCGGAGCGTATCGAGGATATCGTCGGCGGCATTGGCATGCGAACCGCCGTCGAATGTCAAGGCCACCAGCCGTTTGGCGCGCGTGCCGTTGTTGAAATTCAGGGGCAGGCCTATCACTGGGTTTGCGGCCGCCGGGACGGGCGGCTCTGTCGGGCGCCGTATCTCGCGTGCTGCCGCGGCGGTGTCCGCGCCTGCCGCGGGTACAGACGAGAGCGCGGCTATCCGCTCTTTTTGCGATCGCAGAAGCAAAAGGGCCCGGGCCCGGTCGCGCTCCAGCGCTGCAACGCGCGTGCGCAGCCGCTCGACTTCCTGCGACTGGCGCAGAGCGAACAGGATGCCGAACAGGCCGGCCAGCCCCAGGGTTGCGCCCGCCCCGAGCACGAAGCCCGCCCGGTGTTGCGGCGCGGCATCAACGGGCGGGGCCGCGGCCCGGCCCGCCCGTTGCGGTGCGGGTTCCTCCGGCGCGCAGGTGTCCTTGCAGAAGAACTGTCCGCCGCGAAGCAGCGCGCAGTGGTCACACACCCACAGCCCGCAGCGCGCGCATTTCCCGCGGGCGACCACGCGCGGGTGGTTTTTGCAGCGATGCGGCTTCTTTTTCCGTTTGCGGGACATGGAAAGAAAATAGGTCGGGCGCGGCAATTGACAAGGGCGGTGCTCCGATGATACACTGCTAATGATGGATAGGTGGGAATACAAGTTCGTTATCGCCGAGAAGCAGGGCAAGGGTATTTTCGGGTTCGTGCTGCCGCGGGAGATTTCCTGGAAAGTTCATTATGTCAATGGCAAGCAGATGAAGAACTGGGCCGACGTGACCCTGTATAACTACCTCAACGAGCGCGGGGCCGAGGGCTGGGACATTGCCGCGATGAACAGCCACCTGTCGGTGCGGTCCGGCGCGCTCCCGGTCGAGCACCTCTACATTGTCCTGAAGCGCCCCAAGGTATAAGCCCCGGCAGCATTCCGGCCTGTGCGAAAGCAGAGGCGCGGCGGGATGATGCCGTGCGGCAGGCATCGCGGGCGTGGATGCAACAGCGCCTCTCGCCGGCCGCCCTTTTGGGGCCCCGTCATATGCATCTGTGCGAGCGTGGAAACCATACGGCAGGATCGTTTGGATTTATTTTAGAAACCCCCATCATCCAAAACATCAACCGGTCTGCCTGATACGCATGAGAAAACGTACCAACAGCCGCGGTTTTACTGTCGTCGAGCTCGTCGCTCTGATGCTTATCGGCGCGCTCGTTCTGGGGATAGCCGTGCCCAAATTCATCATGGCATCCCACATGCGCAAGACCCGGAAGCTCACGCTGGTGCTCAACCGGCTCTGGGATGCTCAGTACGAGTACCACAAACAGCACGGCCGCTTCGCCGGGAGCGTCCGCGATCTTGACATAAGAAAGTCAGACCTCAAGAGCCGGTGGTTCATGTTTTCCGTCCCCTACGCCTCCCGCGATACGTTCTTCGTGCAGGCATCGGTCAAGCGGTCGTTCGGGCGCACCACGGTCAACGACTGGGCCGGCATATCCAGCGCCAAGGTCCGCTCCATCAGCGATCCCGAAACGCTGGGAAAATATGCGGTCGAATGGATGGACCTGATGAAGCGAGACAGAAGACGCCGGGAACGGGAGCGCAAACGGCAGGAAAAGCAGGGCGAAGCGGGGTGACCAATCACCCCGGCGGCGCGCGCAATACCCATATTCCCCATAAACTGTTTGTGCGCAAAGCAGCTACAAAGCATTTTTCAAACACGAACCCAATTCCCTGTCCCCGGCCGCCGGGTCAGCCCGAACGCAAGGAGATCATATGCGCATCAGCATAGTCATCATCACCGTGGCCGTATGCATGACATCGTGCATGCGCGCCGAAATGAGAAGAATCGCCGCGCTTCCCGTCGGCGACGTGTCAATCGCATCCATCCCGGACGGCTCCTACACCGGCAGTTATACATCGAAAGGATTTACCTACTCGGTGCGGGCAAAGGTCTCTGAGGGGCGCCTCAACAAAGTGCAGGTGCTGCAGAACCGGAAGTCATCCAGGGCACAGCGGGCCGAAGTGGTCATGCGGCGGGTGGTGGACAAGCAAAGCCTCGATGTCGAGCTCATGGAAGGCCTGGAAGGCGAGAGCAAGGCGCTGCTCAAGGCGCTCGAGAAAGCATTGTCCAAGGGTGAATCACGGGCAAGCGAATAACCAGCAAAGCCCCGCTTCTTGTCAGAAGCGTAAAGTAAAGGAGTCGGAGTATGATACGGTCCAAGATTCTCTGCGTTGCCGCTGTGTGCATGGCTGTTCTCGCGGCCGGGTGCTCAAAAAAGCAAACAAAAGTCGCCCCCGAAGTCGAACCTGCGCCGCAGGAAGAAGTCGTGGAGCCGGAAACCAAGGAGTTCGTACCTTCCGACGAGGACGTTTTCAGGCCGGTCGACATGGACGAGCAGATGCGGCAGGTGCTCTCCACGTTGTACTTCGACTATGACAAATGGGACCTGCGTCCCGAGTCCATCGAAGTCCTCGAGGGGGTCGCCGCGTTCATGAGTGAGAACCCCGGTGTGCGGCTTCTGGTGGAAGGCCATGCCGACGAGCGGGGCACGAATGAATACAATATCGGCCTGGGGGAGAACCGGGCAAAGGCGGCGCGACAGTACCTCATCTCGTATGGTGTCGAGGAAAACCGCCTCGAGTACACATCGTACGGCCGCGAGCGTCCCGCCAACCCCAACTGCCAGACCGAGGAATGCCACGCCAAGAACCGCCGCGTCGAATGGAAAGTGCTGGCAAAGTAGGCTCGCGGCGAAATCGGCTCGATCCAGCCGGTCGCAGTCTCACCTTCCGCTCCGTGTTTTCATATCGTTTCAGGAACAATTGGCCGGGGGCTTTCGCCCCCGGCCCCCTTGCGCAAAACGCAGGGGCGCGATATTTTCCTTTACGCGCCGGCCCGTCAACCGTGTCGCCGGCAAATGACTATCGCATCAAGGTAACCAGCCGCACGCTGTCAAACATCTACGGATTCAGTGAAGTGTTCGAGATCGCGGAATAGCAGCGGCGGCGATCATGGTAAGGGGGCGATATGCGGTTCCGGGCGGCGGCAGCGCCTCTCTGCGCACTCCTGGCGGGATGCTACTCGGTCCCGCACCTGATCTGGCCGCAGAAAGACATCACATCGTTTGAAGTACACGATCCGGCACGCGGGGCCAAGGTGCTTGTCGCCAGCCGGGCGAGCGATTTCAAAGAAGCTGTTGTCGCGCGGGTCGCGGCGGCGCTCGAAGAGGATTCCGCATATGTCAAGGTTGTCGGCATGCGCGCCCTGCGCAACGAACCCGCCGCCGCCTATGACGCCATCGTGCTCGTGAATAGCTGCATGTCGTGGGCCATGGACCGCCATGTGGTCACGTTTGTCAGGCACCACGGCGATCTGGGCAATGTCATAATCCTCACCACGTCCGCGGACGGGGCCTGGCTTCCCCGGCGGAAAAAAGGCAACTACGATGCAATCGCCTGCGCATCGGTTGCATCCCGGGCCGACCCGGTCTCGGCCGATGTCCTGGCACGGGTCCGTGCGCTACTGGACGGCGGCTCCTAGCGGGCCGCGGAACAATATCCCGCCTCGATATCCAGCAAAACCAGTCAATGTGCTCCTGGCCTCCTCCACGTGCCGATGGGCGATTCCGCCCCTCCGGGTCGAAATATGGCACGACTGTAATCGTAAATCGACATAAGACGACAAACCCCTACAGGCGAAAAGGATCAAGGAGGCACGGATGGGAGCACAAAGAGACAGGGCCTATCGAGCAGCACGGACAATTATCCGAAGGAGGACACGATGGTACACGCGAAGAATTTCACGATCGCTGCGATCGCTCTTGTCGCGACACTAGCAGCGAACGCATCTGCCGGGGGGGCCGAAAAGCATGTCAAGAAGGTCGATCTGCACGGCGGGCATTACTTCACGGTCGGCGGCACGATGCTCGACCTGGAGAATGTCAACGATGCGATTACACCGGACGGGTTCCACAGCATCAGTGATTATGCGGTCCAGATAGGCGGCGGGTTGAACTGGCGCGCCAGAAGGCTTCTGGGCGGTGCAGAGCTGTTCGGGTATGTCTCGCAGAAAGAAGAGCGCGGCACGACCTATACCAAGCTCTACGGCATCGGCAGCCGGATGAATATCGGATTCAATGTGCTTCCCGAAAGCCCCTTTTTGCTCTACCCGCAGTTCGGACTCGGTCTGGGCGGGCTGGGAGTGCGGCTCGGCAACGACGAAGTGGACTTTGATCAGGCTGTTGCCGCGCCGATCAACAATATCAGCCTGTGGCAGCGCACCTTTGTGCTGGAGCCGGGCATGGGGTTTGAGTACCGGATCCCAAAGAAGCGTCCGGGCAAGTTCCTGGCTCTGGGACTGAGGGCCGGATACGCATTCGATGTATCCGACCGGGATGACTGGCGATCCGACTGGGTGGATATCACGAGCGGACCGGACCTGCGCGCAAGCGGGCCGTTTCTGAGAATCACTATCGGCAAGTCCTACACCAGAAAATGGGGAAAGCACCACGGCCATAAGGCCGATGCGTGATTTCCCCGTACGAAGACGCGAAAAGAGCGCATGCACCGCGGCGTCTTCTGTCAGAAGGCCCGGTCATGCGCTTGTGGACATTTCACCCGCGCTACCTCGATGCCAGGGGGCTTGTTGCCGCCTGGCGCGAGGCGCTCCTGGCAAGAAAAGTCCTTGCCGGCGAAACCAGAGGCTATCGCCGCCATCCGCAGCTTGTCCGGTTCAAACAGGCTTTGTCTCCCGCTGATGCTATCGATGCATATCTGCGGGCGCTGTATGAGGAGGCATGCGCGCGGGGATACCGTTTTTCCACGGCACAACTCGGCGCCGGGAGCGCGGCACGGCGTATCCCGGTTGCGAACGGACAGCTTGCCTATGAGTGGTATCACTATCGGCGCAAAGTGCGCCGCCGCGATCCGCCTGCTCACGCCCGCGTGCAAAGGACCGCCGTGCCGTGCCCGCACCCGCTCTTCAGGATAGTACCCGGCCCTGTTGCATCGTGGGAGCGCGTTGTAGATTAATCCAATGACGATGCGAAACATCGGCTCGCCTGCAGCAGCCGTTGTCCTTTTTCTCTCCGGATGTGCCACCATGGCGGGCGCTCCCAAGTTCCCTCCGGCAACGCCTTTCGAACTCGAGCGGTACCTTGGCACGTGGTATGAGATTGCCCGCCTGCCTAACTCGTTCGAAAAGGGCCTGACCCATGTCACGGCGACATACTCCTTGCGCGATGACGGCAAGGTGAATGTGCTCAACCAGGGCCGCCTCGACGGGGACACGAGCGCCATCGTGGGGAAGGCAAAAATCGCGGGGGATTCGGCAGCGGGACACCTGAAGGTATCGTTCTTCTGGATATTCTACTCCGATTACATCGTGGTCGAGGTTGACTCGAGCTACACGCACGCGCTGGTCGCCGGCGGCTCGCATAAATACCTGTGGATTCTAGCCCGGGCCCCGATGCTCGACCCGGCTGTTTGCGACCGGCTGGTCGCCCGGGCCGCCGCGCTCGGGTTTAACACCGGCCAGCTTTACTTCACCCCGCAAAACTGAGGGCCTTACTCCTTTCGCCGCGTTCGAATACGGTGGATGAGCTCCGGCATGGCCGGCTCGCGGGGCGTATAGTGCCCGCGCCGCCTGTTCCACGGCCGCCGCCACTCGAAAAGGTATGAATCTTCGGAGTAAGGCGTGATCGGCCTGTCGGTCACGGTGAGCGCCGTGACCGGCGTACCGTCGGGCCACGTTCCCATGAAGACCTGTGCGGCCGAGCCGTTGCCCAGCGCAATCGCGCGCCCGGCAGGATCGCCGTCAAACGCATACGCGGCAAGGGCATGCGCGATCCGGTAAATCGCATAGTGGTCGATTGCATCGATGTCCCCGTCCCCGCTGGACAGCGGGGACACGTGCTCCGCCTCCATGCGGCTGCCGCCGTACACGTCGTTGTGCACGGTCACGAAGACCTTTTCGCTAAAAGGAATCGTACGAAAGGAGTAGAACAGGTCTTCGGCCATGCGCCAGTCGTTGAAACGCTCGTCCTCGTATACCTGTACGACCAGTTTCACGTGCGACGGGAAATACTCGAACTCGTGCGGGTCGATGAAATGCACGTACCAGGGGGCCATGATAAACAGGAAGGCGCCGCGGCGGCCCCATTCCTTCAGCTTGACATAGTGCCACGCAACCGCCGGCACCGCACCGCCGCCATACGAATGGCCGATAAAACCCAGCCGTGAGGTGTCGACCGCCGCGCCCAAAAGCGAAAACGCCTCTGCGGCGCCCTTGAGCATCAGGTCGTATCGCTTGCGGTTGTTCAGCGAGGTACGGTAGAGCAGGTACGACGGGAAGACCACATGGTATCCCTGGCTGGCAAGGTTTTTTATCAGCCCCTGGTAGAAGTCGGGCATGGGCCACTGGAACCCGTGCAGGAACACGATCGCCGGTGCGGGTTCCGGTGCATCTACGGGGCTGAACACATACACCTTGCCGTGGCCCAGGGAAGGCTGCGGGAAGGCGCGCTTGCGTACCCGGTACGGCCCTGTCGAACCGAACCCGCTGTCGATTGGCGGAAAATCGAGATTACCGGTCGAGTGGGATGCGAGTATGCTGTCCGCATCGCTTCCCGCGCGCAGGGTCGCGTAGTTGCGGAGGGTCATGCGGCCGGAATGCCGCCAGAATGGAAGCGCGTTGAAAAAAGTTGTCCGCCGGTGGCGGGGGTTGAGCGTGTGGTTCCAGAAGTTGAGATAGTTGCTTTGGGGAAAAAGGAGTATCGCGGTATGCCCGCCCGTCAGCTCGCGAACGGGATTGCCGTTCTCCCGGCGCCCCATGAAGCGTTGCGCCTCCGAGCCTGAGCCGAGAGCAATGTCCTTGGCCGCCGCATCTCCCCGGAGCGCATACTCCGAAAGCGCATCGAATAAACGCCATATTCCGTAGTAGTGAAGCTCGTTTACTTCCTGCCCGGCGGCCGATCCTGCGGGAATGGGATGATCCGCTGTCAGCGTTCTCGCGCCGGAGGAATCAGAGTGGAGTATGATGAAGTTCTTCCGAACGGGCGGTATTGCGATATTGTCAAAAATGTCTTTGGCCATGCGGTGATCGTTGATATGGTCGTCCTCGAGCACGGTCATGAGCAGTGTCGCCTGAGGCGGAAACTCCTCCAGTTCCTGCTGCGCAATACCGTACGAGTACCAGGGCGCCACGATGAAGAGCATGGCCCCGGCCGCGCCCCAGCCCTTTTCTGACAACCATCGCCACGCCACCGACGGCACCGCGCCGCCGCCGTAGGAATGTCCTGCAACGGCGATCCGCGTGGTGTCCAGCAGCTCCTTCCAGTGCCGAACCGCAGATTCAAATCCTCGATGCAGCATGCGGTAGGCGTTCTCAGGACGTGCAGCAGCGAGCGCCGTGGGGAACGGCGGGTAGAGGATCGCGTGTCCGCGGGATGCAATGTGACGGAGCAGCTCGGCATAGGTATCCGGATGATCGGCGCCCAGTCCATGACAGAAAAGCACAACCGGATAGCGATGCTGAAAAGATGCAGGGCGGATGAGATAGATAAATTTGCCGCGCCATTCGGTGTGCGGGATGCTGTCAACCACGACCGTGTGCCGCCCTGCGGCGCCGTAGCCGCTGGTTATCGGGTTCGGGCGGACCTGCCCGGTCCCAAGGCTGTCCCCGCCGGCCATCACGACCGCCGTGAAGAGCACTGCCGAAACAGCGGAGTTTCTCATGACCTGTCCTTTCGGAAACCGGGCTGTCCGCCCGCATTGGTCGCAGACCAAAATACCGGCTGCTTCGCGCGAGCGCAATCGACGAAATCGATAGAGTATATTCCGGTATGCCGCCTGCCGCGTGCGGCATATTTCAACTATGGCTTTTACCCGCAAAGACATAATCGACTACTACGACAAGACCGAGATCAGCTATCGGCTCTGGTGGGACCTCAACCGGAGCCTTGCCATTCATTTCGGGTACACCGACGAGAAAGCTAAAACGTTCCGCGAATCGCTTATCAGGTTTAACGAGGTCCTGGCACAGCAGGCGCGCATCGGGCCCGCGGATCGCGTCATGGATGCCGGATGCGGCGTGGGCGGCAGCAGCATATTCCTGGCGCGAACATGCGGGTGCCGGGCCGACGGCGTGACGGTGTGCCCCCCGCAGGCCGTGAAGGCCGCTGCAAACGCGCGGGAACGCGGCGTTGCCGATCGCTGCCGCTTTCACGAGATGGACTACTGCTCTACGGGTTTCAAGGACGGATCTTTTTCGGTGGTGTGGGGCTTGGAAAGCATCTGTTACGCCGAAAGCAAGCGACGGTTCGTGCACGAGGCGTACCGGCTGCTCAAGCCGGGCGGCCGGCTCATCGTGGCCGACGGCTTTGCCGCGCGCGAGCACTATGAGGGCAGGGATGCCAGGATAATGGACGGATGGCTGAGCGGCTGGGCGGTCAACGCTCTTGACACGGGCGAGCAATTCACACAGTACGGCGCGGAAGCCGGGTTCCGCAACATGTCGTTTCGCGATGTCTCCAAAAACGTCTTCCCGTCGTCGCGAAAGCTGTTTCTGTTCTCGATCCCGGCGATCATTCTCGCGCAGATCCAGTATCGTCTTGGATTCATCACGTGGCTTGAATCCATCCATTCGGTCACCTTGTACTATCAGTACGTCGGGTTGAAGAAACGCCTCTGGCAGTACGGCGTGTTCTACGCCGAGAAGTAGGCGGGGAGAGCCCATGATCACCCACGCACGTGCTCTGTGGGATCAGGCTGTCGGCCTGGCACCCCGGCTTGTCCTCGCGCTGGCGATCTTCGCCGTCTTCGTGCTCCTGGCGAAAGCGGTGCGCGCACTCGTAAAGCGCTTCGTAGATCGCATGACGCACGGCAGCGCATCCGAGGTCGTGCGCCTTGCGGCCTCCGCGGCCGAGATATCCCTTATCTTCGCCGGCATCATAACCGCCCTGGGAATGGCGGGCGTGAACGTCTCCGCGCTGCTGGCCGCGCTCGGGCTTACGGGTTTCGCCCTGGGCTTCGCGCTCAAGGATGCGCTGTCCAGCCTGCTGGCGGGCTGCCTGATTCTTATCTACCGGCCGTTTCGGCGGGGCGACAGGATATCGGTCGCGGGGTGTGAAGGCTCGGTAGCGGACATCAACCTTCGCTACACCACGCTCGAATCGGACGAACGACAGATGCTGGTGCCGAACGCGGTGTTGTATACCAATACGATTTCGATAATACGGCGGCAGAACCGGCCGCCCGTACCCTCGTGAGACGAAAGGGGCATCTATGGCAAAGAACATCCTGCTTGCCGTCCTGGTTGTTGTGATCGCGTTCGTTGCCTGGCAGTCGTATCTCTTCGTCCGCACGACCAACACGATCAAGGGAATGCGGGTCGAAAACATTGACTTCGAAGATGTCAAGGACGGCTCGTATGAAGGCGCGGTCAATGCCGTGCTCGTGTCCGCGCGCGTGCGGGTGGACGTCAAGGACGGCGCGGTGACCGGCATCGAAATCCTGGAACACAACCACGGCCCGAAGTATTCCGGCGGGCCGATGGTGCAGCGCATACTGGATGCGCAATCGCTCGAGGTGGATGCCATAAGCGGGGCCACCGGAAGCAGCGTTGCGATATGCAAAGCGGTTGAAAAGGCCCTGATCAAGGGGCGCGGGCGCAAGGCCGCACTCGCGGCACAAGCGGACGCCGGCACCACGGAAGAAACCGAAGCGGAAGCCGCCGGGGGCAACTGATTGCGGATGCCGGCCTGAAGAACTGTACATCGCTGTTTTCCGCTTGTATTTTTACAGACAGGAATCATCACCCCCCCAAGCCAGAACGACGAGGAGTGCTATGGCCACGGCGATAGAGCTGTACCGCAAGGCGTATGACCTCGACTACCGCAAGGGAGACTGGCAGACCGCCGAGGAGATCTACCGGCAAATTGCCGAGAAATTCCCGTATTCCGATGAGAAGGAGTATGCGCTGGTCCATTTGGAACGCATCGAGAAGCTGCGGGCCAACCCGCGCGACCAGCGGCTCCAGCCGGTGCGGGCCGAAGGCGGGACCGTGGGCGGCTTCGCAGTCCTCAGCTTTGTGCTGGTGCTTGTACTCGCCGTCGCGCTCGGCCTTCTCGGCTATTTCTTCTGGATGCAGTCCCGGCATACGGAGTATCAGGACCTCATCCTTCAGGGGATGCTTTCCGAAAACATCGGAAACCAGTCCACTGCCGCGACCCTGTACAAGCAGGCCCAGGAGACGCTCCCCGGCGAACCGCTGGGCTACCGGTTCCTCGCCGAGCTGTACCTGAAGAACGACGAGCTGAAGCTTGCCGAAATAGAAAGCCGCCGGTGGGCGGTGGCCAACCCCTATGATCCCGGGTTGAGCGAATTCAAAATGCGCCTGAAAGCCGCAGCCCAAGGCAGAGAGGAATCACCATGATCAGCAGGGACGATCGCGCACGCGTCGTGCGCGGCCAGGTTTTCTACCGGAACCAGTGGGTGCCTGTCGAAGAGAAAGAGGCGGGCGAAAGCGAGTTCCGCAAGCGGCTCCAGCAGGGATATGTCCTGTATCAGGGCGAGTGGATGACCATCGAAGACAAGCTTGCGCGCGTGCGCACCGCGCAGGCGCCCCCGCAGCAGGCCGGCCAGCATCACTACTACTATAATCCGACCATTGCCGGCCAGGTGTACAACGTGCAGGACCAGTCCGACCGGCGAACATACCAGCAGTCCAGCGACCGGCATCTTCATGTCGACCCCGGCGCGCTTCCGCCGGGCTGGGCGAACCAGCAAAACCTCGGGGCCCCGCACCAGGGACAGGCCCAGCTCCCGCCGCAGCAGACGCCGCCCGCGTTCCAACAACCGCTCCGGCAAATCGAAGACAAGCTCCCCCGTGAAGCCCCGCAGTATTTCTACGGGGATGATGAATCCGAGGTGAATCCCCAGCCGCCGGAGGGGGGAGAAGGGATGGATGAGCAGTAAGGGCCCGAATGGGCCCCCGAACGGGGTCGGACCAAGCATTCTTCATAAAAATCAATTTGTTAGGCTCGCTAAACATTCGTTTAAGCGCTCTTAGCGAGCGATTCTGGTGCTGTTTTCCTGCAGGCTAACGACTTTTACCCTTTGGTCGGGAGATTTCGGCCAATGAGCCGTTCGGCCTCTTTCAGCTTTGGCAAAAGCAAGGGCAAACTCGGCCCGCGTGGCGTATGCGGCACCTTCGTGGGCGCCCTGGGCCTGGCCGCGGGCGCCTTGGCGAGGGGCTGGTTGCGGCTGCTCACCAGAATGTCAACCATATCAGCCCATTGCCCGCCGGCGTTTTCGAGCCAGTACACTTCGTCATCACTTTGCACAAGCTGTGTCTGCAGCGAAGATCCCTCGTAGGTTTGAACAAAATACAGCGAGTCGGACGACCATTCTTCGCCGGCAAGGGAGCAGGCGGGCGCCGCGGTATCGAACCGCTGCACGACATGGTCGCCCAGCAGCGCGTAGAACCGGTCCGCCGAAGTCTTGTCAGTAAACGAGAATGCCCACACCATCGATCCGAGGGAATCGCGGGCATGCCGCACGTACAAGAGATAATCCCCGGCCCAGCCGAGCGCATCCGCGGCTTCCTGCGCTGACAGGCGCGGGGCAAGAAGCGCGATTATCAGAAGCGCGCCCAGGTTGTCATCGTCCCAGTAGAGAGAGGAGCTCGCCCGCAGGGCATCGCGAAGCTGCGCGGTCGGAAAACAGCGAGGGGTCACCTGCTCGCCGGTGATGATCTCCGCCATGGTCAGGTTTGTGCGGGAGAAGAGATCATCAACCCCCGACCACGAATTGCCGCCGGCCTGGTAGATGTTCCCCACGCGGTACGGCCCGTTGATGTATGGAGAGTACACGACATAGTTGAGAAAAAACGGTTGGGGGAACGAGTCCTGGGATGCCACATCCAGGTAATCACTTCTGACATCGGAGAAATAGGCGCGGGCGTACTGCGATGCCGGGGAGATCCGCAGCTGGTGGCCGTAGATAAAAAGGACCCGGCAGAACTCGGCATCCCCCTCCACCACATGCTGATGCGCGAGATCGAAATCCGTCTCCAGCCAGGAGCAGTGAACCGAGGATTCTATCGTGCTGTCGAAAGCATGGAGGTGCTGGTCCTGCAGGGCATGAACCAGCTCGTGCGCCACAATGGAGTGCAGGTTGTCGCGCTGGTCCTGAGAAAGGTCCTGATCATAGCCGACCACGTATAGTGAATCGGAGCCCGGCACATAGAAGCCCGCCACTCCGCTTCCATACACCTCTTGATACTCCTGCGCGAAATCGAACGTGCTGTCCCTGGTAAATCCAAGCTGGAACAGCTCGACCGAGTAGTCCTCGAAATACGTCCCCTGCCATGAGGAGTCGAAAATGCCTGTCTGATATTCCGACCATTCCGCGTCCGTCAAAAGGCGGCCGCAGACCCGGCGGTCGAAGCCGGCACCGCGTATGTCTTCCATGACAGCCGCGATCGAATCGACCATTCGCTGGACTGATGATTCCGTGGTCGATTGAGACCCGCTCGCGCTCGCGGGATTGGGGTCCCACAGACATCCTGTCACCACGGCACCGATCGCCAGGATGCCTGCCATCGTGCATCCCCTGCCGCGCAGGTTCACCGCCCCGCGCCAACGATACTGCCTGGCGATTGCCGCCACCGCCCGAGACGCCATCAACTGCTCCACCACGAAGATTACGGTCGTGCTGTTTCCCTATTATAGCATCCTCTACCCTGATTTGCCATAGCGAATTGACAAGGTCCTTTTCGGTCGCGCGCCGGCCTATTTATCACCCTGATATATCAACAAGATATGAGAAACAGAACGGACACACGCTCCACAGAGACCATCTTTCAGCAAAATATCCTTGAGAAGCGCCCCGCAAAGCGCTGGCACGTTTCTTGCACGAATACGATTACAGACCAGAAACGGACCATTGCGGTGCCGCGGGAATCGGGGTTGACAGAGGAGCCGCAAAGCGGTATATTAGTCCGGCTTGGAATAGTCTTGCTAATAATAAGCTCACAAAAGCCGCCCGGAGAAGCCATACCGTGGCAAAGAACGAGCTCGTTTCACTCGCCCTGCTCTACGACCAGCCCAAGCACGCCTATGCCATTAACAGTATCATCAAGGACATCGGTCTCGAGCACTGGGCCCATCTCTCCCGGGCGTCCATCTACAGCACGCTCCTTCGACTGCAGAAACAGGGCTGTGTCAAGGTAACCTCGGCGAAAGTCGGCCGCACGCCCCCCCGCAAGATCTACGCTATCACGGCCAAGGGCAGGAAACGGCTGCACGACGAACAGGTTGCCGCGCTCCGCGCCACCGTGGAGCCCGACAGCCTTTTTCCCCTCGGCACGACTTTTCTTTTCGGGATGCCGCCCACCGAGGCCCGCGCGCACTGCAAGGCGCGCATCACCGACCTGAAAAGCATCCTGTCGCATCTCGACGAGGAGCATGACAGCTACGAAGGATGCGAGATGGAAGTGGCGCTTATGGTCATCCGCGCCGCGCGCAAGCATATCCACGTGGAAATCGAATCGACACGGGAACTCATGAACCTTCTGCGCAGGCGGCCGAGGTACTACGACGATCTTCTGGCCGGCATGAAAGAACACTACAAGTACTGAGCTCTGTACCGGGGAGGAAGCAACACGTGAACACGTTTCGACACAGTATGGCGGCGCTCGTGTGCGCGGCGTGCGCGCTGGCGGCAAAGACGCTTTCGCTTTCCGATGCGGAAAACAAGGCCGTGGCGACCAGCTTCGAGATGCGCGCGCAGCATTTCGAAGAACGCACCAAGGAATGGGAAAAACGCAATGCCGTTGCCGGCTACCTTCCCTCGGTCGGCTACAGCTTCGAGTACACCCAGATGGACGGGCATATCGTGGATGCCGCCAACGAAGGGTTCGAGAGCTTTTCGGGCATGGAGCAGATACCGGCGCTGCTCGGATTGCTGGGTACACAGCATGATTTTGGCGACTCGCTCAACCAGGCGTTTGCCGAAATGGCCCTTGCGGGTCAGGCGGACGATGCCGGCGCCGGGGATCCATTTTCCGCCAGCCGGCTGTATGCGACCACATTCAAGCACGCGGTCACGGTGACGCAGCCCATTACCAATGGCGGCGCCGAACTCATTGCCATCGGCATCGCCCGCGACACGAAACAGGCCGTAGAGTTCCGGTTCGAAGCCGTGCGCCAGGAAGTCATTTACAACACGCGCAAGGCCTATTTCGATGCACTCGCGGCGGCGGAGCGCACCGTGGTCGCGCGCCAGGACGTCTCGTGGACAAAACAGAACCTTGCCAATGCCCGCGTGCGCCAGCAGTCGGGCGCCATACCCATGACCGACCTGCTTCAGTGGGAAGCCGAGGCCGCCCGGAAAGAAAGCGAGCTCCTGCTCGCCGAGGCCACGGAGCGGTTCCTGCTGCTTTCGCTGTACCAGGCAATGGGTGTTCAGGCGGGCCGGGCGGACACCACGGCGCGTCTTCAACCCCTCGAAACGTTCGAGAAATGGTATACGTCGCGCCGCGACCTTGCCGGCGGTTCAGCCGCGGACAACCCGCAGTTCAAATCAATCAAAGCATTTACCCGGGCCGCCGGAGGATACAATAGAATAGCCGTGTCACAGTTCCTCCCCAAGCTCAACACGTTCTGGTCGTATTCCTGGCCGTATTTCGTAGACGAAAACAGGAGCCTCGAGGCGCGCGAGGAACAAAGGGGGTGGACCGCGGGAGTAACGGTCAACGTGCCGCTGTTTTCCGGGTTCAGGAATTCCACCAACTATCGACAGTCCAGGTATTCGCATATGAAAGCGCAGGTTGAAGAGCAGCAGGTTGAAAACCGGCTCGAAGTCAACTTGAAACGCATCCGGCTGTTTCACCGGGCCGCCTACGAAGGCGTGGGAGCGGCGCGGAAACAGCAGGAGCTCATGGAGAAGAATCTCGATATCATGCAGAAGCGCTACGACGGCGGCCTGGTGAACCAGTCGCAACTGCTCGAGGTCTCCCTTGGCGCGCGCATGGCAAAGATCGGCTACATACAGAAGCTTTTCGAATGTCTTCTCTATGAGGCTGAGTACTTGAAAGCTGTTGGAAAACTGGAGGTAACGCAATGAAACGGTACTGGTGGCTCCTGACCGCCGCCCTTCTGGTTGCGGGAAGCTGTGACACGCCGGGCGAAAAGAACGAGGATGAGAGAACGGAGACGAAACCGCCGACGCCGGTAGAGGCGATTCCGGTGGCACGGGGCACGCTGAAAAAGCATGTGCAGGCATCTGGCGTGGCATCGGGCATCCGTGAAGTTTATGTGGTATCCGAAACCCAGGGGAAAATCGAGGCCGTGCATTTCAGGCTGGGCGGCGGCGTGGGCAAGGGCGCGGTCCTTGTCGAAGTTGATAACACGGTGCAGAAAGCTGCGCTGGAGCAGGCCCGTAAAGCCGCCGCGTCCGCCGAGCTCAATCTCCGGGTAACCAAGAAGCTTTTTGATCAGGGGAGCGCATCGGAAGCCGAGCATACCAACGCGCAGACCCAGGCCTCGGGCGCGCGGGCCGGACTGGAATCCGCCCAGAAAGCATTCAACGATTGCAGGATTACCGCGCCTATCGGTGGATACATCGCCCAGAAAGAACGCACGATCGAGCCGGGCAACTATCTCGCCCCGGGCGCCATGGTCTGCCGTATCGTTGATATCTCTTCACTGAAAGCAACCGTGCCGGTCGGCGAGATGGAAGTGGGGCTTCTGCGCAAGGGCATGCCTGCGAAGGTCCGCATCCCCGCGCTCGGCAGCACGACATTCGATGCCAAAGTGGCTGCGGTCGCGGCCGGCAGCGATCCGTCGACAGGCTCCTATCCGGTCGAGGTCGTATTCAGGAACACGCGAGACAGGTCGGTGAAGTCGGGCATGTCCGTGAGCGTGACGATCACCACCGAGACCGCCGACTCGGTCGTACTGGTCCCGGCGGGCGCAATCGTCGAGCGCGACCGCAAGGATGCGGCATTCGTCGCCGAGGGCGCCCGCGCCGCAATGCGGTTTGTCACGCTTGGCAGAACGGCCGGCAACACGGTCGAGATCCTCGACGGTCTTGCCGTGGGAGAAACACTCATTGTCACGGGCATGACCACGCTCATGCGCGGCGATTCCGTCGCAATCACCCTGGCCGATTCGGCCGGAGGAAGCAGATGAACATCGGCAAATTCTCGGTCACCAACTCCGTCCTTATCAATATCATGATGGCCGCCATCATGGTGCTGGGCCTGGTCTCCTTCTTCAGACTTCCCCAGCAGGTCATGAGCAATATCTCGTTCAACTGGGTGCTCGTTGCCTATGGGTATCCCGGGGCATCCGCGGAGGAGGTCGAAAAGAGCGTCACGGTCGAGGTTGAGAAAGAGATTTCCGACGTCGATCATATCAGCGCTATCAAGTCCACGGTCAGGGACGGATCCACCTACATGTTCGTCGAATTCGAGGACGACCTTTCCGAGAAGGAATTCGCGCGCGTGTTCCAGGACCTGCGCGCGGAAATCGACAAGGTCCAGCTCCCCGATGATGTTACCGATCCGCACATCCAGGACTTTTCCACCACCGAGTTCATGTCCATTCTCACCGTCAATCTTATCGACGAGCTCGGCGATCCCGCCGCCATGCACCGGGCAGCCACTACGCTGCGGGACAAGCTCCTTGATGTCGATGATATCGCCAAGGTGGAAATCTACGGGGCGAAGCGGAAGGAAGTCTGGATCGAGGTGGACCGCCGGAGGCTGGAAGCATTCGGCCTGTCGCTCGATCATGTCGCCAATGCCGTGAAGTATCGCAACATGAACGTGCCGGGCGGCACGCTCGAGATGGGCAACCGCGCCTACCTGATCGAAACGCGCGGCGAGGCGGCAACACCCGAGGACTTCAAGCGGATTGTCGTGCGGAGTACGCCCGGGGGCGGCTCGGTTTCGGTTGGTGATCTGGGGACCATCAATGACGGGTACGCGGACCCGCTCTACGATGCGCGGTTCAACGGCACCGCCTGTGTGTCGTTGTGGCTTACCCGCACCGAGAAAGGCAATGTGATTCGCGTTGTCGAAGAGGCGAAGCAGATTGTCAACGAGTTTCAGGAAACGCTGCCCGCGGGCATTCGCGTCGCATTGTCAAACGACAACACCTATTTCATTCGCGACACGCTGGGCACGCTCGGACGCAACGCCCTCATGGGCTTTGGCATGCTGATTATTGTGCTGCTTGTCTTCATCGGCCTGCGGAACTCCATGATAACCGCGCTCGGCATACCCATCACCTTTGCCATCACGTTCATGTTCATGGAGTGGTACGGCGAATCGCTCAACGGCAGCTCGCTGTTCGCGCTGGTGCTCGTGCTCGGCATGATCGTCGACCATGCCATCGTGATAATCGAGAACAGCTACCGCCACCGGCAGCTCGGGCTCTCACCCGCCGATGCCGCAATCGCGGGGACCAATGAGGTTGTCAAGCCGGTAATCGCGGCAACCATGACCACGCTGGCGGCGTTTCTGCCGCTCATGCTGCTGCCGGGCATTATGGGCAAGTTCATGCGCATCGTACCGATTGTCGTGTCGC
Organism: Chitinivibrionales bacterium; assembly: GCA_014728015.1. Classification (GTDB taxonomy): domain Bacteria; phylum Fibrobacterota; class Chitinivibrionia; order Chitinivibrionales; family WJMI01; genus WJMI01. Next base: position 18,824 of record WJMI01000078.1, on the reverse strand, counting down.
TGGCCCTGGTGGCATCGACACTCGAGGCGCTGGTGTTCCTTCCCGTGCATTTCGCGGAGTGGGGCGGCAAAGCCAAGGAAAAGGGAACGGGCTGGATAGGACGCTTCCAGGGGGCGTTCAGGGCGCTTGTTGCCCGGATATTCAAGAGACGGTGGCTCGCGCTCGGCATTACACTGCTGGTCATTATCGTCAGCGCCGTAGTGACACGGTTTGTCAAGGAAGATCTGTTTGCCGAAGAAGACTGGACCATGTTTTATATCGACATCGAGCTTCCCAAAGGCACGCCGCGAAGCGGCACCGATGAAATCGTGCGGCGCTTCGAAGAACGCCTGCTTCCCCACATCGGCAAGGGCGAAATCGTATCGGTGACATCATCGGTGGGCCTGATGCAGACCGATGACGACTGGATTGAGCAGGACAACGTCGGGCAGCTCAGCGTGGATGTCGCGGAGCGCAAGGAAGGGCGGGCACGGCCCATTTTGGAAATCATGGAGGAATTCAAGAAGCTGTGCGCCGACATTCCCGGCGCCGAGGATGTCCGGTTCAGGATGGTCAACACCGGCCCGCCGGTCGACAAGCCGGTCCAGTTCCGGCTCGCCGGCGACAACTTCGACGACATGTCCTCGATCGCCGCGGACTTCAGGCGGCTCCTCGAGGAGTATCCCTCGCTGTACAACATCGACGACAACTTCGATCCCGGCGGTCCCGAGCTGCGGCTCGACGTAAACGAGCAGCGCGCATCCGAGCTGGGCCTGAGCGTCGGGCAGATCGGCCTATACGTGCGGAACTGCTTTGAAGGCGTCGAAGCGACGACGTACTACGATGAGGATGATGCGGTCGATGTTATTGTCAAGCTTGCCGAGCGCGACCGCGGGACGGTCGACGACCTTCTGCAGATGAAGTTCCCCACGCCCGACGGGCGCCTCGTGCCGTTCTCCACGGTATGCTCGCTTGAGCGCGGGACCGGAATGGCCATTATCAAGCGCACCGACCGCAAGCGAGAAGTAACCGTGAGCGCGGATGCCCAAGAGGGGGCGCCGATACAGGAGATCAGCAAACGCGTCGAAGAAGAATTCGCTGCCAGGTATCGCCCGCTCTATCCGGATATCACCCTTGAGATGGGGGGCCAGTGGCAGGAATTCAAGGTAGTGTTTATCGATATCCTTCGCCTGTTCTGGATAGGACTGTTTCTCATCTACGTCATTCTGGGAGCGCAGTTCAAGTCATTTCTTCAGCCGTTCATCATCATGTTCACGATTCCCTTTGCGTTCGTCGGATGTGTTATGTTTCTGTTCTTCTCGGGCACTCCGGTGTCCATAACCGTCCTGTTCGCGGGAGTGGCGCTTGCCGGCATCAGCGTCAACGACTCTATCGTGCTCATCAGCTTTATCAATGGGTTGCGCCGCACGGGAGCCGATGTGGCCGAGGCTGTTGCCGAGGGCGCCGCCGTACGGCTCCGCCCGATCATCCTCACCTCGGTGACCACTATCGGTGGACTTCTGCCTATGGCAATAGGCCTTGGAGGCATGTCCGCCACCTGGAGTCCCATGGCATCAACGATTATCTTCGGTCTGTTCTTCTCAACGGTCGGCACGCTGATCGTCATACCCTGCGCCTATGGCGCGCTCGACGATATCACGGCAAAGTTCTCTCGCAGGGCACGAGAGTGAACCAGTTTTGGTTCCGGCTGCAAAACCTGAGGATAGTTCAGCCTGCGGCGGAATTGATCCACTAACTCTTTATTTTTACGATATGTTGCAACGTTGCTGAACGCTCTTTCTACGCGTATGAGATGCGCCTTGAAAAAGGGCGGATACTGAAGCAACATATTGAAATGAAACTTGTTATCTGCTATATCCGTGATTCGGTCTGCAATCTCCTGTCCAAGCTCGTCCCTGTGTACGCCGAAATGCCGGCCTGCATAGCGCCTTCCGCGTCGTTCAATCGCTTGATTGCATTGAAGATAGATTAAAGCTGTTTGCTCGAGCGCATCGGCAGCCAACCGCCCTGCATCGGAAAGACCTGCTCGCGAGAATTCCACAGTGAAGCAAAGGCTTAATTGCCTTTTCGATCGTTGATATATCCAAGAACGGCCGCGCATATTCCTCCCCCTGGAGGATGATACCGTCCTTCTTGGTTCCTGGCTCGAATCTGTATCGTACCCCAAAGCCTCTTCTTCCTATTCTTATCATATCGGGGTATGCCCGTGGTTCGGCCGATACAGGCGCGGTTGCGACATCATCAAAGCTCGTTCGAAAGAACGCATCGCCTCCGTGTATCGATGCGGCTGTCCGCGGGTTCTGCAGTAGGGGAAAGAAAAGTATTGCACGCCCTGTACCGTAATGATAAACTCAATGGGCTATGGGTACATCAATTCAATTCGAGGCCAGGTGTATGGGAAAAAAACTGGAAGTTGTTGTTGTGGATGATGAGTCCAGCATCACCGATTTGCTCGAGAATTATATCCAGTTTCTCTCGAAAAACGCGGCGGTGCATACATTTAACGATTCTGTCGAAGCGCAGAATTATATCCGCCATAACGAGGTTGACGTTCTGATAACCGACTACAAAATGCCGCATGTCAACGGCATCCAGCTCATGGAGTCCACCAGCCCCGGTGTTACCCGGATCATGATCTCGGGGTATCTGTCCGAGATTGCCGAGGAAAAGCTGCAGGACCTCAAAGCGTTTTTCTTTGAGAAGCCTGTCCCCATGAAGAAGCTCGGGCGGATTATCGCCGAGCGCGAAGCGCTGGTGGCTTAAGCATCCAACACCCTTTATCGGTTGTTCATGGAGGGGGAAGGCTTTCCCCCTGGTTTGAGCGCCCTGAGCCGCGTCGAAGCGCCGTTAAAAGGTGCCCGATTTGTTCAACAGCCAGCCAGGAGGCCGTACCATGACATTCTCTTTTGTCTACATTACCGCGGCGGACATGGCCGAGGCGAAGAAGATTGGCCGCGTGCTGGTTGAGGAAAGGCTCGCGGCGTGTGCCAACAGTATCCCGGGCATGGAGTCGGTATACCGGTGGCAAGGGGAAATCGAGACGGGGTCCGAGGTGGTCCTTTTTGTCAAGACACGGTCGGCCCTGGTGGATGCCGTCGCGGAAAGAGTGAAGCAGCTCCACTCCTACGACTGCCCGTGCGTGGTATCGTGGCCCGTCGGGTCGGGCAGCCCAGAATACCTCCAGTGGATTCGGGACAATACCAGAGGGTAGGCCGCCCGAAACGCACGCGTGGAAACCCGAAACGAAGAAGAGCTTCGTGTTTCACCGCTCGCACCCGCGGCTTCTCGTTTCCGCCCTTATCCCTTCATCACCCCGAGCGGTTCCAGCCGGTAAAGGACCTCGACCAGATCCCGCTGCGCCGCGATGACCGCATCGATGTCCTTGTATGCCTGCGGCGCCTCGGAGAGATCCACCTTGCCGTGACGGTCCCTGGGCCAGGACTGCAGCACGACGCCGCCCAGCATGTCGCGGACTTCGGCCCGGCTGAGCCGGCGATTTGCCTCGTTGCGACCCATCACGCGGCCGGCGCCGTGCGAGCATGACATGAAGCTGTCCGGGTTGCCCAGGCCGCGCACGATATACGAGCGCGCGCCCATGCTGCCGGGGATGATTCCTTTCTGGCCCTCGCGGGCGCACGTGGCGCCCTTCCGGTGCACCACGACCTCCCGGCCGAAGTGTTTCTCCCGGGACGCGAAATTGTGATGAATGTTCACTTCGTTGTCAAAATCGCAGGCAGCGATCCCTGCCAAAACGTCCATGCACTGCGCTTTCATAAGCCGGCGGTTCTCGTATGCAAAGTCCAGGGCAAACGTCATGGCCGCCAGGTAATCCCGCGCAATCTGCTGGTCCAGCGGCAGGTATGCCAGGTCGCGGTCCGGCAGCGAAATCCGGTGCTTCTCGCAACAGGAAAGCGCGGCCCGGTGATATTCCCGGGCGATTCTATACCCGAAATTGCGGCTCCCGCTGTGCACCATGAGCCATACCCGGCCGGCATCGTCCTTCTGCAGCTCGATAAAGTGGTTGCCGCCCCCGAGCGTCCCGAGCTGGCGCCGCGCCGAGTCAAGCTCCCGGCGGACCACCGCCAGGTCGGGCGCGCGATGGAAGCCGTCCCACGATTGCGGCCGCGCGTGATGATCGAAGCCCGCGGGGATGCGCTTCCGGAAACGGTTCAGCGCCCTGCGCACCTCCCGGGCGCCGAAAGCGCGCGAGCCAAGGGTTGTCCGCACCGCGCACATGCCGCATCCGATATCGACGCCTACCGCGTTGGGCACGACCGTGTCGAGGCACGCAATCACCCCGCCGATAGGCATGCCGTAGCCGGAGTGACAATCCGCCATGAGCGCGACATGGTGGTACACGAACGGGAGCTTGGTGAGATTGACCGCCTGGCCAAGGGCATCATCCTCGACCGTCTCACACCACGAGCTGATGGGAACGCGATGCTTCGTGTCGATCCATTTCATGACGCACAAAATACATGCCCCTGCCCGAGGCCAGGCGCACCGGCGACATTGATCGCGGGTGAGCGCGCGGCTCCGGACGGAACAAAACGGAGATGTGGGCGGCTCGAGAAGGGGAACTACGCGGCGGGGCGCGGCGCGCGAAGCATGTCGAGCTTGAGATCGATCAACTCCGGCCGCTTGAAATGCGCGATGGATACGCTTCCCACGAACAGGAACCCCGATGCGTAGAGGATGAGAAACGGACTGACCACGAAATTGGTATACCCGAAAAACATGGAGAAACTGGCCATGCAGTACAGGCCCAGAAGGATTTCCACGACACAGGTGATATCCTTGATGGGCCGGTAGCTCGCCGCGGCTTTCTGCCCTTTCTTCGGCGTCCGGTGAAACGGCGAATGCTTTCGCAAGAGTGCTTCCAACACCGCCTTGGCGTTGTTGACCGCAAGCCCGGTCCCGATGAGCATCATCATGGGGACGAACATGAGCATTTTTCGCTTCTTGTTGCCGATGAAATGCTGCGAGATAAGGTACATCGTCGAGGGGCCGCTCGTGGCGAGAATCATCGCGAACACGACCGTGACAAACGCCCACGGGGGAAGGGTGACCTTGACGTAGTGTAGCACCGGCATGGTGAGAATAGCCATCATGAGCATGAGCGGATGCACGGTGTAGTGGGTGAGGTGAAGAACCGCCTGGACGAACTTGAACACCGGCATGCGCCGCTTGACCAGCAGCGGGATGATTTTTATGGCGGTCTGGATGGAGCCCTTTGCCCAGCGGAACTGCTGGTTCTTGAATGCGTTGATATCCTCGGGAATTTCGGCAGGCACTTCGAGATCGGGAACGTACTCGGTTTCCCAGTCGGCAAGCTGCATGCGATACGAAAGGTCCATGTCTTCCGTCAGCGTATCATGCTGCCACCCGCCGCACGCCTCGATTGCGGACCGGCGGAATACGCCCGCGGTGCCATTGAAATTCATAAACAGCTTGTTCCAGCTTCGCGCCGCCTGCTCCACCATGAAATGCCCGTCTATGCCGATGGCTTGACCACGGGTAATAAGCGATGCATGGCGGTTCAGATGGGTCCAGCGCCCCTGGACCAGGCCGAGGTTCGGCCGGTCGACAAAAAACGGAATCGCCTTCTTGAGGAAATCCGGATACGGAACAAAATCCGCATCGAAAATCGCGACGTACTCTGCGTCAGTCCGTGCCAACCCGTTCTGCAGCGCCCCGGCCTTGAAGCCGACGCGATCATCACGGCGGACCGTGGCGATGCGCACGCCCTGCTCCCGAAGGCGCGCGACGGTATCGTCAACGTATTGGCGGGTTTCATCCGTGCTGTCGTCCAACACCTGGATCTCGTGCTTCGAGCGGGGATAGTCCATTGCCGCCACCGCCTCGATAATACGCACCGCCACGGTCTTCTCGTTGTACATGGGCAACTGCGTGACAACCTTCGGATAGACCGACTCGTCGCCGATACCCTCAAAGAACTTCATTCTCTTCTGCTGAAACGCGACCCGCTGCTTGCGCGCCCGGAGATACAGAAACGTGAGCACGTAACACTGAAGGCCGTAGCAGAGGAGAAGCAACGAACAGAGGACATACAGTGTGCAGGCTATTACACACCCCAGCATAGGCACGTCCGCCCTTGTAAAATGTCCGGATCAGGCTGGCCCCTCAAGGGCCTGTACCCGAAAAATAATATGTACTTAACGCGCAACAAACAGATTTTGGGCCAACAATATAGTATTTAGCCCGGCCGGCGCAAACACTTTCCATGTCCCGGCCCTGCTTTCGGCCCCCTGCGCGGCCGGGCAAGGCCGGACCGGGACACATGACCGGCCCGCTAGCGGACCAGCATTCTGTCCAGCTCCTCCTGGATCTCCCGGAACAGGTCCGCATCCCGCACAATATCGGCTACCTTCAGATCCTGCCGTCCCGACTGCCTGAACCCTACGACATCGCCGGGCCCCCGCAGGCGTAAATCGAGATCGGCAATCGCGAAGCCATCGTGCGTGGCGCATAATTTCTCCAGCCTCTCGCGCGCGAGATCGTCGATCGTTTCCGCGGTAAGAAGGAAGCAATACCCCTGCTTCGCGCCGCGCGCCACGCGGCCCCGCAGCTGGTGCAGTTGTGACAGGCCGAACCGCTCGGCATTTTCGATGACCATCATCGTGGCGTTGGGAACGTCAATGCCCACTTCTACCAGCGTGGTCGCCACCAGCACCCTGGTTTCCCCCCGCGCAAAGCGGGCCATGGTATTCACCTTTTCCTCGCCGGCCATTCTGCCATGTATCAGGTCACGGGGAATCGCGGCGAGCGGGCCCTGACCGAGCCCGTCGAACACCGCGTGCACGTCCTTGACCTGGTCGTTCGCGTCGCCGCCCTCAATGCGGGGCGCCAGGTAGAATGCCTGCCTGCCCCCGCCGGTAATTTCCCGCGCCAGATACGTTTCCATGTCCCCGCGCCTGTGCTCGGGTACGATATGCGTGCTGACCGGCTGACGGCCTTCGGGAAGAGATCGAATCGCGATCACCTCGAGGTCACCGTACAGCGTCCGGGCAAGCGTCTGGGGTATCGGTGTGGCCGACATCACCAGAAAATCGGATGCCGGATCTTTTTCCGCGAGCTGCAGGCGCTGCCCGGCCCCGAAGCGGTGCTGCTCGTCAATGACAATCATGCCCAGCCGGTAAAACCGTACCGAGGGCTGCAGCAGGGCATGCGTGCCGACCACGAACCGCAGGTTCCCGGACGAGAGTCCCTTCAGGATTTTCCCTTTGTCAGCGGACGAAATCCCGCCCTTGAGCAGGGCCGCATCAACGTCAAACGGCTTGAGCCAGGCGCACACCCGGTCATAGGTCTGCTGGGCGAGCACTTCGGTAGGCGCCATCCAGGCAACCTGCATTCCCTCGTTGAGCGCGGGAAGGCACGCGAAAAACGCGACCACGGTCTTGCCCGAACCCACATCGCCCTCGAGCAGGCGATGCATGCGCGTCTTTGCCGCGGCATCCCGGTGCAGAACGCGTAGTGCCTTGTTCTGCTCGCCGGTCAGGACAAAAGGCAGATGCGACTCGAGCGTTCGGGCCATGGCCCCCGGCCGCATCACCCGTCCCGGAAGGGCGAACTTGCGCCGGCTCCACCGGAGCGTCAGCGCGAGCTGGTAGAGCTCTTCATAGCGCAGCCGGGACAGATACCGGTCGAGGCCGTCGGGATTGTCCGGCATGTGGATTTGCCGGAGGCATTCGCTCAGGGGCGGGAAGCCCTTTTTCCGTTCAATTTTCTTGGGAAGTACCTCCGGGTAGTGCTTCAGGTTGTTCACCACCCAGGCAATTGACTTCTGCAGCGACCGCTGCTGGAAATTGACTTCACGCATGGCCTCGGTCAGCGGGTACCGGGGGAGAAACGCGATTGCCGGACCGGTCGCGTTCGGTCCCACGCTTTCGACCAGCGGATGGGCCATCTGGTACCCGCCGTACCGGCTCACCGTCCCGGTGAGCAGCACGCGCTGCCCGGTCCTGATTGCCTTTCGAAAGTATGGAATGCCGCGGAACCAGAGCGCTTCGAAGCTGCCCGTGTCATCCGTTATCTGCGCGCGGAAACGCGCTGTGCGCCCGCGCTCGACCCGGGTACGGGTCACCGTGCCGATAACACAGCAGGTCGCGCCCAGGCAGGAGCCGATCCCGCCGATAGGCACGACATTGGAGCGGTCGATGTAGCGCCGCGGGAAATGGTAGAGCAGGTCGCGAATGGTTTCGATGCCCGACTGCCTCAGCGCGGCAATGCGCTTGGGACCAAGACCGGGCACCAGCGAAACGGGCGAGAGAAAATCGAGGCGGTTGTCAATGGGACGTCTGGGCATGGGAGCGGCATCAATAGAACGTGAGCTTCACTGTGCAGTATTCCGGCCGGCCGTGACGAAGAGCCATTGCTGGAAAATAGATTTCACCGCCAGGCATTCTGTCCGTTGCGCCCCGGCTTCATACTCTACGCTTACCGTCCCGGCGTCCCGAAGCACTCTGTGCCGTCGATTGGCGTTTCTGCCACGCGCCAGTTGCGGCCGTAATTGTTGAGCCGGGGTGTCATGGCCTCGGGCAGCAGCTCGATAGAGGAGTACTTGGGGCAGTCGGGCCATTCCTGATCGTTGCGGGTGTACGAGACGCGGTCGATCAGCGAACCGCCGGCACCCTTCAGCGCCACCCAGCGACCGGTGGTGGTAAGGTTCAGCGCGCAGGACGTATCCGTCCATGCAGGGGGAGCATCGGTGTCGCCCACAACCAGGAACCCGCCCGCCTCGATGGTGACCGCCGGTATGCGGCAGGTGGTCGTGCTGCTCGTGTTGACAACCTCGAGCGTGAGCGTGTCAATCTGAAAGGCAACGTCCGCGGGATTATGTATCTCGATATAGTCCGAATCACCTTCGGCATAGTACATGATCTCGCTGATGACCAGCGGGCCGCATTCACCCTCCGGCGCTTCGCCGTCTTCCATGAGTCCCGACACGACGGTAACACCGGGAAGGTCCAGGGCCAGATCCAGCGCAAAGCCGCCTTCCTTTGCAAGAAACTCCGCCTGCATGCTGACGTTCTGCCGGGCGCAAAACAGAATCTCCAGCGAATCGGCATACACCGTGGCGCCCCGAGCATCGACGCCCCTGATCACCAGGATTCCGCCGGTACTGTCCGGCACATTGTCGATACTCAGGTACATGAGCGCGCTTCGCTTGTCCTTGACGCACAGGCTGTCGGCACCGAAATAGAACCCTGCATACACCGAGTCAACATCGGCCGGGACATTCGCCAGATTAATGTAGATGGATCCCCTGGTCGCGCCGAGCTGGAGCGCAACAGGCGTGATCCGGCCGGATTCGACCGAAAACTCGTCCGAGGCGCCGTGATGGATCCGTACGCCTTCCCTGGTGCACGTCCACGCTTCAATCACCCGGCCGTCACCCTCAGGCACGCCGTCAATGGTGTCCAGCACCGCGGGCTGGAGCGGGTCGAGTGCAATTGCGCGCCGCACCGGGCTCATGTCGGGCGCCGAAATCAGGACAACGAGACTGTCCCATGTCGTCTGCAGCGCCCGGCCGGCCTTCGACATCCCCCGATCCACCCACACCCGCACGCTGACACTGCCCTCGGCATCGCCGTGTGAAGCCATGGGGCTCGTTCCGCACGAAGTCAGACTGAGACACACCACTGTACCGGCCAGACAGACAGCATAGCGTTTCATGAAACCCTCCCGTTTTGTAGTTGATGAGTTACCGCAGAGAGGATCCTGTATAGCATGCGCTGTGCCAGTTTGGCGGAAAACGGATTAACATATTGATGTCATGGGAGTTGGCTGATTAATGACGCGGGTTTGATTCTGCAATGGTGGTCGCACGAGTGCGCCGAATTCATGGGGAGGGTTGCAAGAGCGCGACTGCACGGGCACGGAAGCGATTTGCGTTCGCGCGAGCGCAAGGCTGATCGTGTGAGGCAAGGAAAAAGAGCGCTTAGCAGATTTCTGAGAAAGCCGCCGGGTGCCGGAGCCTCTCTTTCGGCAGCCCTAGCTCCCTGCGAAATGTGATCAATTTCGCAGGTCAAACAGGGCACCCAGCCTGCAGAGAGGCACCGACACCCGGCCCCATGGAATTTCCCAACAACCAGCCAAGCGCTCTTGTTGAATCAGAGCCGGTACGGGGACAGGTTCGCTACCGGCCTTCTTTCCAGGAGTCGGAAGCCTGGAGGTTGCCGTCGACATAGGTCCAGGTCACTTTCTGGTAGCGCAGGCTGACCTCTTCCATGTGCACGTACCGCTCATACTGGGGATCTTTCACGTTGTACATGAGCGGTTTGACGGAACTGAGCTTGACGTTTTCGAGTTTGTGGTTGAAGTATTCCTGCTCGCTGCCGGTTTCGTCGATGCGAAACCATTTGAGCTCGACCTCCTTGAAGGTCTGGCCCTCGCATACCGCCTTGTAAAGGTAGGGCGAGGATGCATCGAATGCCTTGACAATTGTCAGGGCCTCGTGCTTGCGCGTTCCGGTAAGCTTACCTGTGTCGGGGTCGGTTGGGATGCGCACTTCGTGACGGAACTCCAGCACCTCAACGCTGCCTTCCCGGCCGGCAACATCGACCGAACCCTTGATCTCGCCGCCGTTTTCGTCTTTCAGCCACATGTATGCTGGAATCGGCATACGGCTCTCCTTCTGTTAATTATGATAGGTGTACCTCTGTCCGTTTACGCCCGCAACATGTATCGTGCGCCCCCGCGGCACCGTGACCGCGATCACACGGCATGTAAAAAATCTCGATTACTTTTCCTTGGGCATCTGCGATACCAGCGACAGGTTGATATCGATACCCTCTATCTGGAAGTGCGGTATCACCGCGAGCGACACCGCGAAGAACCCGGGGTTGTCGGCGATGTCGTTGACTTCCACTTCGGCCGCCTTCAAGGGATGCGTCGCAATGAGCTCCGGCCCGGGGTCCTTCATCTCGGTCACCAGCCCGTTGATCCATCCCTGCAGCTCGTCCTGCAATACCTTTTTGCTCTTGGTCGTCCCGATATTCTCCCGCTGGATCACTTTCAGGTAGTGCGCGATGCGCGACACCAGGAAAATGTAGGGCAGGCGGGCATTGATGCGCATGTTGGCGGTCACCGCGGGGTCGTCATATTCCTGCGGCTTCTGGGTCGAATTGGCCGAGAAGAAGCAGGCGTAGTTTCTGTTCTTGTAGAACGACAGCGGGATGAACCCTTCCTGGGCGAACTCGAACTCGCGGGTCTCGGGCACCAGGATCTCGGTGGGTATTTTCGCCTGCGTGCCCTTGCCCACGTCGAAGAAATGCACGGGGAGGTCTTCGACCTTGCCGCCGGCCTCGGGACCGCGCACCTGCACGCACCAGCCGTTGTCGACAAACGAGCGTACCATGTTGGCCGCGAACGCGAATGGCGCAAGGCCCCACAGGTACTTGTCGTGATCGGCGCCCGTGACGTTTTCTTCGTAGTTGAATTCCTTGACCGGCGCGCTCTCGGGCCCGTAGGGAAGGCGCAGGAGGAAACGCGGGACAGTGAGCCCGACATACCGGGAATCTTCGGTCTGCCGGAACCCGTTCCACTTGAGGAACTCACTGCGTTCCATATACGTGTGAAGGTCTTCGATCTTGGGCAGGTCGTGAATCGTATCCTTGCCGAAGAACTTCGGGGTGACCGCGCCCAGGAAGGGGCAGTGACACGATGCCGACACCTTGGAGAGCTCCTGGAGCAGGCCGATGTCCGCCGGCCCGGAGCCGAACTCATAGTTGGAAATCATCGCACCGTAGGGCTCGCCGCCGGGCGTGTCGTATTCTTCCATGTACACGTGCTTGTACAGGCCGGACTGGACGGTCTCCGGCGCGTCTTCGAAGTCCTCGGCAAGCTCATCCTTGGATGCATCGAGAATATCGATTTTCACATTGCGCTTGAAATCGGTCCGGTCAACCAGGAATTTCAGGCTGCGCCAGGCAGCTTCGAGTTTCTGGAACTTTTCGTGATGCAGGATCTCGTCGAGCTGGGCCGACAGTTTCCGGTCGATTTCGGCGATATGGTGGTCGAGGACCACCTTGTCGATCTTGTCGACGGTCTGGCCGGACTGGACCACGCTGTCGACGAAGAACGCCAGCGCGGCGCCGATACGCTCGTTGGCCTTGCTCTCGGCCAGGGCTTCGGCATTCTTGAATCCGGAGATGTCGACAGCGGTCTCGGGAACCGTGAGGTTCATGGTTTCGTATATGTATTCCAGGCCTTGTGCCGCCGATGCGCCGGCCGCCTGTGACTGTGTTTTTTCTTCTGCCATGGTTTGCTCCTTATCGCGCGATGGGTTTCGTGTCGGTCTGGTGCTCAGCTTGCGGTCGGCGCCTGCTCTTCGGGCAGCACTTTCTTGAGCTGTTCCTGCAACGACTTTGCCGCGCCCGGGTCCTTAATGATCTCTTCGAGGCGCTTGCGGAATTGCCGGTTGTCGAGCAGGTTGGATTTCAGGTCTTTGATAAGATTGCGCGCGGCAAGGAGCCGGCTCAGCGCGGGGACCTCCTTGGCGACATGCTCCGGCTTGAACGAATCCATGTTCTTGATCTTCAGCGAGACCGGGACATCGCCTCCGCTTTCGGATATTTTGTCTTCGACCGAGTACTCCAGCCGGAGGTCCATGCTTTCCATGGCCTGGGTGAAATTGTTCTTGTTGATGGCGATTTTCTCGCGCTCAACCACGCGGTCGTCGTGCTCCCGGCTCGAGAAATCACCGAGGACCAGCATCTTGAGCGGCAGCTCGACCTTTTTCTTGGCCGCGCCTTTCCCTACGTCAAGCTTGAGGTTAATCCGGGCGGGAGGAATCTCATTCTGAAAGCTTTGTGCCATGAGGGTCCGCCTTTCTTCTGGTTTTTATGTTTGTATGCTGAATGCGCTTTTCGGATCTGTTCGAGAAAGTTTCCGTAATATAGTATTCTGTTTCTCAAGCATCGCCGTTTGTACATTTTGCGGCTTGCCGGATGCGCCGGCCTTGCACGCCCGTATCAGGAGCGCCCAGGCTTCGACGGCAAGCGGCGGGTCCCATCTGTCCAGGTGGTACGAAGCAATCTTCTCGTCCAGCCCCTCCAGCACCGCCAGGGCGATGTCCGGGCGCTTGTTGGAAAGAAGCAGCGAGCCCAGCGTCATGGATCGACGGAAATTGTCACGCTCGCTGCTTGACTCGCTGATCCGTTTCTGGAGAAGGTCCAGTGCCTGCTCGACTTTCCCTTGTGCGACTAACGCATTGATTTCCTTGCGCTCTTCATCAATAGAATCCTGTTCCCGGACGCTTGTTTTTACCTGGGTTTCGTCGCCGGAAGATGGTTTTGAAACCAAAGAGGCTATCCAGTCTCTTGTCGCGGGATCGCAAAACGGCGTACCGTCAGAAAAGGCAAGGTCTTGCATCTCCGGAACGCGTTTCAGAAGAAGTCCGGCTTCTGCTTCTATGGCATGTTGAACCTGTTCATATCCAGCCATGCTCTGGCAGGCCATCGCGCTAACACGTTGTAAATCAAGCCAAAAATGGTTTGATCCTGCCCCGAATGCTTTCTGTGCCGCGGGAAGCAATGCCTGCCAATCGCCATTTGCCGTAAGCTTTTGAAGATATGCGCGTTGTTCCGCATTTGGCGGTGCGAGCCGCGTCTTGCCTGCATCGGATGGAGGCGCCTTATCGAGCATGTCCCAGCGGGCAGACCTTAGCAATCGATAACCCATTGGTTTTGTTGGCTCTTTATCGATGAGAAACAGTGCGGCCTTGCGGACAGTTGCCAGGGCTTGTTTGGGAGTGTCCATGGGATCGGCGGTTTGCTGCAATGAAGTGCTGGTGCCGGCGTTCTGAGAAGGCCCCTCTGGTTTGGGCTTGGTTGCGCTTGCCCATTTCTGCGCGGCAGATGAAAGCCTTGAAGGAAAAGGCGCTCCTTCGGGAAAATGCTTATCAAGCACCGGCTTGAGCCTGTCGAGTGCCGCTTTCAGCCTGACCACATGCTCGTGGTCGGCATCAGCGGGTGCTTTGGCGCCGACCATGTCGGCAAACCTGCTTTCGGACAACCACTTAAGTGCGTTCTGCTTGGCGCGGGGACGCAACGGAAACAGGCCCTCGTAGCTCTGCTCTGCGAGCTGTGCCATCGCATCGAACACGTCGGCCAGGTGCTCCCACTTGTCGTTTTTCAAATAGGCGAGGCCAAGAAACGACATGACCCGCAGGTCTTTGGATTTCTCGCGGAGAAGCGATATCGCCGTGCTCTCCACGGCATCATAGTCGATCTCGCCCAGCTTGCCGATTTCCGACTTGAGTTTGTCAAAGGCGGGATCGTAGTTGATGTCCCGGCCAAGCGGGTTGTCGCCGGGGAGAGGGGTGGTGATGGCTGACAGGATCTGGGGCACCGCGCGCTCCGGATTTCTGGTTCCTGTGCGGGCGAAAAGCAGGCGTAAAATGAATGATGGACATACGGGGATACAACTCCGGCCGGGGGGAACACCGGCACGCGATGCTTGAAGACGATGTTCCGCTGTCCAAGGTGTCGATCATACGCACCAGCTCACGGACCATCACTCGCGTGAGGGGATCTTCACGCCCGCTCACAATACCCAAGAATTCCAGGACCCGCCGCAAAATCCCGGGCTTTTCTTGATGCAATTGCCATTCTTCCGCCCCCGCATTATTTTGTTCATTGCTTGAACAAGAAGGCCCGAAGTCCCTTGTAGGGGGAATTCCGCTTCCTGCGGTACCGCCGACGGGGGAAAGGTGCGGATAGAAAAGGAAAATTTCAGGACCTTGAAGAAATAAGGCTCACGAAACATTCAGCAATGAAAGCAAAATCAGTCTCTGCTGTTCTTTCTCCGCAACGCCTTGTTGACATTTCCCTCGTGCTGAACAAGGCTGTTCGCCGCGAGATTGATATCATTGATCTCCAATCGACGAAAGGCCTCGTGTTCTATGAGGCTGTCACCAAAGGAATCGTTGCTCTCGTACGAAACAGGTCGCTGCTTGCAGACCTCATGAAAGAGGCCGTCTATTATGAGGCCGATTTCCTTCCCGCAATCAGAACACTTCTCGAAAAAAGAACCGGGATTGCACATGCGTAATGCCGTCGTGTTCCGAAATATCGCAGTCCACGCATACCGCAGGATAGACTGGCAGATTGTCTGGAAAATCATTACCGAACACCTCGGTGATTTTCGAGCGTTTGCCGAAGAAATCTGCAGATAAGAATCTCAAGACTGAAGTAACGTAGATGGGCAGATCTGACATACATACAGAAAACGGAAATACATTTCCTACCCCGGAGCAGGCTGAGTCTGCATTTCAACGCCTGGTGTCAAAGTACCGGTCCAGGGCGCTGTGGTTCCTCAGGCCTGATCTCTCCCCCAGCATTGACGATCCGGTGTCCGAAAAAATTCTTGACCACATCGCACAACGCGGCGATCGTTTGGCCTGGCTTGAGACAAGAAAACTGAAGCAGTGGCGCTTACAGCATTCCAAATAAAAATTCTCAGGCTTCTCTCGAATCGCCGTAAACGCGAAGGCGTAAGCTACATTGCCGGCGGAGTTGCGCTGAACAAGGCTTTAGATACGCCGCGCCGATCCCGTGATATCGATGTCTTTCACGATACGACCGAAGCCCTCGCCGCTGCGTGGACAGCCGATCGCCGCTGTATTGAAAATGCGGGGTTCCTGGTAGAAATACACAGAGAAGCCCCGTCCTTCATAGAAGCAACTATCGGATCCAAAGAGGATTCTGTACTGATCCAGTGGGTACGCGACAGTGCGTTCCGTTTCTTTCCAGTTATCGAAGACGAGATTCTTGGCTTGACACTTCATCCGTTTGATCTGGCCACGAATAAAATCCTCGCGCTTGCAGGACGGCTCGAACCGCGCGATTGGATTGACACTATTGAATGTCATCGCAGTCTTCAGCCCCTCGGATATCTTGTCTGGGCATCATGTGGCAAAGATCCCGGCCTCAATCCGTCCATGCTGCTTGCCGAGGCCTCCCGGGCGCACTATTCTCAACCGGAAATCAACGCTCTCGATTTCGCAGGCAATCCACCACCTTGCGCCGAGCTGAGTTCCCAATGGAAGCATGCTGTTTCTGCTGCGCGAGAGACAGTGGATCTCCTCCCGGGCGATCATCTGGGAGAGTGTATAGTGAACGCTGAAGGAATGCTATACCACGGAGATGCACATCAATTGGTATGCGATCTCAAAAAGGGAAGCATCAGGTTTCACAAGGGATCTATTGGCGGCGTATGGCCGCGGCTTGTTCGAAGATAAACGGAAAATTGCACGACTCTTCTGCCGAACATGATTGAATACAAGCTTCTCAAAGAACTCGAGCAAAATCCTGCTCATACCCAGCGGAGCCTTGCCACTCATTTGAATGTGAGCCTGGGAAAGATTAATTATGTTCTGGCGGGGCTTACGGATAAGGGAATAATCAAAGCGAGAAAGCTTCGAAATCATCCCGAAAAAATCCGGTGGCAGTATATTTTGACCCCGAAGGGCATGCGGGAAAAAGTGGCGCTCACGCAACGATATCTCAGGCGGAGGATACGGGAATTTGAGAACCTGCGGAAGGAGATTGAAGAGCTGAAGGGGGACCTGTCGTAAAAAAATGCGCCCGAGTCAACACACACGAGCCACGATATCCGGGGCCTGTTGCCCGACTACGGCATTATCCATGAACCAAGGCATACAGCGGCCGTGGTGAAGAAGCGCAACCGATTCGCAAAGACTCTTTCGGGAGTTTCTCTGCCGCAGAAGCATTTGGATATCCTCACGGGAATCCTTGATGCCGAACTTGGCGGCCGCCACGCACGGGCGTATCTTTTCGGGTCTCGCGCGCGCGGCGACGACAGGGCCGCATCGGATATCGATCTCGCGATTGCTTCAGATGATGACGTTTCCCTTGAACTTTCGACGATCCGCGATCTCATCGAGGAATCGGCCATTCCGTACGAAACCGATGTAATCGACATGCGAGATGCCGATACCGCCTTGACGAGAAGCATCGAGCAGGAAGGTCTGCTTATATGGATAAATTGACAGCGGCCCTGGAAACTGCTCAAGATCTACTTGCTTCAGGTAGAGGGCATCGACTGCGCATCGCCCAAAGGCTGTTTTAGGCAAGCCCTGAAAACCGGAATTCTCACTGCCGACCAGACAGAGAAAGCCATCCTCATGTGCGACGACAGAAACCTGGTCTCGCACACATACATCGAGTCGGTTGCGCACGCCATATACGAACGGCTCGGGCCACATGCGCAGTTGATACGTGCGCTTATTGAAGGAATCCGATCCCGGGCGGGTTCCAAAGCATAAAGGAAGCAATACGGATTGCGCCGGAGAACGGTTATGAATTGGGAATATCGACCATTGTGCTCGATAGCCACGAATTCGCCGAGATGCCGCTGCGATCATCGCCGTTTTTTTGGCTGTCGAGAAGGATGGTGTTGCCGTATGAACGACCGGGAGAGCCTCTATCGCTATCGTATGGAGCAGGTGGAGAGCCGATACCGTGACCGGGCCTGAAGCATTTGACACTGCGGCCGTCGCACGCAAGCTGCGTGAGCGAGATGCCCGCCGTCGTCAACATCGGCTCGAACTTCACCGGAGGGCTGCCGCCGATGCCGATGCGATCATTGGCCTCATCCGCGACAAATACAACCCCAGGCGCATCTACCAGTGGGGCTCCGTGCTGCATCCCGACCGGTTTGACGAAAACTCCGATATTGATATCGCGGTAGATGGGTTGAAATCGGCCGAGGAATTCTTTGCCCTGTACGGAGACGTCATGGACATGACGGACTTTGCACTCGACCTTGTGGAGCTTGAAAAGGTGAACCCGATACATCGGGAGTCAATACTGAAAAACGGGAGAGTCGCGTATGACCGAGGGGACTGAAGCGCTTCGCGGTGAATTGGGCAAGACCCTTGCGCAATTGAACATGCTGGATGCCTTTTATCGGAGATTCAAGAGCGACTTGCCGAACTTGCCTAAGGGGAGGCCGTACGATCTAATTGTGCTGGCAAACATGTTCGAAGATTTCTACGCATGTCTGGAGACCGGCTTCGTGAGAATTTCCAAGTTCTTCGAGAACAACCTGGAGACTTTACGTTGGCACAGCCATCTGTTGGAGAGAATGGCGGTGGATGTGCCGGGCGCCCGAAAGCGGGTTATCACCGACAGCACCTATGTTGCACTTCTTGAGTTTCTGAAGTTCCGCCACTTCAAGCGATACTACTTTGAGTTCGACTTCGATCGGGAGAGGATAGAATACCTGGAAAAGCGTTTCGTGAAGACGCTTCCCGCAGTTCGCGCCGAGCTTGAGGACTACCTGCGTTTCCTTGAAGAGATTAGCGAAGCGGGATCGCATTTGGGAGAATAGCGCCGCCGCGCAACACACCGGCTTCCACAAGAAAGCGAGAATTATAGTATGAACGCTCCCCATCAGCCCACAAACCCGGCCGATCAGCCTGTCACCCCAACGCCGGCTCCGCCGGCAGCGCCGCAGCGCGACCCTGACGAGATAAACCTCCTCGAGTACGCCTATGTTCTTGTCAAGGCTAAGTGGTGGATTATCGGATTTACGCTGCTGGGACTGGTTGGCGGATATGTGGCGGCACGTATCAAGGGACCGACGTATGTGGCCGAGGCGGTTATTGCGCCGAGGGAAACCGAAAGCAAGAGCGTGCCTAATGTGTCTGGGCTGGGGATGTTCGGGGGGATAGTGGCAAGCCAGTTGAATATTGGGGGCAATGCCTCGCTGGAGAAGATAGACCTCGTGCTCGACAGCAAAATGTTCAACGGCGAGGTCATCGAGAAGTACGAGAT
>WJMI01000077.1 GCA_014728015.1 Chitinivibrionales bacterium | reverse complement strand
TGCCTGCACATTGTGCATCCGTAAAGAAGATTTTAAATTCCAGTCCACCCGAACAAAAAAAAGGAAATTCCTATCCAGTCAGTTTCTCGCGCACCCGTGAGTCCCGGCACCCGGATGCGAAATTCAAAACGCAGAAGGATTATCACCTCAACACATCGCTTAGCCTCAACTTCACGCGCCGATGGTCGGTGTCGACCGGTGGATACTACAATTTCGTGACCAACCGGTTTGAAGGTATGAATTTTGCGTTCCAGTGCGATCTCGAGTGCTGGGACATGAAATTCGACTGGCATCCCTCGGGCTGGAACCAGGGCTCATTCTGGTTCACCGTGGGTGTGAAGAAGCACCCCGATATCAAATGGGATCGCGACTACAGGGATAAATAGCCCCCCCCCGACCCGGCCATCTGAAGCTTTGCCTATTCCTCTATAAGGGCCTGATTTCATGAGTGGTTCAAGTTGATTCGATGTCAACCATTGATACCTTTTTAATGTTTTGGTTGACTTTTTAGTTTTTTGTTGATATATTCCCCGGTGCGAGTATCAGTGTAAGGGGGGATTGGTTCGATGAACAGGCACAGTCTTCCAGAGCCATTCACAAGGCTTCCCCAGATCTACTTCGTAGAGTATCTGGTCTGGGAGAAGTCGCGCCAGATCGAGGCCCACGCGCATGATGGTGTGTTTCAGCTGGACTACTTCCCGCAAGGCGCCGGGACGTATTCGGTCGATGGCGCCACCATCGAGATTGACGCCAACACGTTTTTCTTCGTAGCCCCGTCGCAAAGACACGAGATCCACGGCTCCTCTGAGAACCCGCTTGAGAATGCCACAGTGAAATTCGGCCATCCCGGCATCGATACTGATGGCTTCCTCCCCCATGTTTGCCGGGTGCATGCAGATGTCGCGTCAAGGGCGGGAACGCTGTTTCGGCAGGTCATCTCCGAAGCGGTGCTCAAGCAGCAGGAGCACATGGCAATAGCTTCGCTTCGCCTTGCAGAACTGCTGTTACTCCTGAGGCGCTCAACCGAAGTCGACGGCGTTGCCGTTCCTGACAGCCGGCCGGTCACGGCGGCTCGCCGGTATATGCTTGAGCATTTTGCCGATGATATCAGCATTGGCGATGTGGCCGGTTCGGCGGGTACCACCCCTGAGCATCTGTGCCGCGTATTTAAAAAGGAAACCGGCGATACGCCGTTTACATTCCTGCGAGGCGTTCGGGTTGAGCGTGCAAAAAAGCATCTCGAAAGCACCCGCGATAACATTGCGGCAATTGCGCAGGCGACAGGATTCGGGCAGGCCAAGAACATAAATCGGATATTCAAGAACCTTGTGGGTATGACCCCGCGGGAATACCGCCGAAAAGCCCTTGTTGAGAACAGGCAATAGCACAAAGGAGTGAATGGTCAATGACGGGACGAATTGACAAATCAGGCAAACCCACCGCTGAAGCTCTCGCCGACGAAAAACGTCTTCAGGAGCTGTACCCGCGCTACCGGGGGGTCGACGAAGACTATGTTCACGCGGGCACCGAAGCACTGGAGCGTTGGCGCGACTGGAAATTCGGTATTCGCATTCACTGGAGCATCTACTCCGTAACCGGAAGTGGCGCCGAATCATGGCCGCTTCACAGCGGACAGAACACCGGCGGCGGCCACTACCCCCGCCATCGAAACGAATCCATCAGGATATTCCGGCAGCAGTACGAGCAGCTCTACAAGTGGTGGAACCCGTGTTTCTACGATGCCGGCGAATGGGCGGACCTGTTCGTGCGTTCCGGACTGAAGTTCTTCACCTTCACGACAAAGCACCATGACGGGTTCTCGATGTACGACACCGCCACCAGGGTGAAGAAGCGCCTGGTGCATACGGGCTCCGACGCCGGGAAGATAGTCGACTGCGACCTGCACTACAGTATCATGGAAACGCCGTTCGGTCGTGATATCACGAAAGAGCTGGTCGATGCCTGCCGAGCGCGGGGACTCGCAATCGGACTGTACTATTCGCATATCGACTGGTTTGACTGCGATTTCAGAATCGACGAATGGAACTACCAGTACGACCGCGGCTACACGCGGGAATCCGACCCTGAGGGTTACAAACGGATGATCGCGCGCCACCGCGAACAGATCAGGGAATTGCTCACGAACTACGGCGACGTCGATCTCCTCTCGCTCGACATGAACTTCCCCGACGACGGACGCAAGCACGGCGTCCGGGACGACACCATAGAGACAATCAAGATGGCGCGCCGCCTGCAGCCGAACCTGCTCATTCGCCGCAGGGGCATCGACCCGTACGGCGATTACAAGACTCCCGAGCGCGTGGTCCCGACTCAGCCCGATGCCGAGGGCGGCGGCGTGGACATGCCCTGGCAGGTGATTTACCCCGCAAGCAGCCATTTCTCGCACGTGTGGCACGACGAATACAAGCCGCCCAAGTGGGTTATTGACAACCTCGTCGACATCACCGCAAAGGGCGGTTGCTTTCAGGTCGGATACGGCCCCATGCCGAACGGACGATGGCCCGATCAGATGGTGCGCACCATGGAGACCGTGGGAGACTGGCTCAAAATCAATGGGGAAGGCATCTACGGTACACGGCCCTACACGGTATTCAGCGAGGGCGACCATATCAGGTTCACCCGTACCAAGGATCGTTCACACGTGTATGCCTTTGTGCTCAACTGGCCCGAGCGCCCGGTACAGACCGCGAGCATCAGCCTGCGCAGCGTGAAAGCGAAATCTGGTTCGAAAATCACTATGCTCGGAACCGATCATGCGTTCGACTATACACAGAATGGCGACGAACTCAGGATTGAAATTCCAGAGGGACTGCGCGATGCGGACAGACTGCCGTGCGCCATGGCACAGGCATTCAAGATTGAGGTGTAAGAAGCGGCAGGTGTGACTATTCTCTTTTCTGGAGGAGCCGAAACAATGCGTGCGACAAAGAAGTCCAAGTCGGTCAATCTGGTCCCGAACGGGCGTTTTGCTCGGGGAGTGGGGGGGAGGCTCCCCGAGCACTGGACGCTTCGTTCAACACGCCCGGTAC
>WJMI01000076.1 GCA_014728015.1 Chitinivibrionales bacterium | reverse complement strand
TGACGGGAACGCGCGGTTTGAAAGGGCGCTTTCGCTTTACTCGCAGGGAGCGTATGCCGCCGCGGCGGGGCTTTTCGAGGATGTGCACAACGATGATGCCGCATCGGCATCGACGCGGGACAGCGCGCTGTTGTTGTGCATGGAGTCTAATTATCGGGCAAAAAGAATGCGCGAGGCATACCTTATCGGATCACAAAGGGTTGTCAAGGATGCCCATTATTTTCTGTTCATGGGTTTTCTCCAGGATTTCCTCGGGAACTATGCCGGTGCGGATACCATGTTTGAGCGCGCGGCGCGCGCGCCGACAGTAATGGGCGCGGGTGTGGTGCGCGAGGCAATGCTTCAGCGCGCCCGGTACTGGACACGGCGGTATCGCAGGCTTCCGGACCAGTCGATTCGCGCGAAAATGGAAAATGCGCGCCGGCAATATGTCGAGCGCGAATGCGATCACAGCGAGGCATCCTGCGCAAAGGCGCGGGCGGTCATGCGCGAGATGGAGGAAAAACCATAGCGACATGAAGTGGTTGAACGTGCAGAAGAGAAAGGGCCGGCCTGCCATGGAGGGTCCTGCCGGAGGGGAGCCGTGGTCGGGGCAGATCTGGAACGCGGAACCGATTTCCGAACAGGTCAGGAAGCTGGAGCAAAGCGGGGCGACATGGATACACAAGCCCGTGGATGAGATACCGGATTTGGCCGCCGGGGCCGGGGCATCGGTCGAACAGGCTGTGGAAAATGCGCGGCCCGGGGAAAACGGAGAATGGGCTCCTTCGGGCTCGGTCGATGTGACATTGAATGAGGCCGATATCGCGGAGAAAATACCTGAAGGCTCGAAAAAGCCGCTGGAAACGGCATGCACTACCGGCGGATCGTCCGCAATCGCCCCGCCTTCCACCCCGACGCCTTCTTCGGGATACCCGCGTCTCCCGGGAGACGGCGAAAAGGTCGAGCTTGGCACGGGAGCGACGGTGGCCATGATTGGCCAGGGAGGCATGGGCAGGATATACAAGATCTGGAACGAGCAGCTTGAAGTGCACCGAGC
This sequence comes from Chitinivibrionales bacterium, assembly GCA_014728015.1. Classification (GTDB taxonomy): domain Bacteria; phylum Fibrobacterota; class Chitinivibrionia; order Chitinivibrionales; family WJMI01; genus WJMI01. The sequence goes on along the minus strand of WJMI01000076.1, from coordinate 15,669 downwards.
GGTGAAGGTCCTGCTGTTGCCCGAGGGGACGGACAACAAGGAGGCGATTGAGCTGCTGAAGAGAAGATATGAAATGGAAGCGAAGATCGTTGCGCAGCTGCATCACCCCAATATCGTTGAAATCCACAATCTGGGCGAGTGGAACGGCCTGCCGTATATCGAGATGGAATTCGTTGACGGTATCGATATCAAGCGGCTCATCCGTCACGGCATACCCATTCCCGTCAATGCGTCCTGCGCTATCGCCCTGTTGGCGTGCCGGGGCCTGGCGCACGCGCATCACCAGGAGTACCAGCTCTATGGGAAAAGCTACCAGGGAATCGTGCATCGGGACTTGAAGCCCGAGAACCTGATGATCACCCGGCGGGGTTCGGTCAAGATACTCGACTTCGGGATCGCCCGGCCGGATATCGGCGTGTTCCACACGGTGCAAGGGCATTTCGCCGGCTCGCTCCAGTATGCGGCGCCCGAGCAGATTGACAATGGCGATATTGACCGCCGCACCGACATCTATGCGTTCGGCCTCATCATGTACGAGATGCTTACGGGAAGGATGGCCTTTCCCATCTACAACATGACTGAGCTTCTGGCGGCCCGCCTTCGCAACGACTACCCGCCCATCCAGCGTGTCAACCGGTCCCTTCCCGGAAACCTGTGCCGCATAATCGAAAAGTGCCTCAAGTCGCGAATGGCGGACAGGTTCTCCACGGCCGACGATCTTCTCGCGGCATTGGAAGACATTGCCGGCAGGACGATCCGCGGCACGCCGGAGTCCCTCATACGGGACTTTTTCCAGAGCGTGAAGGTGCGGACGCTGTATGACGAGCCCCACTCATCGGTGCATTTCCCGCCGGCGGCGGGCGCACGATCGACGACCAGGAAGGCGCTGACGAGACTCTTTCATTTCTTGGGGAAGAGAAGGTAGCGGATTGCCCCGTACGAACGGATTCGTGGCCCAGCTGTGGAACTGTTGCGTCGTCCCGAGGAAGAAATACAGGTCCTTCGTGCCGGCGAAATCGTCGAAGTATTTCTTGCGAACGTCGTCGCAGGCAGCTTTCTCATCTCCGCGATGCTTCTTCAGTGTATTCCAGAAGAGCATTCCCAGTTCCCAGTCCAGGACGACCATCTCGCTATGCTCGCCTCGCTCGTCCGCGAACCGGTATTTGAACTTGAAGGGCAGCTTTGATACCACCTTGAAGGGGTTCTCTGCGTTACCAAACAGGTCGGTCTGGTTTTCGATGGCGTCGACCTTGTCTTTGTCCCATTCCTTTGTGTCGCGCACCGCCGCGAAAGCCAGTACCTTTTTGGGCCTGAACACCGCAAGCGACGCGCCGTCCGCCTTGCAGTCCTTCAGAAGGTGTTCCATGCTGGAGTACACCTTCCGCAGCACCAGTTTCGCCGAGTGTGCCATGACCTGGCCGTGCCGACCACATCACCGAGCGTCATCTTCTCGTAGTTGACCGGTCGATAGCTCTCCGGACGATGGTCCTTCGTATTTCTCTTGAGGTCCAGCTCGATCCACTGATACTTCTTGTATCTGTCCTTGAAATCCAGTTTCCGGAAAGGGATGGGGTAGATCCGTACCCATGAGCCATCCTCGCGAAGGCCGGCGGTGCAAACGAGTTCGCTGTACTTGCTGGATAAAGTGGGGTAGGTCTTTACCGTAACGAGGACTTTGGTCTCGGCCATACTTAAAGCTCGATCAAAGGAGCGCTGAAGTTGGGGAGTTGCTGCAGGGCCCTGGCGACGCGAGTCCGGTGGCAGTACCGTGGGTCGGCTTCAAAGCAAGTGAGGGCTACGCGTCCCTCGCCTTCTGTCATTTTCCGAATTTTGTCGAGTGAAGTCCCTGCTGCGGCCAGGGTAACTTCCTCATACTCTTCAAATAGTTTCTCGTAGTCCGACAACGACTCAAGATTTTTTCTCTTCTGCGTTGCGATCCCGAGTTCAGGAATGTGAACGTATTCCATCTCCAGCTTCTCAACATTCGATTTCAGCGTCCCCTTCGAGAAGCCGTATTTCATGCTGAGCGGATTCTTTCGGACATCGCAAAGCACGCGCACGCCGTTCTTCACCAGCAGGTTGAGGTATTCGTCTATGGTCTTGCCTTCGTACCCGATCGTGCAGAGCCGATTGCCGGTTGTGTTAGGGCGCTGCCGGTCGACCAATTTCAGCTCGTCTTTGCTCAGGTGGTCCTCGGCGATAATACTGTTTATTGCGTAGTAGGGGAATGACACGTAGACGTGCCGAATGAGATCCGCGGGTCTCTTGATGAAGGATGAAACGCATCTTGGGTACAGTGTCTCATCGATCTCGCCCACCTTGTTCGCTGCGACGCGGGAATTCTTATCGGCGCTGGGGGAGTAGAAGTGCGGATATTCCTATGTGGGCCAGAAACGCAATCAGGAATGGGTCGTCTCCAAGCAACACACCGGGCCGTTTGGCGCAACCGTATCGGCAGGCAAAACGCGGGTCCTAAGAACACCTTCCGGGCGCGAGAGAACGGTCAGTCGCACCCGGAAACCGACCGGCGATAAACCGGCGTTATCGGTGATCAGTGCCTCAATTCGAGCGAAAACGAAAACTCGCATCCGGTTTCGAGACCGCCCCTTTGTTATTGCCATTCCCAAGCGTGTGGTGTTCGGCTCCTCATGGAGCCATTCGATAGCTGTCTCCTGCGCTTTCAACCGCTCAGGCACCTCTCCGAACGTGCTTCCAAAGTCCTGGAGAATACTATCGTTGCTTCTGCCGGGCAATTCATCGCCTCCCCTGCGGCCGGGTGATAAGCCTCAGTTTCCTCCAAACCCGACGGCCCGCAGGACCGATATTATAGAATAGGGAAAGTCCTGTTGCCTATGATGCCTGAAATCCTGCCATATGTCGCTACCGTGCTGCGGAGTTCTTCGGGGCGGGACACGCGGGGACGCGGGGTGGTCGAGCGCATGCTCGATCGCAACACGTATGTGATCCGCACCGAAACCGGTCGCATGACTGTCCGGCTCGACAAAGGCGCGCTTCCCGTGGACACGCAGGTATTCGTGCGCGCGCGCGGGGACAGTGTGGACATTCGGGTCATTGCGCAGCCGAATGCGCGCGCCGCGGACGCCCTGTCGATCTCCGGGCGCATGCCCGATCTTTCCAATGAAATGGAGGCGCGCCAGTTCAGGGCGCTTCTCGACGAGATGGCCGCGGCCAGGCAGGAGCGGGAAAGCCGGGCCGGCAGGCCGCAGGAGATGGAGCTTACCGCCAAGGTACTGCGCGCGAATGCGCGCGAATTCGATCCGGCGCTCGCCAGGATGGCGCGCCAGGCGGCGAACATGCTCGAGAGCGGGCTTGCCGGGCGGACCGCCGAAGAGCCGGTTTCGCGCGAGCTGCGGGACGTGCTCCACCTTGTCGCGCGGCACCTTGAGGCGCGATTCGGGGCCGCGACCCGCCCGATCGAGATCGCGCCGCGCGCCGATGCCGCGCTCATGATGTTTTCCGGCGGGCGGGAGGCCCTGCAATGGCTCGAAGATCTGGCGCTGGAGAAAGGAGCGGTCGAGAAGAACACGAGTCTTGACCAAAGCGACCCCGCGCTGGTGCGCGTGTTCGCCGCGGCCGGGGGAAGCCAGCAGGCGGTCGCGGTGCCGGCCGCGGATGCTCTCGGCGAGGTGCGGGAGTTTCTGCAGGGAGAGCTGACCAGCCCCGCGCTCCGCAATGTCGATCCCGCGCATCTCATTGCGATCCTCGAGAGCGCGGGCGCGGTCTCGACCGAGCGGATCCACGCGCTCGACCGTGAGCTGTCGGCGCGCCCGGAGATCGGCACGCAGATGGCCAACATGCCGCCCGGGAAGCTCGCGCCGCTGGTGGAACACTGGCTCTCGGTCGCGCTCACCACGAACGCGAGTCCCGCATCGCTGGCACAGCGCGCGCCCGCGCATTCATCAGCCGAGATCGTCCGCGCCTACGAACAGCTCCTTTCCCTTCTCGCAACCATCCGGGAGCTTCCGTCGCCCGAACCAGCCGAAAACTATCAGCTCCAATCGCTCGCGGCTGGTTGCGAGGCAATGCGCGCGGACATGTTCGCGAAGGCGTTTTCCGGCATGGGGTTTGACACCGAACAGAAACTCGCACATGCCGCCGATACCCAGGGCCCGCCGCCGGACAACCTGAAAGTACAGCTTCTCGAGCTGCTTGCCGCCATCGATGCGCTGCCCCGCGGTAGTGCGGCTCCGGAAGCCCGGTCCGCGTCCCCCGGACAGGCTCCCGCCGGCGAAATCCGGGAGAAACTCCAGATTGCGCTTGAAGAATTGCGGGTGGCGCTCGAGCACGCACTGCGTCCCGCACCGCAGTCTTCGGAGCAGAGCACACAGGGAGCCTGGGACGTGCCGCCGGGGCACGAGATGGCTGCCGTGCGGGAGCAGGTGCATGCGGCCCGGGATGCGATTACTCTGTTTCTCTCGACGCTGTCGGGCGTGTCACCGAGGACCGCGCTCGGCGAGGGGTCGGCGGCTGCGTATCCGTCCGGCGGAGACACGACAGTTCCCGATCCTTCTGCGGCCGCTCCTGTTTCTCCGGAAACCGCTGCCGGGCAGTTCGCGGGCCTCGCTAAGAGCGTGCTTCATGATGTCACCCAGGTTTCACAGGAAATCCAAAGTGCGATGAAGCAGGGCGCGGCGCCCTCTCCATCCGCGGAGGCTCCTCCATCGCGGCCGGCCGAGGAGCTCGCGCGTCTTGCCGGCGCGGTTCTCGAGGCGCTCCGGGAGTTTGCCCGGGGAAGGGACATCGATGCACAGGCGAGAGAACAGGCGGAGGTGCCCCGGGAGATGCGCATGGAGGCTGATACCGACACCAGGGAAGTGCGCAACCCGCGTTTTATTCTGTCAACATTCGAGTCACGCACTACCGAACCTGAAGCTGCCGACCGTCCCGCGCCCCGCGCCCCGGAGAACCTGCGGCAGGAGCTGCTTGCGGTCGTGCGCGCGTTCTCCCTGCGTGCCCCCCGGCCGGCCGGGGGCGAGGCCGGGGAGGCGCGGCCGGCAACGGTGCGGGTCATTGTCGGCGCGCTCGGGGAAATCGCGGGACGGATGCAGCAGCTCTCCGCGGAGGTGCTTGTATCGGCACGGCAGCTCGTGCAGGCGCATGCAATTACGCCGCAAACCGCGGCCGCAATCGAAATCCGGCTCGGCGAACTGCTGCAGCGAATCGGGGATGCTCTGCGCGGTTTTGCCGCGGCGTTTCCCAGCCAGGTGGAGAGCGGCGAGATAGAACAGATTCTGGCCGGCCTGCGGCTCGGCATTGCCGGTGACGGCTCGCGAGTGGGAGAGAACGACAGCACGATACTGTCGATCCGGGTAAACAACATGCTGGCCAGGTTCGAGGCCATGGTCCAGAACATGACGGTCAACACGATGCAGTCGGCGGTTGCGAGCGAGACGCCCGTGCGCGCCACCATGGAAGAAATCCTCGAGGGTGTTCGCATGCTCATCGCGCGGTTCCGTTCCGGCGCTCCGGACATGGCGGGGCAGCCGGCCGCCGGAGCGCGGGGCCCGGATACGGCCGTGATGATCCGGCGGCAGATCGAGCAGGCGCTCGGGCCGGTTATGGATCGGTCCCGCGCGGTCCAGGCGGACGTTTCGCAACAGGCGGAGGCGCTTCGCGGCACGCTGGATTCGACCATGCGTTCCTTTGTTGACGAGCTTCTTTCTGTTGTCAAACGGCCTCCCGAGTCGATAGTGCGGATCATGGAACAGCTTCACGCGGCGTTTTCCTCGCGAGAGAAGGCCCGCGCTGCAACGGAACAGGTCCAGTCGTTCTTTCCCCGGTTGCAGGAAGCTGTCACGTCGCTTGCCCGGGCGCCGTCCGAGGTCCTTGATGAAACCCAGCGCGCGGCGCTTTCTCTTCTGGAATCGCGCACGGCCGAGCTGGGCCGTCTGCTGGCCCAATGGGGCGAAGCCGCCGCGCATGGTCGCGCGACATCGGGGGAACGCCTGTCCGGGCTCATGGAGGAAATGCGGGCGCAGCTCGCCGAGGCGGCTTCGCGCAGTGCTCCGGCATCACAGCCCGCTGATGCTGCTGCGGCGCGAGCCGGTGATGTACTCGCCGAGGGCCTGTCTGCCGCCGGAGAACGGATCGAGCACGGTATTGCACAGCTTTCCCGGTCATTTGAGGCGGCGCGATCCGAGTTTCTCGAAACAGCGGCCCGGCAATGGCGCGATCTCGGCGCTCTTGTTGAGAATGCTCTCAGGAGTTTCACGACAGCGATGCGCATGGCGGCATCGGAAAGCGCCCAGCGGCTCGGCCAGCTGGCGCAGGCACAGCAGCAGGGATCCGCCAACCAGGAACAGATACTTCAGGAGGCCCGCGACATTGTCCGGCAGCTCTCGGCGGGCATCCAGCGGCTTCTTGAACGGACGGGGCAGTATATCGAGCGGATAACCACCGAGCCGTCGGACACCGGCCGGGAAAGCAGGACGGAGCAGATGCAGCGCGCGCTTGACACGCTGTTATCGCGTTTCGGCCGCGAGGTGGACTTGCAGCTTCGCAATACCGCGGCCGAGATCGACAACCTGACTGCGCGCGCCGCGCTCAGCGCCGACAGCAGCCAGGCACAAACCATTGCGCGGCAGATTGAAAACGTCCTCGGGCGCCTCGAATCGCTCCAGCTTCTTGCCAGAACAGCCCCTTCCACCGAAGGCCAGCAGCAGATCCTGTCGTTGCCGGTGACCATCGGCGGCGAGCGTACCGAGGTCATGGTCAGGCTGGTCCGGCAGCGCGGCGGCGCGAAGGGCAGGGGCGGGGGCGGTTTTTCGGTAGATGTCAATGTGGCGCCCGCGTTTCTGGGGCCGGTCGACGTACACATGCGGTACAGCCGGCGGCGCGATCTTTCCGTGACCGTGGATTTCGAGCGCGGCGCCGCGCGGTCGTGGTTCGATCAGAATCGCCAGAACCTGCATCAGGCATTGCAGGGCATCGGTTTCAAGAGCGTCAGTCTCTCGCTTCGAACCCCTGCACCGGGACCATCACAGCCAAAGCCTTCCTCCGGCGGCGCGAAGAGCTCTGAGATAGACATCACGATCTGAATACTTGTCAGCGGGGGTTGCCGGGCGAAAACGGCCGTCAGTGAATGCTATTCTTCCCGGTTTCGCATATCCTTCTTTTTTTTCTCGACCGCGGATTCCCAATTACTTATAATAGTAACAAGCTTTTCCGCTTCCTCACGAGAGCAGGCAAGCGGCGCGCGTGATGCGCGCGGGGCATTCACCAGGCCAGACAGGCAGGCAGATGTACATTCGGTGTTGGGGTTCGCGCGGCTCGATCCCGGTGAGCGGCAAGGACTATCTCAAATACGGCGGCGACACGACATGCATGGAGCTGCGCTCGCGCTCGGGCGCGTTGATTGTCGTGGATGCCGGCACCGGTATCCGTCCCCTCGGCCACCGGATTGCACAGGGCAAGGTGAAGAAGTTCGATCTGCTTTTCACGCATGCCCACTGGGACCACATGATCGGGTTCCCGTTCTTTGCCCCGATCTACATGCGCGGCTTCAATATCACGGTCCGCGGGTTCCCGTTCGATTCCCAGTCATTCCGGGACATCCTCGACGGGTTCATGCGGTCCCCGTACTTTCCTGTTTCGCTCACCGACAAGCACATCAAGGCAAAACTGGCATACAAAAAGATTGCCGACAGGGCGTTTACCCTCGGCGGTATAACGATCCGCCCGGTGCCGCTGAGTCACCCGAAGAACGGCGGGCGCGGGTTCCGGTTCGAGGAAAACGGCCGCTCGTTCGTGTTTCTCACCGACAATGAGCTCGACTATGTGCACGAAGGAGGCCTTGCGTTCGATGAGTATGTCGAGTTCTGCCGCGATGCCGACCTTCTTATTCACGATGCCGAATATGATCGCCGGGAATACAGGACGCATCGCGCGTGGGGTCACACGGCATTCACGGATGCGGTGAAGCTTGGTCTTGCGGCGGGTGTCAGGCGCCTCGGCCTGTTCCATCTCAATAACCGCCGTACCGATGACCAGATGGATGCAATCGTCGAGCAGTCACGAGAAATAATAGCCCATGCGAAAAGCCGTATGGAATGTTTTGCCGTGGGCTCCATGTACGAACTCACCCTGTAGTTTTTTTTCTCGCAGAAGCGCGGCGCTGCACGTTTCTCCTGTTTCCCGTCCTTCGGCCGTTCCTCACTATCATTCTTCTTGATACGAAATCGTTGTTGAGTACGTTTTTGCGGGTTTGCAGGAATTTCATATGCCGCTTTTGCCCGACTGCCCGTAGATTTCCAGGGGATTCGGAGATATATTATGGAGCGGAACATATTTAACATTGTGCAAAGGGCCATATTCCGAGGAGGAGCTGTGAACAAGGCTGCATGGTGGAACAGGTTGTGCGATATAGTCATTCGGTCGGGACTCGCGATTGCGCTGGTCGCGGGGACGCACGAAGCACTGGCGGTGGGCGATCTCGCCGATGCCGGATTCAGCGCAACGAGAACCGAGATTGTCGATTTTCTCGGCACCGAGAATGCCATGCTGGTGTTTGTCGTAGGCGACGACTTGTACTATGTCGATATCTCGCAGGACCCGCTGACCATCACCAGGATGGCGGGGATTACCAAAAAGGTCGTTGCGCCCAATATCTCCGACAACGGCGAATGGGTGGTCTACGCGGCGCCCGGCAGCGATGGTGCGTTGAAAAACGATCTGACCAGTGATGCCGACATCAAAAGCTCTGCCTATATCTGTAAAATCGGCGCGAACGAAAATCCCGTGGAGGTCGTTGCCGACGAGGCGCATGTGCCGAGGTTCGTGAAGGGGTCGGGCGCGCTCGATATTGTGTACGCATCAATCGGCATCTGGGATGCGTGGGATGCAACGGAGAACCCGAACCAGGGCGAGGTGCGCAGGACCGCAGTCGCCGCCGATGGTACGGTGGGAGGCGAATCAGTCGTTTACAGCGGGTTCGCGCTGTATGGCGGCTTGTCGTACGAAGATACCGACGGGAAGCAGTACATGGGCACGGCCATCGGCAACTCGGGCGGGGCGTGGATGGTCGAAGTTACCGGGCCCAGCGACTCGGTACAGCTCCACCGGCTGCAGGTGACGGATGGTCCTGACGGCACGACATATGAAACAAAGGTGCCGCAGGTGTGCAATCCGTCGATCACGTCCAGCCGGAAATACCCCAATACCATGATGTATCTGGATTTCGGCTGCTCGGGATGCTACTATGACCTTGTCAAGAATGGCGAGGCGAGCTGGTATCAGCACGAGATGTTCTTTATCGGAAATTTCGACGGCCAGGTGGTCAAGGGGTTCGTGCAGCCTACGGACATCGAGATGATCAGCACGTCCGAGGCAGGTTCGCGCAAGGCCGAGGGCGGCGAGGGCGGCGCGATCGTGGCCACGACCGGAAATACCTACGAATATCCCGAATGGTCGAATCATCCGTACTTCGGTGTCACGACCGTGCAGACCGATCGCCTGTGGTGGTGCGGGGGAGAGTGGTGCGCTCCGCCTTCCGAAGATGATTCCCGGACCAAGAACGAGTTTATTTACGCCATCAATCTCAAGACCGGCGACAAGCTCCAGGTCCTGCACAGCACCGACACGCTGCAGGGCCGTACCATGAGCTACAGGTGGCCGTGGCTGTGGGTCGAGGTGGCCGATGATTTCAGCGAGGATGACTGGCTCCCCATTGCGCGCGACGACTGGCGGCGCGGGTTCGGCGTCCCGCGCGGCGGAGAAGGCGGCGCGGCGCACGCGCGGTTTGACGGCCGGGTGGTGTCGGCCGACCTTCCGATTGAGCGCCTGAGCATTCACAACATGCTTGGCCGCGAGATGAGCGGGTACGTACCCATGCACTCCGCCCGGTCGGTAACCGTGGCCGATGCGTTCTCGCCGGAACCGGGCGTGTATTTCCTTCGTGTCAACACTCGCGGCGGCGGGACAGATGTGTTCCGCTGGGTAGTGACCGGGAAGTAGCCGACGCACGTGCCGGGCTTTCCACGTACAGGCAGCGGCTCCTCCCGCCGGGCCGGAAAGCCAATTCTTTTTCCGGCCGGCATTTCCCGCCCGGAGCCGCTAAAAAAGCGTTGCATTGCCATTGCTTTTTGTGTACTATAATAGTAGTTTATCTCACCTCGAAACGCCTTTCCAGCAGTCGGTGCACAAAGGAAGTCCCTGTTTTTAAAACCATGTCGGTGTAATGCAGCGTCCTTTCTTCTTATCTGTCTCGGAATGCCGGTAGAGCTGCCGGACCGCGTGCAGCGTGACGAACGGTTCGACGCGGTTGTCTCAATGAGAGTCTAGTCAGGAAAGAATCACCGGTGGCGGCTAAAGCTCAGTTCCTTACCGAAGAGGGTTCCCTGGCGATCTACCTCCGCGAGATCGGCAAGAACCGCAGTCTTTCCGCTGAAGAAGAAGCCGATGCCGCGGTCAAAATCCGCAAGAATGATCGCAAGGCGCTGGAACGGCTGGTCAAGGCGAACCTCAGGTTCGTGGTCAGTGTGGCGCGCAACTACCAGAACCAGGGACTGCCCCTCAGCGATCTTATCAACGAGGGCAATCTCGGCCTTATCCGCGCCGCGAAGCGGTTCGACGAGAAGAAGAATTTCAAGTTCATCTCCTACGCGGTCTGGTGGATTCGCCAGGCGATTCTTCAGGCGCTGGCCGAGCAGTCGCGCATAATCAAACTCCCGCTCAACAGGGTCGGCACCATCCACAAGATCGGCAAGATGCAGGGGCGGCTCGAGCAGAAGTACCGCCGGCTCCCCAATGCCCAGGAGATTGCCGAAGAGCTCGATATCGACGAGGCCGACGTGCAGGAAACGATAAAGATCGGCAATTCCCACATGTCCCTCGATGCCCCCCTGCAAAGCGGCAACGAGTCCAAGCTCATGGACCTTCTCACCGACCATAACCAGGCCGGTCCCGACGACACGGTCATGGAGATGTCGCTCCACGAGGAGATCAACCAGACGCTCGATACGCTGTCGCCGCGCGAGCGCGACGTGGTCAAGATGTATTTCGGCATTGGCGAAGAGACTTCGCATACGCTCGAGGAAATCGGCCAGCGCTTCAATCTCACGCGCGAGCGGGCCCGCCAGATAAAAGAAAAAGCACTGAACCGCCTGAAACGCGCCGCCCGCTGCAAGGGCCTCATGGCGTATCGGCACTGAGCCGCGCTTCCTCCGTCGCCCGGTATTGGCGCATCCCCGAATACACGTGCGGATCCCGCGGGACCGGGTACATCAGCGGGTCGGCAGATGTATTTTTTTCCTCTCGGGATGAGCCGCTTTCGCGAGATGAAATAACGGACCATTGCAGCCGGAAGGATTTCCTTTCAGGAGGAACACCATGAATATGAGGACCGCGAATCCCGCACTCAACCGCAACACGTTCGCCGTGCGCGATACCGCCGGCAGCGGTGCGGGCGCAATGACCATCCAGGGGACGGTCAACAAGACCGGGCTGCTTCTCGTGCTCACCATCGCCGCAGCAGCCTATACCTGGAACACGCCGCGCATGGCGCTTACGCTCATGCCGGTCGGGGCGATTGGGGGATTGATTGTCGCCATGATCACGGTGTTTCGCAAGCGCTCCGCCCCGGTAACCGCGCCCATGTACGCGGTTCTCGAAGGGCTTTTTCTGGGCGGCATTTCGGTTTATTTCGAGCGCGCGTATCCGGGCATAGTCTCCAACGCGGTGTTTCTCACGTTCGGCATTCTCTTCGCACTCCTGTTTGCCTACCGGACGGGCCTTATCAAAGCCACCGAGAATTTCAAGCTGGGCGTGGCCGCGGCGACCGGCGGCATATTTCTCGTCTACATGGCGAGCTTCATTCTTGGTTTCTTCGGGGTGCGCATGCCCTTTCTCCACAGCAGCGGTCCGCTCGGGATCGGGATCAGCCTGGTGATTGTAGTGGTCGCGGCGCTCAATCTGGTGCTCGATTTCGATTTTATCGAGCAGGGCGCCGAACAGGGCGCGCCGAAGTTCATGGAATGGTATGCGGCGTTCGGCCTGCTGGTAACCCTTATCTGGCTGTACCTCGAGATTCTTCGTCTGCTGGCCAAGCTCCAGAACAGGCGATAGGCCTTTTCCTCGCGTTTGGGCCGTTGGGCCCCGCCCGTGTTAGTACTCTGTTCGGGATATTGACGGATGCGCCCGCCGGTTGTATATTGGTTCGCCGTCCGGCCGGACTTGACAGGGCGGACATCATCATCATGTGCGAACCGGGGGGGAGCCATGAACAATACCGCGCCGCCGCGCGCGTTTCTCACCAGACTGGGCTCGCTCTTGCCGTTCCCGCGCGAGGGCATTGAAGCCGAAAGCGTGCCGCGAGACACCGCGGACCGCATCCTGCACCAGCTTCTTGGAAAATCCAGGTTCCGCACCTATCGTTTCGAGGCCGGCAGAGCCCTCGGCGGCACCGTTGTCGACTATTACTGCCGCAAGGCGCGCCTTGCCGTGGAAATAGACCGGGCGGGCACCCGGCATGCCATGCGCCGCAAAGAAGAGGCCGACAAGGAGACCGCGCTTCGCGGCCTGGGCGTCAAGCTCCTCAGATTTCCCGAGGACATTATCATCGAGCGTCCCGAAAGCGTCCGGAATACAATACTGGAAGAACTTCCCGCCTAGTTCGGGCTCCGGCTGCGGCCCACGAACTCGGCGCCCATTCCCTTGGACCATCCCAGCACCGGATGATGCACGAGCGAAGCGTGCAGGCCGTAGCGCGCGAAGCTGACGGTCACGCCGAATCCGACCATGAGCGGGTTGGTGGCGAGTCCGATACCCAGGCCCAGGATTCCGTGTATCCAGTATTCCTCGCCGGCATGGAACCGGATCCGCGTATGCGTTCCCGGCTCTATTTCGATTCGCACTCCCTGGGCGCCGAACCGGTGCGGCGCGGTGTGGACGCCGGCTGCGAGGGCAAGGGGCGGGGCAAAGCCCGGCCGGCGCGCATTTCGGAGTATCACGTTTTTGCACGACAGCGAGAGCGATGCGAATGACCAGGGCACCCATGCCGTGGCGCCTGCGAGCGCAATGTGCTCGCGTTCCCTGCTGTCATCGACAAGGCCGACACGACAGCCGCTCAGCTCGGCGCTCACCGATATAAACGGGATGATTGTCGTGCCGATGGAAAGAAAGCCTTTCTGCTCGCGGTAGATATCGAGTGCGTTGAAATGCGTATACGCGGCCTTGAGCATGAATTGGCGCACCGACACCCAGGTCCCGCCCACGGCCTGGCGAATGTCGTGTTCCTCGAGGTTGTCCATGTCATCGTAGTAATCCACGCCGGCGGCGGCCAGCCCGAAGCCTGCCGAGTCTTTCAGAAATGCCGCCGGGATCCATGGCTGGCGTCCGGACATTCCGTTGTCCCAGATGATGGTACCAAAGCTGGTCATGGCGCATCCCATGGGGAAGGGATCATTGAGCGCACCGGATGCGCCGGCTGTCGCGAGCAGCAAAATCCCGCACAGGAGTGATCTTCCACTTGCAAACCGGTCCGGGATTCTGCGGTACACCGCGGATCTTAGCGCCACAGTATGCCTTTCTTGCGAATGCGGGTCGTGCCGCCGCTTCGGCGTATCTCGGTGACCACGAAGAACGGGCCGACCCGGCTGTCGCGGCCGTGCTTGTCCCGCCCGTCCCACAGGAATTCCTCGCGCGCCGGCCCGGGCAGCTCCAACACCACGGAACCATCGAAGCCGTATACCGTGGTCGATGCGCTCGCATCGGCCGGGAGTGTCAGCCGGATGAGCAGGAGATCGTCGACACCGTCGCCGTTGGGCGTAAACGGTATTGGCCCGATATGCACGCCGGGCCTTGACGATGTCCGCCACGAGGTGCTCCGGTTTGGCTGGCCCGGCGAGGGTATGTCGGCCAGGACCCAGTTCCCGCTCCGGTCGGCTGGTTCCTCCAGGGACACGCGTTCGAGAGACTGCTGTTCCCACGATTCGAACCAGTCGCTGGTATAGAATACCGTCTCGGAGGGAACCGGGTCGAGCGGTGTCCACAGCATAAGCGTGTCATGATAGTTGTCAAGGGCCGGCCAGTGCGGCGGTTCCAGCACATGGGCAACGACCGGATAGGCCGAGTCAAAGAGGGCCTTCTCTCGGGTGAGCACGCAGAACGCCGATGCCGCAATGACATAGTCCGCGGCTGTGATGGTATCGGATGCATCGGGCCTGCCGAACCGCCAGTTCTTGAGATTGATCGGCATGGTGGAGTGATTGTGCAGCTCTATCCATTCGGGTTCGCGCGATGCGGCGCGGGGGAATATCTCGTTGATCTTGAGGGCACCCGCCGGGATCCAGACCACCGACAGGTCGATATCGGCGGATGCGCGCGTGCCGTTGCCGGACACCGTGAGTTCATAGCCACAGCTGTCCCTGGCGAGATCGGCTGTTGCGATGTACGGGCCGTCGGCTCCCGTGATAGTGCCTTGACGGACAGCGGTCCCCGTTTCCTTTTCGCGGATTTCCCATGAAGTGCCATCCGGGATCCGGGCGCCGGCCTTGAGAATCGCAAGGGTGCAGGGCACGGCCGCGGCGCTCCGGGCGGCGCTGCCCAGGCGGTATTCGAGGACCCATCCGTTTGCGGCGGCAGAGAACGCGCCGGGATCGAGAGTGTCGGGATGGGCCCGCCAGGCGGATGACGGGAACAGCACCTGCTCGGGCACCAGCGAGAATCCCTCGGGGATGCCGGCCGGCGCGGTCAGCTCGAGGACTTCGTCCCCGGCGGCGGTCCCGGAATCGACGGCGGCCGCGAGCGAGTCGCCTATGCTGTCGCGGGTGCCGCGATAGAGCAGCACGCCGCGGGTCGAGGTGAGCGACTGGAGAATGGAGGAGCGCCCCACGCCGAGGAGCACCGTGCCGTCCGGGATTGTAAACATGGGAATGCTGTCGTACTGGGCATCGAGTATGAGCGCGGTTTTTCCCGGCGCCAGAACGGACTGCGCGTACAGGCAGCTCGCGTGCGCCGGGATAGTGTCTGTCAAGGGCACGACCGTGTCGCTGTACCGGCCGCTGGTGATGCACAGGCCGTCGAGAGAGAGCGTGTCGATGCCGAGATTGGTTATCTCGACGTATTCATGGCAGGCATCACCGGGACACTGGTCGGACTTTCCCGCTGGATTGCGAAGGAGTTCGGATATGACAATGAGCCGGGCGTGAGCCGGTACGCACAGCACGAGGGATGCGAGCACGAACGGCCGGCCGGCACGGCGGAGGCACTGAAGCAAGAATGACGGGTTCATACTGATCGGAACGAATAATATATGTCAATGGCAGCAAGGTACAATTGCGATTGCGGGCGGAATCAGGCCATGGCCGTCACGCCTTTTTCCTTGAAAAACCGGAATGTGCGATTTGGATGCGGTGGATAGCGAATGTAAATGCTATATTGACATTCCAGACACTAACCAAGGGGGTTTTCATGGCACGAATCACCAAGGCCCAACTGGTGAAGCTTCAGCGGAAATACGGGACCGACGAGCGGATCGGCCGGAAGTTCGGCATCACGCGGCAGGCGGTGCATCAGCTCCGCAAGCGCCTCGGCCTCGTGTCGCGGCGGGTGAAAAATCCCGAGCGCAACGCGCGGATCATAGCCCTGTATGATGCCGGCGCGTCGGGCCGCGACCTGGCAAAGCGGTTCGACCTTTCGGTGTCGCAGGTATTC
>WJMI01000075.1 GCA_014728015.1 Chitinivibrionales bacterium | reverse complement strand
TGTATCTATATAAAGGTAAGAATAATCATATATCTGTTGATAATATTTCAAAACCAAGGTATTTGTTTGTATTCAATAAGTTACATCTATTGAAAATATGTTGGAACATGGTTAGTTTGCTGCGAGGGCATGTTGAAAAACATATAAATAGAGATATTCAACGCATTATGAACACCCCTACTGTTGGGAAAACAGTGAAGAAATATAGTTAATATCTCGCTGTACACTCTCGTCTTTTACCCGAAGGCTTTCTATCTGCTGGACTGCGTGGATGACCGTGCTGTGGTCGCGGCCGCCGAAATGGAGGCCGATGGTTTTGAGGGAATTGTTTGTGAGTGTCTTTGCGATAAACATTGCGATCTGCCTGCACTGGGCAACTTCTTTTCTTCTGTTTTTCTCCCGCAGTGTATTCGGTGGAATCTTGTAATACTCCGCTACTCTGTCTATTATTTCATCAAGTGATATTTTGAGCGGCTCCTTTTTTATTGATTCTCTGAGGACGCCCCGTACGAGGTCAAGGGTTATGTCGGTGTTTGTTATGGACGCAAATGCAAGGAGCTTTATCAGAATACCTTCGATTTCGCGAATATTTGACGAGACATTCTCCGCAATGAAATAGAGAATGTCTTCGGAGATGCTGAGATTATCGCGCTCTGCTTTTTTCTGTATGATGGCGACCCGTGTTTCGAGGTTAGGCGGCTGTATATCAACGCAGAGCCCCCACTGGAATCGTGAGAGAAGGCGATCCTGGAGACCCTGGATTGACGCCGGGGGAAGGTCCGACGTAAGAATGATCTGCTTTTGGCTCTGATAGAGCGTGTTGAATATATAGAAAAATTCTTCTTGCGTACTTTCCTTTCCTACAAGAAATTGTATATCGTCAACCAGGAGGGTCGTTGATTGGCGGAAGCGATCGGAAAACTCCTTGCGGGTATTGTTCTTAATGGCATCGATGAAGGCGAAGTAGAATTCCTCGGAGGTAACGTAGGTAACCTCCGCATCGGGGAACGATTTGCTGACATGGTTCCCGATAGCATGAAGCAGATGCGTTTTGCCGAGGCCGACACCGCCGTAGATAAGCAGCGGATTGAATTTGGTGTGCCCGGGGGCCTCCGCGACCGCCATGGCAACGCTTTTTGCAAACTCGTTGGTCGGCCCGACCACGAAAAGATCAAACGTGTATTGAGGATTGAGGGTGTTCTGCGATGTTGCCGCAGAAGCGGCGTTCCGGCGCGCCGGGGGCGATGGTGCAGGAGAGGAGACGGCGGCGGGCACGAATCGCACCTGGCGTATCGATGGCGACACTTTTTGCGCAAGCGAAAGAAGTGTCGCGCCGAAATGCTGGTCCAGAAAATCGGAAACGAACTGATTGGGAGCACTCAGGGTGAGCACGGCGGGATCGCCGCTGTCAAGAGCCACGAGAGGTTTGAACCATGTCTCGTACCGGTTATGATCGACCGCGCGAGAGATGTGCGGAAGAACCTGTTGCCAGATATCGTGTCCCATGGATTTAGAAATTAACACAAGAGCCATATCCGCACAAGACGCATGAAAGGGATGCCCAAAACCGGCAGGCGGAGCGCTCAAAGGCGAAAACGTTGACTGCAAAAGGCGAATGAAACCATTTTTAGGCTTTTGCCAAGCGGAGGAGCCGGAAATGAAGCGTACGTACCAGCCGTCAAAACGAAAACGCGCCAACAAGCACGGCTATCGAAAGAGGGCCAGCACCAAGGCCGGGCAAAAGGTCCTCAAGAGAAGAAGACAGAAGGGCAGAAAAGTTCTGACCGTGGCGGACAGGGACTACAAGCGGTGAAGCACCCGAAGAATCTCGGCGGGCGAAGAAGGGTTTCTGCCAGAAACGAGATAGCGGATATTTTTCGCCGTGGTTCGAAATGCAGTGCAAGAGAATTCGCCGTGACCTATGTCGCCAACCGGAAGGGCCAGGACAGGCTTGGCGTGCTTGTTGGTAAGCGCCACGGGAATGCAGTGGAAAGAAATCGCCTGAAAAGGATTGTGCGCGAGGCTGTGCGGCAATGCCCGGCAGAAACCACGTCATTCCTTGATGTTCTTGTCCAGCCGCGGGCGGGAACAAGGATGAGTTTTCATAGATTCTCAGAGGCCTACCGTCTGTGGAGAAAATCTGTAACAAATTGATATATATGCTGGTTACAGCAGCTGTGTCGCTGACCCGCGTATTCTCGCTGCCCGGATCCTGCCGCTATTATCCTTCGTGCAGCGAGTATGCACACGCCGCATTACAAATGCACGGGGCCCGGCGGGCTGTTCTGCTCATTGCCGCCCGCCTGCTTCGATGCAACCCTATCTTTCGGGGAGGGTATGATCCCGTTCCGGATCGTGACAATCAGTAGGAGCCGTTGATGAATAGAAACACCCTCCTTGCCTTTGCGCTTATTCTTCTTGCCATAATGGTGTTCAATCACCCCAAGTACTACGAAATAGTGCTTGGCAGAGAACACCCGTCAAAGCAGGCCGAGCGTGCGGCCCGCGAGAGGCGGGCCCGGGAAGAAAAGGAAGCAGCGGCGCCTGCGGAGCAAAGCGCGCCCGAAGAGAGCAAGGTTGCGGGGCCGCCGAAAACGTCAGACCAGCAAAGGCCAGGGCTCTTGGCGGTGGAAGGGGGCGCCACCGCGGAAGCGGGGGACAGTACAGAGACGGCGGGAGTCGATGCGCCGGGGCTCGACACCGTGTGGGTGGAAACCGAGAAGCTCGTGGTGGGGATTGCCGAGCGTGGAGCGAGGATAGTCTCGGTGAGGACAAAGGAATATCGCGACGATCCGACCGCCCGCAATGCATCTCTGGAAGAAAATCCCTATATCGAGCTGGTGAGCGTTCCCGAAACCGGCGGGGCCAACCTCGCGGTTAACAACGAGGCTTTTGACAAGGCCGTGTTCTCCGCGGCCGGGGACACAACGAGCTATGTGCTTGGTGCCGCAGATTCTCTGACCGTGTCATTTGAGTGGGAAGGCGAGGACGGCGGTGGGCTTCAAAAGCGTTTCCGGTTCTCGGGCGACAGCTATGTCATTGGTCTGGAAGTAGCGTCCCGTGTTCTTGACGGAAAAAAAGTGCGCGTTGGATGGGAATGCGGCATCGTTGAGAGCGAGGATGGCGGCGGGGGAAAGAGCGCGCGATACGATATCCGTAAGGTGCATCTGTATGACGGGAAAAACGTGTCGCACATTTCCGAGAAAAAGCCCGGGAAAAGCGAGGAGGCCGGTTACTACAAGTGGGTGGGATTGACATCCAAGTATTTCCTGGTGAGTATGGTAAGCGATTCCACTCGAGACGGCGAGGTGATAATCGAGGCATTTGAGGAGGAAAAAGATACAGAGGAGCCGAAGAAGAAACGGGAAAAGACCATCAACTACGGATTCGCCTGGCAGCGCTTCGCGAGCGGTCCGGTGGAATCGTATACCCTATACATCGGGCCGTCGAGCCTGGGAGAGCTCAAAGAGCAGGATGTGAAGCTTGAAAAGGTCCTGTTTGGTGGATGGAAGTGGTTTTTCCGGGCGGACGTATGGTTTCCGGCGCTGTGCGAATTTGTGCTGTGGCTGCTTATCGTGCTTCACGGGATCGTGAAGGACTACGGCGTGGTGATCATTGTGTTGACGATCCTCTCGCGGGTGATCACCTATCCCCTGACACAAAGCAGCATGAAATCGATGAATCGCATGCGGGAGCTTCAGCCGAAAGTCACTGCGATACGCGAGAAGCACAAGGGTAATCCCCAGCAGATGAACCAGAAGATGATGGCGCTGTACAAAGAAGAGGGTGTCAACCCGTTAAACCCGGGGTGCCTGCCCATGTTCCTCCAGCTCCCGATATTCATCGCTCTTTTCATCGTACTGCGCAAAGCCATCGAGCTCCGCGGGGCGGGAACATGGGTGATTCCGTGGGTCAACGACCTGTCGAAACCCGAGGTGCTCCCCATTCCGTTCATCAATCCGCTTCCGTTCGAGATACCCTTGTACGGGAACAACATCGCGCTTTTGCCGATTGTCATGGCGCTTCTGACCTATTTCCAGAACAAGGCGACCATCAAGGATCCCAACCAGAAAGCCATGATTTACTTCATGCCAATCTTCATGCTCGTGCTGTTCAACAGCTTCCCTTCGGGGCTGGTCTTGTACTGGACGTTTTCGAGCGCGCTGCAGCTGGTGCAGCAATTTGTTCTCAACAAGCTGAAAAAAGGCAATGCGGCGCCGGCCGGCGCGCCCGCGCGCGCATCCCGCTGATTTCCCGCGGAGGGCGTCCGTGGCAAAGGGCTCCACGATCACGGCACTGGCAACGCCGCGCGGCGCCGCGGCCCTGGCCATGATACGCGTGTCGGGCCCGGACGCATTCTCTATTGTTAAGGCCTGTCTTGACGCGAGGGAGCGGTTCGATCGCCTGGGAGCGCGGCGGCTCGCCCTCGTGCGGTTCACGGGGCCCGTCGCGGGAGAGGTGGTTGACGAAGTGAGCATTGTCAAGTACGCCGCTCCGGGATCCTATACCGGAGAAGACACGGTGGAGATTACCTGCCATGGCGGGCTGGCCGTGGTCGAACGTATCCTCGAAGAGCTCATGGATGCGGGAGCGGTGTATGCCGTACCCGGAGAATTCACGAAACGAGCGTTTCTCAACGGGAAAATGGACCTTGCGCGGGCAGAATCGGTACACCAGGTGGTGCAAAGCAGAACAACGGCGCAGCATAGAAGGGCGGTGTGGAATTACTTCGGAGGGTACCGCCGCAAGCTCGAGGCGTGGCGGGCGGGGGTAGAGGAGATTGTGTCGTTGCTTGAAACCGGGATTGAGTTTGAGGAGGAGCATGAGGTCGGGGACGTGTCGGAGCGGGCGAGGGAGAATGCATGCCGGCTTTTGAGCGATGTGGAAAAGGAGCTTGAGGGGCGTGAGTCCATGCGGGAGCGTGAAAGAGGCGTACAGGTTGCGTTTGTCGGTCCGCCGAATGCAGGCAAATCCACGCTTCTGAATTTGGTCCTTGGATATGAGAGGTCAATTGTGTTTGGCGACGAAGGAACCACCCGTGATGCGGTATCTGAATGGGTAACCTGGCACGGGCATGACGTGAAATTCATTGACAGCGCCGGGTTGCGATCTACCGACCAGGAGGTGGAACGTCTGGGGGTAGAACGAACCTGGGCGTACATCGAGAAGTGTGATTTGGTGGTTCTGGTGACTGCCGCGGACGAATCGAT
>WJMI01000074.1 GCA_014728015.1 Chitinivibrionales bacterium | reverse complement strand
GGTCATAGCAGCTGTGCGTGATGCCGTAGTCCACGCCCAGATCGGAACCGAGGCGGATTATGCCGGCTTTCGAGAGGTTGATAAGAGGAGTATGAATAGTGAGGCCGCGGCCCTCGACGGCGGCCTTGGTCGCCAGATTGGCCGTCTTCTGGAACGCCTCGATATACTCGGGGCGGCAGTCCGGGTATCCCGAGTAGTCGACCGCGTTGACCCCGATAAATATATCCCCGCACGAAAGCACCTCGGCCCAACCGATCGCGTACGCCAGGAAAATCGTATTGCGGGCCGGCACGTAGGTTGGCGGAATGTCCGCTTCCTCTGCCTGCAGGACACGGTCTTTGGGAACATCGCTTGCATCACTGAGCAGGGCGCCGCCGAATGCGTGCAAGTCGATTTCGGCTATCCGGTGCTCGGTGATACCGAACGCGCGGGCCACGCGCCGTGCCGCTGCCAGCTCGACCGTATGGCGCTGGCCATAGCAGAAGCTGAGCGCGACGATCTCAAAGCCGTCACGTTTTGCCACCGCGCAGCATGTGGCCGAGTCTAATCCGCCGCTGAGAAGAACCACTGCTTTAGACATGTTGCATCCGGCTCAATCGTCACCCCTCACACTCCCCGCGCATCCTCGCCCCATATCACCTTGTGCATCTGCAGGCCCATGCGCACGGGCGCATGGGAATCGACAATCCACGCGGCGAGGTCGGCCGGATTGAGCCGCCCGCCCGCGGGCGTGAACAGCACCGTGCATCGCTTGTGGATTTGGTGTTTCCGCACGAACGAGAGCGCCCAGTCGAAATCGTTCTTATCGCACAAGACGGTCTTGCATTCGTCGCGCCCGCAAAGCGCTGCAATGTTCTCGATCCGAAACGAGCCTTCCATGCCGCTCGCCGGGCATTTGATGTCGACGATGCGGATGCAGCCGTCGGGAAGTTTTGCGATGTCGATCGAGCCGTTGGTTTCGACAAGCACGGTCCGGCCGGCCGCAAGCAGGGCGGCGCACAGCGCGGGGGTCCCATCCTGCAGAAGCGGCTCGCCGCCGGTGATTTCCACGAGATCGCATCCGAGCGCCCCGACCTCGTCAACGATGTCCTCGACCTGCCGCGGGGTGCCGCCCTCAAATGCGTACCGCGTATCGCAGTAGGAACAGCTCAGGTTGCACCCGCTGAGCCTGACAAACGCGCACACGCGGCCCGCGTGGGTCGACTCGCCCTGGATGCTCTTGTACAACTCACACACATTAAGCATGTTCGAAATAGGCGGCGCAGTTGGTGGGCGTCTCGTACACCTCGATGCGCGCTACCGCGCACGGCGTGGATGCAAGCGCTTTCTCAAGCTCTTTGTATATGTAGCGGGCAAGGTTCTCCGATGATGGATTTATGTCAAGGGCATCGAAAAACGCGTTGAGATCCGCGTGATCCAGCGGCTCGACAACCGCTGCCATGTGCGCTTTCAGGGCCTTGAAATCGATGGCGATGCCCAGCTCGTTGAGGTCTTCCCCCCGCACGAACGCGCGCACCCGCCAGTTGTGGCCGTGGATATTCTCGCACGGCCCCCGGTAGTTGCGCAAATGATGCGCCGCGGAAAATGTCACCTCGGAAGACACTTCGTACACGGATATCGCCTCCTCTATACCGCACGCGAAAATACATCCCGGCTTGCATTCATTCCGGCCGAATGATACAATAACGGGTTCACCAGGTATTTATTTTACGGGTGAGTAGACGAGCGTCATCAGACATGCGCTCCCGTTCCCGTATTGCGAAAAAGGATGCCCGTGCCTGCCTCAGACGGCTCGCCGGTTCTCAGGATTCTCGATGCCAATCTCAACAGGCTCCGCGAGGCCCTGCGGGTCGTTGAAGAGTATTTTCGTTTTCGGGATGCCACACCGCGGCTCTCAGCACGATTCAAGGCGCTGCGACACTCGCTCGACGGGATGGAACGCGCGCTGGGGCGCGAAAACCTCCTGCGTAGCCGGGACACCGAAACCGACCCGTTCGCCGGTGACACGCGTCCCGAAGAGCTCACGCGCGATCGGGAACTCGATGTCCTGACCGCGAATTTCAAGCGCGCCCAGGAAGCGGCGCGGGTCATCGAGGAATATGCGAAAACCGGCTCCTTTCCCGGGGTGGCAAAACAGGCCAAGAAAATGCGGTTCGAGCTGTACGATATCGAAAAGGTCCTGATGGAGAATACCGGCGATGCCCAAGCGTAAAGATACCGGCAAGGACAAGAAGACGCACGAACGAAAATTCGAGTACGGCCACGAATTCTGGGGCGTCGTGTTCTTCGCGGTCGCGTTTCTCCTGTCGCTCTCGCTGATATCCAACCTGGTCAACCCCGGCGAGAACCTGCTGGGACCGTACGCCCGGGCGCTGGCGGTCGGCCTGCGGCGCCTGTTCGGCACGCTCCCCTCGTTTTTGTTTCCGCTGGCCGTGTTCAATATCAGCTATGTGCTGTTTCGAGGACGCACGGTCCGCAATCGATCGCTCGTCGTGTGGACGTGCCTCGTGTTTGAAACCTGCGTGCTCCTGGCCATCGCGAACCTTCCGACAATCCGCGAGGCCGATTCGCTCAGTCCCAATATCGTCGGCAACGCGGTCGTGTACCTGCTCTATTTTCTGTTCGGGCCGCACAGGTTCGGGCCGTATTTCCTGATTGTCTTTGCCCTGCTTCTTACGTTCGCGGCCGCGGTCAATCTCAATGTCCGTCACGCAATCGTGCTCGCCGGGAAATCCATTGCCGCGGCAAGTGCATGGGTATGGAAAAACGCGGCATCCTTATGGACATCGCTGTCGGCCAAAAAAGAACGTCCCCTGCCCGCCGGCCGGGAAGCCGCGGAACCACAGGCACAGGCCGCGCTTCGCGGCCGCGTGCGCAAAGCTGTCGAAACCGCCGCCTCACAGCCTGCCGCGGTCGAAGGAAACGGTGTCGAGGAGGAAGCGCAGCGGCTGCTCGAGGAAGAGCTAGCCAAGTTCCGGGAGAAACGAAACGAGCCCGTCAAGATCACCACGGGCGAAACTGATGCCGCCCCGGAAAACGACGGGCGGGAAGAGGAGCCGGAAGATGCCCCCCAGGAAGACCTGGAACTGAAGAAGGCGGCCAGGGAGGCTGAAGTCAAGCCGGACGATGGGCCCGATACCGAGGATTCCAAGGGGGAGCCGGAAAAGCACGAAGAGGAATGGGAAGAGGACAGTTCCGGGGAGGACGACGGCGAAGAGG
>WJMI01000073.1 GCA_014728015.1 Chitinivibrionales bacterium | reverse complement strand
GGTCTGGGCAATGATGCACAAGGGGGCCTGTTGTGCGGCTCTGCTCTGCACAGCGCTGGCATTCAGCGTGTGGGCGGACCAGTATTTTGTCGGGCCTGAGGGCGATGATGCCAATGTAGGAGGTGAGGGCGCACCTTTCGCCACGGTGGGAAAAGCGGTTTCCGTGGCAAACCCGGGTGATGTCATCACAATACTGACTGGTACTTACAAGGAGACCATTGACTTGTATCCGGAGCATTCCGGAACCGAAACCAGTCCTCTCGTGATTCAGGGCGAGAGCATCGAGGGTGTTGTTTTTGATGCCGATCTGGAGTTGCCCGAGCTTCTGGTTATACGCGGCGCGGATTATGTTCATGTCAAGAAGATGACTTTTCGGAATACGAAGAACCTGGGCGTGCAAATGGAAACCGGGGCTGTAAGGGTTCAGGACCATGAGGAGGAACCGGCTACCGGTTGCGTGCTTGAAGATCTGGTTACCGAGCAGTGCGAAGGGGTGGCGTTCGGATTCATCCGCGTGGTGGACTGTATTGGCAGGCGCCTTGTTGCACAGGACAACCTCGGCTCCGGCATCGGCGGCAACGCCGTCGAGGACCTTCTGCTGAAGGGATGCCGGGTTTTGCGGAGCAATCCGGGTTGGGATTACAATCCCTTTCCCGCGCTTGCCAACGAAGGCAATATTATTGAGAACAGCGACGGCAAATGGCGTTTGAAGGCGGGCTGGGAGGCCGGCGGCGGGAAGTTTGTGTATACGAAGAGCTGCACGGTTGAGGACCATTTGGCCAGCGACTGCTACGGCCCGGCATGTGGTACGACTGGAGCAACAAGAACGTGACAATACGTGATTCGCGTTTCTTTGAGAACTACAGCATCAATAAAGGCTGGGAAGGGATCGGGTTGATGTTCGAGGCCAACCCGGACGCTCATTTCGTTATCGAGAACTGCTACTTCGGTTCCAACGGCGGCTCCGAGCTTCTGGTGGCGGAATCACAAATCGTTTCAATCACCGGATGCACTATCGAGAACGGTTCGCTTGAGTTCCGCGACATGGACAATCGCAACGGCATGGGCGTATTCGCGTGCAGGGATGTCGAGATCTCCAATAACACGTTTGTCGATGCTGAGATCTGGGCGCTTCTCGGCGCGGAAGACTGGGATGCTTCAACCCCCGGCAATCAGAACATCGTGATTGACTACAACGAATGGTATGGATCGGAGCCGATTGTTCTGTGGGGCGACTGGTACGGCGGCCTTGAGGACATCCGGGCGCATGTGCCCATCATGGCGCACGACACCTGGCAGGAAACATCGGTAATGCCCGGCCGTCGTGTCCAATCGGCAACTGCCGGCATTGACATGCCGCTTCACACGTATGACCTTCTGGGAAGATTCGTGTCGAAGGGACGGCGGGCCGGCGCGCCTCACCGGATGCCGCTGGCGCGCGGGGTGTATGTCCGGAAGCGTGACGCGGGGCCTGCCAAGACCCTCCACCGATAACCTCATCCGGGAGCGAGCGGTTTCCTTGTGCCCCGCGGGGCGCTACCAACTGTGACCTCAATCAGGCATTTCCTGCTTTGCTTCGTGGCACTTCACATGAAGAGGTCAGGTTAGGGGATCGGCATCACGAGAGTGCCCTCAATGGCCACGAACGTGGTTGCCGCGCGCACGAGTGAAGCCGCGGTCAGTTGCTTGACCCCATACACTACTACTTCTACCGCATGCTGTTCTCTCATGCGTGTCACAACCGGGGCGTAGTCCCCGTCACCGCTGGCCAGCACCATGGTGTCAACACGGGATGCGTGTTCGAGCATGTCGACAGTAATGCCGACGTCCCAGTCTCCCTTGGCAGAGCCGTCCTTGCGCGTGATATACGGCGTGAGCTTGACAGTGAAACCGATGGCGCGCAGGATGTTCTGAAAATGCCGCTGGCGAGAGTCGCTCCGGTCGGTGGCATAGGCGATTGCCGCAACGGGTTTCTTCCCGCCCGTGACCTCGGCGAAAAATGCGTTGTAGTCGAAATGGCTGTTGAACTGCTGGCGAACCGTGTAATACACGTTCTGCACGTCGACAAATACGGCCACGCGTTCCATGGTGCTGCGGTCCGGCTATTCGTCCCGGGGGCCGACCAGCAGGCGCAACGTGAGGAACGTCAGGATAGCTACAGCAGCCACGGCCAGGATCTTCAGGCAGTTCTCAGCATCGCCGCAGCACCAGCGTGAGGTCTCGCGCGCGGTGCCGGTGTCTGTTGCGGTGTCATCCGGTGCGGCCTGCTCGTATGCGCGGCGCGCCTGACCGGCATGTAACCGGCAGAAGCCGTTGGCGAAATCTCCCCGGTTTCGGCATCGGCGGCCTGACTTTGTCATACCCTTGCATTGCTCGCTCATATGACTTTCCTTGGTTGTTTTGGGGCCTTTCTTTCGTACTCTATTCAAAACTATATAGTCCGGCAAATCCGGGCAACCTGCCTGAATCCACGTGAGCGAATGCGGTTTCAACTCCGGCATTTGCCGCGAGGGTTGGTACTGATTAGTTTATCAGTCACCTCTTTGCCGGACACGCATGGTTTTCAAGGTCCTCTTACTGTTAGTCGGTGTCTACGCGTGCTCGACCGCGATTATCATGATCAAGTTGAGCACGACCGAGCCCATGCTTCTGGCCGGGCTTCGCCAGTTGGTTGCCGCGCTCGTGCTGACACCGCTGTACCTGCGTGATCTTCGCCGGTTCAACCGCAGGTTCGGCGTGTCGGTAGTCAAGGACAGCGTGGTGCCCGGTATCCTTCTGGGCATTCATCTCATAAGCTGGGTCATCGGCGGGCGCCTGACACTCGCGGCGAACGCGAGCCTTATCGTAAACATGATTCCGGCGGTGATGCCGGTGCTCCTGATAGCGTTCGCGCGGGAAATACCCAAGCGCCGGGAAATGGCGGGCA
The DNA here is from genome assembly GCA_014728015.1 of Chitinivibrionales bacterium. Taxonomy (GTDB): domain Bacteria; phylum Fibrobacterota; class Chitinivibrionia; order Chitinivibrionales; family WJMI01; genus WJMI01. The sequence goes on along the minus strand of WJMI01000073.1, from coordinate 5,267 downwards.
CGGTGGTGGCGCTCTCGGGTCTGGTCATTCTGGGAGGCGGCGATATTCATTTCAGCGCGCAGACATTCAAGGGTGATATCATCTGCTTTGTGTCCATGCTTTTCTTCGCGTCATATATGGCCCTGGCGCGTCGCTATCGCGAACAGGGCTCGCTCTGGCTGTATGTGGTGCCGCTCTACTATGTAGGCGGTATGTTTTCGCTTCTGATATCGTTTGTGCTGACACGCCCCGTGTTTCCCGACACGCCCCGCGAGATTCTCCTGATTGTGGGACTTGGCCTGATTCCGACCGTGTTCGGGCACACCATTCTGAACCAGTCCATGCGCACCGTGCGCGGGCAGACCGTTTCCATCCTCAATCTCGGCCAGTTCGTGTTTGCGGGGGTCATGGGTTTTTTCGTCCTCAACGAGATTCCTTCGCTCTCGTTCTATGCGGCATCGCTTTTCGTCGTGGCGGGATCGGTGCTGGCGATTCTCAGCGGACGCGGGCGGCGGGACAAGACTTCATGATACCCCGGCGCCGGCCGGGAGCAGCTTGTATTGCCTGATGTCTCCAAGGTTTTCCCACTGGGGCAGCACACCGCCGGGCCCTTCGATTCTGATCAGGGGAGGATCGCGTCTTGCCAGACCGTTGAGTTTCTCATAGAAGGTCGTGTCTCCCCAGAATTGCGGGGGCGTTTCCATCTTCGCCGCGAATGCGTATGCCGCCGCAGGAGTGTCGCACCCGGCGCGCACGGCCTCGAACGCGGCCTGTTCGAGCCGGCCGAGCCCGGTGTCCGGGTCGGGGAGTTCTTGGAGCCAGCGACGCACGGCAGCGGGAACCCAAGGGAGCGGGCAGAGAGGCGTATGTATCAGCCGCTCGAACGCATCACGGTCCTGAAACGCAAACGCGCGGTCGACCTGCTTGGCAAAGGCGAACTGCTCATCCGAGACAGGACAGCGGCCCTCGCGGGCGGATGCGAGCTGCTCGGGTGTGAGCTGGCCAACCCCGTGATAGGGCTCGATGCCCGGAAATGCATCGATACAGACAAGCCCGGCATTGGTGATGCCTGCATGGTCCATGCACGTGAGCAGGTGGGCGAGCATTGCCTGATCGAACAGGCAGGCATCGAACCAGAGCGTTATCGTTTTGTAGTCGGCGGCGGCTTTGAGGCGGACGTAGTCTCGTTCCATGCCCTGGCGGATCCAGTCTTTTTTCAGCCCGCCCCCCGTGGCCTGTTCCAGAAAAACGGCACGGCGGCGAATGGTCTCGGCATCGGGCCACCCGGCCGCGCCGCGGGGGCCGTCGTACAGGATATCATGCCACACGAATACGTCACCCTCGATACTGCTTCGCTCGAGGTTGCTCCCGACGATGTCGCCGCTGGTAATATGCAGTTCATGCTTCACGGTGTAGCGTCCAGACGATTGAGGAACCCGGGTGCGGTCCCGGACAAACTATATCAATGGTGTATATCTGCCAAGCATGCATGGTTTGGAGTCTTTCTATCGCTCTTTTGCGGTCACCGGGGCACATGCTATTTTCCCTGGGCTTTTTGTGTCCCCACACTCAATCGATAAGGAGCGGTGCAGGTGGAGAAAATTACGGGAAAAGCAGTGATCGCGCAGGGGGGCGGTCCCACGGCTGTCATTAACCAGAGCCTGGTCGGCGCGGTGCTTCAGGCGCGCAAGTACCCCTGGATTGAGAATATCTACGGGGCCCGCCACGGGGTGCGGGGCATTATCGACGAGGACATGCTTGATTTGACGCAGGCGACGACCCACAACCTGGAGCAGGTCGCCCTGACGCCGTCCTCAGGCATGCTCTCCACGCGGGACAAACCTGATGAAGAATACTGTTCGCGCATATTTGAGGTGCTGCGCGCGCACGGGGTGCGCTATTTTTACTACATTGGCGGAAACGATTCGGCCGACACGTGCCGCATCGTAAACGAAAACGCGGATGCCGCCGGCTACGAACTGCGGGTGGTACACATTCCCAAGACCATTGACAACGATCTGCTGGTGACCGATCACTGCCCCGGCTACGGGTCGGCCGCCAAGTTCGTGAGCCAGGCGTTCGCCGGGGTCAACCTCGACAACTGGGCCATCCCGGGCGTATATATCGGCGTGGTCATGGGGCGGCACGCGGGCTTTCTCACGGCGGCGAGCATATTCGGGAAGAAATACCCCGATGACGGTCCGCATCTGGTGTATATCCCGGAGCGCCCGTTCGATCCCGAGAAGTTTATCGGCGATGTCGACCGGTGCTATCAGGAATTCGGGCGGTGCGTGGTTGCCGTTTCCGAGGGCGTGTGCGATCGTGAGGGGAACCCCGTGGTGGCCACGTTGAGCAAGACGCAGGAGCGGGATGCGCACGGCAATATCCAGCTTTCCGGGACCGGGGCGCTCGGCGATGCGCTGGGCCAGTTGATAAAGGATAAGCTGAAAATCAAGCGCGTGCGGTGCGATACGTTCGGGTACCTCCAGCGGAGCTTTCTGGGCGTGGTGTCCGATGTCGATGCGCACGAAGCCCGCGAAGTGGGGGAGAAGGCGGTGCAGTTCTCGGTGTGGGAAAATGTCGACGGGAGCGTGGCTATCCGCCGGACCGGCGACTATTCGGTTGAGTACTTTCTTACGCCGCTCAAGACGGTCGCCCGTCACAGCAAGCACATGCCCGATGCCTTTATCGACGACAAGAATTCGAGCGTGACTACGGCATTCAAGAACTACGCGCGGCCGCTGGTCGGGAGCATGCCGCAGTTGGAGCGCATATCGGCTCCGGTCGTGAGCAAAATTATCAACCATTCGTAGCCTGCGTCCTCGCGCGGGCGAACACTGTTGCGCGCCGCGGCCTTCGGGGCGCGGCGCGCAGTGCATGACCGGCGACAACCATCTTGAAGTTCTTCATTTACCTTCACCGCAGCGTTTCCGACCCCTCATTCTACGGCGAGGTGCTCGGGTTTCGCGCGGGGCGGGCCGTGTGGTTCATTGTGCGGCTCGCGCTGATTGTCGCGTTGCTTGACGGCTTCCTGCAGGCGCGCCGTGCCGCCGATGCGGACAACGGGGTCCCATCGGTGATGCCCCGGGTGTTTCCCGGCATGGCGATACGGGATGCCTCGCTGGATCCGGGGCGTCCGACACCCTGGGCGCCCGCCCCGCAGTATGTAGCACGGCTCATGTCACTTCTTGCCGCGGAGCCGGATGCCGCCATTGGCGTTCCCGATTCGTTCATCGTAATAGACACGTCACGCGGGGCGTACAGCGTCGACAACCCGTCGAAACGGTTCGTATTCACTTCGGATGCACTGGTTGTCAATCTGTCCCCGCTGAGGCCGTACGTGGTGCCGTATTCGGTGTTTTTCCCGCGCGGCGAGTCGCTGGAATTCACGCGCAGCGCCGTGACTGGTTTTCTGAAACGGCGGTTTGTGGAGGTCGTTGTGTTTTTCTCGCTGCAGCATGGGCTTGCGCTGGGTCTGAATGTGGCCTTTGCCGTTCTTTTCCTGGCGTTTGCAGCATATATTTTCAGATCGGACAGGGCGCAGCGCTACCGGACATGGCTGAAAGCGGCATGCTTTGCCGTGTCGCCGATGCCGGTAGGGCGGGCGCTCGTGGCGCTGTCAGGCACTCGCGCGGAGTGGGTGTGGCAGGTGAGCATCGTGGTGTCGACGTTTGTGATGTTTCGGGCTGTTCGGTTTATTTCGCAGGACGGGCAGCGCGAGGGGGACGGCGGAACGGAACAATGAGCTTTCTCGGCGTGGAACAGAAGAAGGGCGCGGGGGATATCCTTGACGGCCGGTTGACCGTGTACGCGCGGGTCGACCTGGATCTCAGCGATATCCTCTCGTCGAAGCATCCCATTGCATCGATGGTCAACAACGGCCTTCTCGTGGTCCAGGGGAATTACAGGGAGCAAAGCAACCTGCGCGACTTTCTCAAGTCGGAAATGGGATTGAGCCTCGAGGAGGGTTTGAGCGAATTTCTGGAGAAGCTTGACGGCCTCGAGTCGGCCCTCGATCCGGACAAGCTCCGGGAAAAGATGGAAAACATCGGCGACATACAGGAGTTTATTCCCACGCCCGCCAAGATCGTCCCGTTCGGCACCGAGGAGGAAATCCTCAAGGAGGAAGGCGACGTCTATTATACGGGGGAGTTCCGGAACGTGGCCAATGCCAACTTGAGCGTCAATTCTTTTCCGATTATCTATCAGGCCCGTTTCCGGGAACAGGAGATCGTGCACTTGCGCGATGAGATCGAGACACTCATTTCGCAGGTCGAGAACAACGAGATGCCCGAGACGTTCAGTGAGGCGAGCGGCGGGGGCATCGAGGACAAGGTATTCAAGGAACTGCTGCCGTATCTCCTGTACAGCCGCAAGGAGAAAGGCGCATTTGACAAGGCGCAGAAAAAATTCAGGAGTTTCTTGAACGCGACCCAGTTTCAGGAGGACGTGAACCGGATAGTCGCCATTTTGGAACGTCCCGGCGACCTGGCAACCCGGGACTACAAGCTGCTTGAGCTCCACGGCAAGCGGATTGTCGCGACAGGCACCGAGCAGTACGAAAAGGTAGACCAGATAACGCGCGAAATAGTTGACACCTCTGCCGGTCCTGAAGAATCATAGTCCCTTCATGAAGAAATCCACCTATGCCGTCATCTGTTGCGCGGCCGTCACGTTGTGTGTCTACGGTCAGGCGCCGGTTCTCAACCGCGCGCCGTCCGGCGCGATAAACGATTTCGCCGGGGTCCTGAGCCCGGGCACGCGCGATGCCCTCGAGCGGCTGGCCACGGCACTTCACGAGAAGACCGGCGTGGCATTGGTGGTGGCAACGACCGCGGGCCTTGAAGGGGACAACATCGATGATATCACCAACCGGCTGTACGAGCGTTGGGGGATTGGCGCAAAGGGCACCGACGAGGGTGTTCTGGTGCTGGTGGCTGTGGGTGATCGGGCGATACGCATTGAGCCGGGGTATGGCAGCGAAGGCTACATTACCGATGCCAAGGCGCACTCGATAATCAGGACCGTGGCTGCGCCGCATCTGGGGCGGGGAGAGTGGGACGACGGCATATCGGCGACCATGGTTGCCCTGGCCCGGCTCGTTGCGAAAGAAAAGAACGTGTCGCTGGAGAATATCCTGTCGAGCGGCCAGCGGGCGATGCGACCTGTTACGCAGCGGGAGATCAGCCCGATCGGCGGCATTCTGATTTTCCTGTTCATATTATTTTTGCTGTTCACGCCCATGGGACGCGCGATGCTTCCGTGGATACTGCTGTTCAGCCTGGGAT
>WJMI01000072.1 GCA_014728015.1 Chitinivibrionales bacterium | reverse complement strand
CTCCAAGATCCAATGGGATGACAACGAAACCCGGATTGTCTCGGTGTCCGCGCCTGAAGCCGAACACGGAATGGTCCGGGAGGAGGCGTCGCTGCCGCCCGGGATGCCGGAAATGCGGCCCAAGGTGCTGATTGTCGATGATGACCGGGAGGCGGTGGAGATATGCAGGATGGTGCTCGGGAGCGCGTTTGACATCGTTGTGGCCGAAACCGGCGAAAGCGGGCTGCGCATGGCATTCACCGAGAAACCATCGCTGGTCCTGCTCGATTTGTACCTGCCCGGGCTGGACGGCATCCATGTCTGCCGCATCCTGCGCACGCAGGAAGAAACCCGAGACCTGCCCATTGCATTTTTCAGCGCGGGCACGCAGACCGATGAAATGGAGGAGTGCTTCGCGAGCGGCGCCGATGATTTCATCGTGAAACCGTTCAGCGGGAAGGAACTCCTTGACAAAATCTGGCGGCTCCTGATGAAAAAGAAAGAGGAGAGCTACCGGTAGAGACGCGCGACGCGCCGACCGATATACAGGCCGGAGACAAAAAAAGGGGAGCGGTTGATGCAACCGCTCCCCTTTGGGTTTTCTGTGGCTTGTACCGGCCTGCTATTTCACCTGACGTTCCACTGTTTCCCGGTCTACATTCTGCCGGAGGGCATCCGCAAACGAGCGGTCGAGCTTGATAGGCGTTGCATCCTTGCTGTCGGCGTCGATAATGTATACCGGCGTCGGGTTGTCAAGATACCCGATAACCTCTGCATCGTCGAACATGAATTTCTTGCCGGATGTGGCGACGACAAAACGCTTCTCGATCCACCCGACATCACCGTCGGCCGTCTTGACTTTGTAGTGATTGCGCTTGGTCTGCATCACTTGAAGGCGTTCTTCGACACCAACCTTGAACTTGGCCTGCTCGTTTACCCGTCTGACTTCGTTTTCGTATATGCCCACGTTATTCTTGGTGGGCTGCACGAACTTGCTCTTCTGCCCGAACGCGACCGTCGAAAACAGAACCAGCACCATCACGAGGCCTGTGATTAACCGCATAATGACTCCTTAAGTAGTAGCCGACATGACCGATCTGACTACGAAGACAGATCCACGTCTATTTAAATAATACAAAATTCTTGCGGCAAAAGCAATATTCGTAATGCTTTTCCACCTTTTCGCCCCGGCCGGCCCTCATGCTCCTGAAAGGGCGTAGGCAAAATCCATTTGGCGCGCGGCACGGGTTTCGTCCAGACGGCCGACAGGCGTGCTCTGCGGGGCCCCCGCAAACGACTCAGACGACTCCCGGCTTTGACGCGCGATATCCTTCATGGCACCGACAAACGCATCCAGCGTCTCCTTGCTCTCTGTCTCCGTCGGTTCAACCATCATTGATTCTTTCACTATGAGCGGGAAATAGACCGTCGGGGGGTGGAATCCGCGGTCTATCAACGCCTTGGCGATGTCGAGAGCGCGAATGCCATTTTCCGCCTGGCGGCTTGCGGAGATAACGAACTCGTGCATGCAGGTCCTGAGGCAGGGGACCTCGAAATCGTCCTTTAGACAGTGCATCGCGTAGTTCGCGTTAAGTACTGCATTTTCAGCAACTTGCGACAAGCCTTCAGCCCCAAGGTTGAGGATGTAGGCATAGGCTTTCAGGCACACGGAGAAGTTTCCGTAGAATGGCGCGATATAGCCGATAGACTTGGGATAGTCATAGTCGAGTGCATGGGTACCATCAGAGCGTTTCACCACACGCGAGATAGGCAGAAAATCGACCAGATGTTTTTTGACCCCTACCGGGCCGGCACCGGGGCCTCCTCCGCCATGCGGCGTGCCGAATGTCTTGTGCAGGTTCACGTGGACCACGTCGAAATCACCATCGCCAGGGCGAAACTTGCCGAGGATCGCGTTAAGGTTGGCGCCGTCGTAGTATAGAAGCGCATCGTGTTTGTGCGCCAGATCGGCGATTTCCCTTATTTGCGCATTGAAAATGCCGAGCGTGTTGGGATTGGTAAGCATGACGGCCGCGGTCTGATCGCCGATCATGTCTTTCAGCGCCTCGAGATCCAGCACGCCTGTTTTGCGGTTCGTGGGGACCGGCCTGGTTGAGTAGCCTGCTATTGCCGCGCTCGACGGGTTGGTTCCGTGGGACTCATCGGGGATAAGCACTTCGGTCTTGTTGTTTTCCTTATCGTGATGGTATGCCGCGATGATCATCATGCCGGTAAGCTCGCCGTGCGCCCCGGCCATGGGGTGAAGCGTAAAGGCATCCATGCCGCATATCTCGCAGAGCATGGATTCGAGCTCGTAGAGCACGGCGAGCGCGCCCTGGGTGAGCATGCCGCCGCGGCGGAGCTGGGGGAGCAGCGGGTGCAGCGACGAGAACCCGTCGAGCTGCGCAATTTTCTCCGTGAACTTGGGGTTGTATTTCATGGTACAGGAGCCAAGCGGGTAGAATCCGGTGTCCACCCCGAAATTCTTGCGCGAGAGGGCAGTGAAATGACGGACCACATCGAGCTCGGAAAGCTCACATAGATTTAGTGCGCTCCTCCGGCGATAAGGTTCGGGAATGGCGGTATGCCCGGGCACATCGGATCGCGGGAGCCGCACGCCGCGCCTTCCCGGCACGGATTTATCGTATATCACTGACACAGGGCATCCTCCAGCGCTTCCGCCATCCGGCCGATATCGTGCTTGCTCCGTTTCTCGGTAACCGCCATCAGCAGGTAGTTCTCCATCCCGGGGTAGTACCTTCCCAGCGGAAACCCCGCGGCGAAGCCCCGTTCGATCATCCGTCCGGCGAACTCACCGGCATCCATGGGAAGCCGCAGGGTGAATTCGTTGAATGTCGGTGATGCTTCCATGACCTCGACACCGGGGATGGACTTGAAGCGTTCCTTGGCGTAGCGCGCCTTGTCGAGACACAGCTGCGCGACCTCCTTGATGCCCTGCTCGCCCACCAGGCTCAGGTAGGCATGGGCTCTCAGGGCGCACAAAGCTTCGTTGGTGCAGATATTCGATGTCGCTTTCTCGCGGCGGATATGCTGCTCGCGCGCCTGAAGCGTGAGCACGAATCCCTCCCTGCCGGCACTGTCGACCGTGCGCCCGACAAGACGTCCCGGCATCTTGCGCACGAATTTCTTTTTTGTGGCCATGAACCCGAGATACGGGCCGCCGAACGAAAGCGGGATACCGAGTGACTGGCCCTCGCCGGTGGCGATATCGATATCCATGTCGCCGGGCGGTTTCAGAAGCGCCATGGCGACCGGGTAGACCGACTGGACTGCCAGAATGCCGAGATCGTGACATCGTTTGGCGATGTCGCTGTGGTCATCGATGACCCCGAAGAAATTGGGATTTTGCACGAGCACGGCGGCGGTCTGCTCGTCGATAGCATCGAACAGTTTCTTCCGATCGCTCTGGCCGTGCGAGACGCCGACCTCGCATAAATCAAGCGACAGGTTGGCCGTGTAGGAGTGGATCATCTTGCGATAGATCGGATTCACGCCGCCGTCTATTACGATGCGGGTCCGCCCGGTGGCGTGCACCGCCATCTGGCAGGCTTCATACAGCGCCGTGCCACCGTCATACAGCGAAGCGTTGGCGACTTCCATGCCGGTCAGCCTGCACATGGCGGTCTGGTACTCGTAAATCGCCTGGAGCGTGCCTTGCGAGAGCTCGGGCTGGTAGGGAGTATACGCCGTATAGAACTCGCTCCGGGAGGCAATCGCATCGACCGCCGCGGGGATGAAATGGTCGTAGAACCCCGCGCCCACGAAGCGGACCAGATGCGAATAGTTCTGACCGGCGAGGTTCTCCAGGGAGGCATGGACCTCCAGTTCGGACCGGCCCGCCGGAATGTTGAACGACTTCGGTCGAAGCCCTTCCGGGATATCGGCAAACAGCGCATCGATATCCTTGACACCGCAGATATCAAGCATCTGCTTCTGCTGGGCGGGCGTGTGGGGGATGAAGCTCATGGGCGGGGCACGGAATTGGTGCTTTCCTTCTACTCCTGCTCTTTCAGGAACGTTTCATAGTCGTCCGCGCTCATAAGCGCATCGATCTCCGCGTGGTCGATACCCTTCACCTTGAAAAGCCAGCCGGTATCGTAGGGAGACTGGTTGACCTGCTCGGGCGCATTCTCCAGCGCATCGTTGGCTTCGGCAATCTCGCCTCCGATAGGGGAGTAGATATCGCTTGCCGCTTTCACCGATTCAATTACGCCGCACTCCGTGCCCTTTTCGACCGAGGTACCCGCCTTGGGGAGTTCGAGGAACGTGATATCCCCGAGCGCCTCCTGCGCGTGATCGCTGATGCCCACCACTGCCAATTCCCCGTCGACTTTGACCCACTCGTGTGTCGTGGAATACTTCCTGTCATTGGGTGTCATGCGTACCTCTCTGGAAAGTATTGATATATGAATGCCGTTCTCAGTCGAGATAGTCTTCCATGCGTTTCCGGCCGGTTGCCTCTTTGTAAAACGGAAGCTCCACCACGGCGGCTTCGAGATGCTGCCTGCCGGTATCGATGTGCAGCATGGCACCCAGCGCGGCCGAGTCTTTTCGTACATAGGCAAGCGCGACGGCCTTCTCGAGGCACGGCGAGTAGCTCCCGCTGGTAATCTCGCCCACCGGAGCGCCATCGGGGACGAGCACTTTGTCGCCGGCGCGCGCGGCCCGGCGCGACGAGAGCTCGAGACCGACCAGCGCATCGCGCGCCGCTGCCGAATCCAGCACGCGGTGCGAGCCGATAAACTCCTTGTCGTTGCTGATAGACCTGGTGAAACCACTTTCGGCCGGATTGCGCTCCGCGTTCAGCTCGTGGCCGTACAGCGGAAGTCCCATTTCGAGCCGCAGGGTGTCACGCGCGCCCAACCCGGCCGGCTTGGCCCCGTTCTCCAGGCACTCATCGAAGAAACGCACGGCAAGGTCGGGATCGCAATACACTTCAAATCCCAGCTCGCCCGTATAGCCGGTCCGGCTGGTGAGTATCTTCCGGCCGCGATACCGGTTGTGCTTGCACCGGTAGAATTTCATGTCGCCGACAAGTTCGTCCATGAGCCGCTGCATGATTTTCGGCGCGGCCGGCCCCTGAAGGTCTATTTTGCCGGTGGCATCGGTCAGGTTTTCGCGTGATGTCGTGTCTGACATGTGCGAAGTCAGCCACTCATAGTCGGCCGGTTGCGTCGCGGCGTTGACCACCATGAAAAACTCGTTGTCGCCGAGACGATACACGATTTGATCGTCAAGGACACCCCCGGCCTCATTGCAGATGAACCCGTACCGGCATTGACCAACTTTCATGGAGGCAACCGGGCAGGAGACAAGGCGCTCGAGATCATCGACAACCGTACTTCCCGAGAACAGGAACTCGCCCATGTGGCACGTGTCAAATACCGCGGACGCGCGCCGGGTGGCCAGGTGTTCCGCGATAATGCCCTCGTACTGGATCGGCATATCATACCCGCCGAACGGGCCCATTTTCGCATTGAGCTCCAGGTGGCGGCGGTGCAGCGGGGTTTTCAAGAGCGCGGCTTGGGTCATCCGGGAACTCCAGCGTACGTGGCGAGTTCTTTTCCGCGGAAACAAAACAGAATTGTCGAAAATATAACAGGCACAGCGCTCGTGTGAAAGACGCTGGATCGGGCGGCGGTGCCGCTAACCTTTTCTCACAACGGATCACTGTGCTATTTTGTGTCGCTGGAAACGAGACCGCCGGGAGCCTCGTCCCACGGAGGACAAACCGTATGAACGGATCTGCAGGAATCATACTTGGCAATGCATTGCTGGCGGCGGCGCTGTGCGCGCCGGTCGCCGCAGAGAGCATCGCCACGCTGGAACAGCGGGTGGATGAACTCGAGCGCAGGGT
>WJMI01000071.1 GCA_014728015.1 Chitinivibrionales bacterium | reverse complement strand
TTTCTTGGCCGGCCGGGGAAGAGTAATTTACTATTTTATCTCCGGGGAAAAAGTCAGGGAAAAAGTCAAGGGAGTGCTCTTGATCACGCGAAACGCCTTACGAAATTGCGCAGCAAATCCTTGCCCACGTCGGTGAGAATCGACTCCGGATGAAACTGGATGCCTTCAACCGGGTATTCCTTGTGACGCAGTCCCATGATAATGCCGTCGTTCGTTTCAGCGCTTATGGTAAGACAATCGGGGCAGGATGCGCGCTCGACAACCAGGCTGTGATACCTGGTGGCTATAAACGGGTTTTGCAGCCCATCGAATATGGTTTGACCGTCATGGTGAATCTCGGACACTTTACCGTGCATGAGGTAGGGCGCCCTGACGACGTTCCCGCCGAACGCCGCGCCTACTGACTGATGGCCGAGGCACACGCCCAGAACGGGAATCGCGGGACCCAGCCGCCGGACAACATCCACGGAGATGCCGGCTTCTTTGGGAGTGCACGGGCCCGGCGATATCACGATTGCCCTGGGCATGAGATCCCGGATTTCCTCAATCGTGGTCTTGTCGTTGCGATAGACCTGAATGTCGGTATATATCTCGCCCAGATACTGCACGAGATTGAAGGTAAACGAGTCGTAGTTGTCTATAATCAGCAGCATATTATGAGTTCCCCACGATCCTGGCCGCATCCCGCATGGCCGTGAACAGCGCCTTTGCCTTGTTGACTGTTTCTTCGTATTCGGTTGACGGTACCGAGTCGGCAACTATTCCCGCCCCGGCCTGCACGGTTGCCACGCCATTCTTGTATACCATGGTGCGGATGACAATGCATGAATCGAAATTGCCTGAAAAATCGATGTATCCCAGCGCGCCGCCATACAACCCGCGGCGCACCGGCTCGAGTTCGTCGATTATCTGCATGGCCCGGATCTTGGGCGCCCCTGAAAGTGTCCCGGCCGGGAAACAGGAATACAGAGCATCGAACACGTCGCGATCGTCCTTGAGACGCCCGCGGACATTCGACACGATATGTATGACGTGGCTGTACTTCTCAATATGCATCATTTCTTCGGTGACCACGCTGCCATACTCGCATACGCGGCCGGCATCGTTTCGACCGAGGTCGACCAGCATGATATGCTCGGCGCGCTCCTTGGGATCGGCGAGCAATTCCGCTGCCAGGCGATCGTCTTCATGAGCATCCTCTCCCCGCCGCCGGGTGCCCGCGATGGGGCGGACTTCGAGCGTGCGGTCCTCGACCCGCGCAAGCATTTCAGGTGATGCGCCGATTACCGAAGTGTCCCGGCAGGAGAGGTAGAACATGTATGGCGACGGATTGATCGTGCGCAGGATGCGGTACAGGTCGAACGGGTTGGCCTTTACCGGCACGCTGAAACGCTGCGAGAGTACAACCTGGAATATGTCACCCGCGGTGATATACTCTTTGCAGCGTTCGACCGCTTTCTCGAACTCGTGACGCTCGAAATTCGAGGTTACCGGACCGGGCGTGCCGACGGAAAGTCCTGATGAGGCAAGACGGATCGAAAGCCGGTCTTCGAGTCGTCCCAGCGTATGCACGGCATCGCGATACGCCGTGTCGATATCGCTGGATGCATCGAGAAACAGGTTGGTGATGAGCAGCAGCCGGTGCTCCCGGTTGTCAAACGCTACGAGGGTACGGTACAGTCCGAAAAAGATCTCGTCGAGCGGATCGTCCTTGGGGTTTGCATCCGGGATATCTTCCCACAGCCGCACCGAGTCGTAGGAACAGTAGCCGACCGCGCCGCCGCAGAAACGCGGAATGCCGGGAACATGGGCCGCACGATAACGCGCCATGATCTCGCGCAGTTTGGCAATGGGATCGCCCTCGCCGGATGCGGCATGATCTCCGGAGATCTTCCATTGCCTGCCGTTGGCCCTGAACGTAAGGAACGGATCCCCGCCGGTGAATGAATATCGCGCGACCAGCTCCCCGCCGGTGACGCTTTCGAGCAGGAAACTGTACGGGGTGTCCTTGAACAGCTTGAGCCAGACCGAGACCGGTGTTTCGGTATCGGCAAGGACGGCACGGCAGACGGGCACGACACTGGCGCCGTGCTCTTTGGCAAGACAGGCGGCTTCATCTCGCGATGGATAGACTACCACCTACGCCTCCGCGAACGCTTTCAGGTTCCGCTCGAGCTTTTCGAGGTTCTGAAGAATCCCCTGGTATTTTTCTTCCTCTTTTGCGACCACGTTCCCGGGCGCCTTGTCACGGAAACCGGGGTTCTCGAGACGCTTCTTCGTGTTTTCGGCGAGCTTGCGGGCCTTGTCGATTTCCTTGTTCAGCCGCTCGATTTCGACGTCCTTGTCGATAAGGCCTTCGAGCTCGAGAAACACCTGGTTGCCCATGACCACGGTCTGCCCGGCAAACGACGGTTTCCGCGCGGAGCCGTCAACCACGGTCTCGGACAGCTTGCCAAAGAGGTTTATCAGCGGGACCTGACTGGTCAGCCACGAAGCCTCCCGGTCGCTTCGCGGGATGATCAGCGCGGTGCCTTTCTTGTCGGGCGGGACATTGTTCTCCGCGCGAATGGTGCGCAGGGCCACGATGACTTCCCGCAGAAGCGCGAATTGCTCTTCGATTCCTCGATCGACCAGATCGTCGGCCGGTTCGGGAAATGAGCCCGCCATGATCGATTCGTTGTCAATAAGCCCGGCGTAGTCGACCTTGGCGCGCAAATGCCCCCAGATTTCTTCGGTGACAAAGGGCATAACCGGATGAAGCACCTTGAGTATAGCGCCCAGCACAAAGCCGCACAGGTTGAGCGCATCGGCCGCGCGCACCTGATCGTCGCTTTGATACAGGTCCGCTTTTTTTGCCTCGATATACCAGTCACAGAAATCGTGCCAGGTGAAATCGTAGAGCTGGCGGCACATCTCGTTGAACCGGTAGCTGTCCAGGGATGATCGCACGCCCTCAAGCGTCTGTGCCAGCCGGCTCAAGATCCATTTATCCACGGCCGCGCGCCTCTCAGCAGGCGGGAGACTGCGAAAATGTGTTTTCTCCGTGATGTTGCCCAGGAGGAACCGCGATGCGTTCCACAGCTTGTTGGCAAAATTGCGGCCGATATCGAACGTGTCTTTGCCGAGAAACACGTCGGCCCCCTGCGCGGTGATCATCATGAGCGAAAAGCGAAGTGCATCCGCGCCGTGCGTCGCAATGACCTCCAGCGGGTCGATCGAGTTGCCCAGCGATTTGCTCATCTTTTTTCCACTCTTGTCGCGCACGGTCCCGTGCAGCACGATGTCGGTAAACGGCAGCCTGCCCGTACAGTACCGGCCGGCCATGAGCATTTTCGCCACCCAGAAAAACAGTATCTCCGGGGCGGTGACCAACGCGTTGGTTGGATAGAACCGGTCCAGCACAGCGGTCTTGTCGGGCCATCCCATGGTGGAGAACGGCCACAGCCACGAGGAAAACCACGTATCAAGAACGTCCTCGTCCTGCCGCAGGTTCGCGGAGCCGCACGTGCATGCTGCGGGCGTTTCCTCGGCCACGATCACTTCGCCGCAGCTGTCGCAGTACCATACCGGAATGCGATGTCCCCACCATATCTGGCGGGATATGCACCAGTCGCGAATATTCTCCATCCAGGTGATGTAGGTCTTGCGCCACCGGGCGGGGTAGAACGTGATGTCGTTGTCCAGCGCGGCTTTCAGCGCGGGTTCGGCCAGCGGTTTCATTTTGACAAACCACTGATCGGAGTAGTACGGCTCGACCATGGTATGGCAGCGGTAGCAGTGGCCCACGGCGTGCGCGTGCTCTTTGATTTCGGTGCACAGCCCGGCGGCCCGCATGTCCTCGACCACGAGCTTGCGGCATTCGAACCGGTCCTTACCGGCATACTTTTCGGGTATGGGCCCGCACATGTGCGCGGTTTCATCCATGACCATGATCGGCTCCATGTTGTGACGAAGGCCCATCTGGAAATCGTTGGGATCGTGGGCGGGCGTGACCTTCACCGCGCCGGTGCCGAATTCACGATCGACAAAGTCGTCGGTGATCACCGGAATTTCCCTGTTGGCAAGCGGCAACATGACGGTCCTGCCGACCACGTCCCGGTAGCGCTCGTCTTTGGGATTGACCGCGACCGCGGTGTCGCCGAGCATGGTTTCCGGCCGGGTCGTGGCGACCTTCAGCGAGCCGGATCCGTCGGCATAGGGATACACGAACGTGTACAATGTGCCCTGCATGTCCCGGTGCTCGGCCTCTTCGTCGGACAGCGCGGTCCGGCACCGGGGGCACCAGTTGATGATATACTTGCCGCGATACACGAGCCCGTCGTTGTAGAGCTTGACAAACACGGCCCGCACGGCGCGCGACAGGCCCTCGTCCATGGTGAACCGCTCGCGGGCCCAGTCGCACGAGGAGCCGAGCTTTTTGAGCTGCGTGGTAATCCGCTCGTGGTACTCGTCTTTCCATTTCCAGACTTCATTGACAAAGTCCTCGCGGGAGAAATCGTGGCGGCTCTTGCCGCCGGCGGCGAGCTTGCGCTCCACCACGTTCTGGGTGGCAATGCCCGCATGATCGGTGCCCGGCATCCAGAGCGCTTCATACCCGCACATGCGCTTGTACCGGATGAGAATGTCCTGCACCGTATTGTTCAGCGCGTGCCCCATGTGCAGAATACCGGTGACATTGGGCGGCGGGATGACAATGCTGTAGGGCTCTTTGCGGGAACCGGGGTCAGCCGCGAAACGGCGTTCGGCCATCCAGCGCTCGTAGATACGGTCTTCAACCGCCGTTGGGTTGTACTGCTTTTCCATGGGCTCCATGAATCACTCCGGGCGGTCTGGTGTCAGGCGTTCACCAGTCTGGTAAACGCATCAGCGTATGCATCGAGGCCCGGCAGGTCCGCCCCGGAAACGGCCGTGGTTTCTATTTCGAAACAGCCGGCGGTTTCCCTGGGAGTGGTCTTGTCGAGCGCCGCGCGGGCGAGCAGTGCCGCTCCGAACGCCGTGGCCTCGCTCAGATTTGTCAACACGGCGGTCGAATCGGGATACAGGGTCGCGAGGACTCTGTTGTATGCATCGTTCTTCCTGAACCCGCCTTCGGTAAATATGGTTCCCGCGCCGCGATAGCCGGTCATATCGAGCGCGGCCCTGGTCTGCAGGGCCAGCGAAACAACCAGTACGGCATAGGCGGTTTCGTAGTCGTTGAAGAAAGGCGGCACGCGCTTTCCCGCCGTGATGTCTTCCAGGCCGTACATCTCCCCGTTCTCGCAGGCCCGCGGCAGGGCATTGGGGAAAATGCCCGTCCCCTTGACAACCGAGGGCAGAATGAACAGGTCCCTGTCGGCGATGATCTTCGCGTACCGGTCCCGGTCGAACGGGGGGTAGCCTTTCGCGCCGGCAATGTCCCGCAGAAGCGCGACGTACGTGTCGAACTCCAGGCCGCCCATGAAAATCGATGTCTTGACAGGATTGAAAAACGCGTCGAGATTGAAATACACCAGCTTGCCCAGCTCGGTATCTTCAAAAGAAAATGTATCGGTGGGATGCATCGCCACGCACCATGTGCCGGTGGAGTTGAGCACGAAATTGTCGTACCCTTTCACCAGGTAGGGGAGCAGCGACGAGTTCGAGTCGTGGATTCCCATGGTCACGATGCAGTTGGTGGAGAGCCCGGTTTTATCCGCCACGTCGGGTTTCACCGTCCCAAGGACCTCCCACGATTTGGATATCGTGTCGGGAAGCTTGCCGGTCAGGCCTAGTTTTTCGGCGACCGTGGAGTATTTCCGGTTAATCGGATCGTAGAGGTACGTGTGGCAGCCCGTAAATGTCGGCTCGGCCCCGTTTTTTCCCGTGAAAAGGTACCCGAAGTACTGCGGGAAATGGAGCACCATGTGGATATTCTCAAACTTGTCAGGCCACTTCCTTTTGCAGAAGTACAGCACCTTGCCTTCGTTGACCATGTTGCCGATTTTCGCCGTGGCGGTGGCCCTCTGGAGCTCTTCGACAGACCCGAATTCTTCGTAGAAGCTCGTGTCGAATTCCTCGCCAGCATCGGTGGTATAGGCGACGGGCGGGACTGCCAGGTTGCCGTCGCGGTCGACACATAGGGCGGTCGAGCCATGCGTGGTGATCGACAGGGCCGCGATGTCGTACTTCTTCGCGAACAGACCGAGCTGTTCCATGAACCATGCCGTCGCGTTCTCAACATCTTCATAGTGGATGCCGTCCTCGACATACTCATCAAAGGATTTGTAGGCGCTGTCCACGACGGTAAGGTCGTGATTGAAGATCAGGACTTTCTTATTTGTCTTGCCGACGTCGATGACTGCGATATGCTGCGTGGCCATAACTCCTCCTGTATGGTTCATTGTCGTGCCCGCAATCCCTGTCGTGATCGGGTTTGCCTGAACATCTCGGCCTTCGCCAGGACAACGGCTGCGATCATGAGCACGATCAGATTACAACGGGCGCGAAAAGAGTGCGCCCATCGCGCTACCTGTTCAGCTCGACCTCGACCGGTTGGGCGTTCCATATTTCGTCGGCGTACTGGCGAATCGTGCGGTCCGACGAGAACCTGCCCATCGATGCCACGTTTCGGATGGCCATGGCGGTCCATCGCGGCGGGTCGCGGTATGCCGCGCAGACCTTCTCCTGGCACGCCGCATACGCATCGAAATCTGCCAGCACCATGAATCGGTCGCCGTACTCCAGAAGAGAATCCAAAATGGGCTGAAACAGCTCCGGCTCGTTTTGCGAGAAAAACCCGGAGCTGACGAGCTCGATGACCTTCTTGAGCGGCGAGCTTCGCTCGTAGTATTCGCGTGGATTGTATCCCGTTTCCTTCAGCCGCGACACTTCATCGGCATTCAGTCCGAAAATGAATATATTGTCCGCCCCGACTTCCTCACGGATTTCGATATTGGCCCCGTCCATGGTACCGATAGTCAAGGCTCCGTTGAGCGCGAATTTCATGTTGCCGGTGCCCGAAGCTTCGGTGCCGGCGGTCGAAATCTGCTCCGACAGGTCGGCCGCCGGAATCATGAGCTCGGCCATGGTGACCCGGTAGTTCGGGACAAAATGCACGCGCAGCAGGTCTTTGGCATCGGGATCGTTGTTGATCACTTCCGCTACGTTGTTAATGAACTTGATGCTCAGCTTGGCCATGGCATAGCCCGGCGCTGCCTTGCCCCCGAACAGCACGGTGCGCGGGACGAACCCCTCCGTGTCACCGGACTTGATTCGGTTGTACAGATGGATGCAGTGAAACGCGTTGAGGAGCTGGCGCTTGTATTCGTGAATGCGCTTGATCTGCACGTCGAACATGGTGTCCGCATTGAGCCGGATGCCATGCCATTTGGAAAGCTTTCTGGCAAGGCGTTTCCTGCATTCTTTCTTGACCTTTTGCCACTCCTGCTGAAATGCGGGCTCATCGGCCAGGGGCGCGAGGCGCTTCAGCTCGCCCAGATCGCGGACCCATCCATCGCCGATACGATCGCTGATAAGAGCGGCGAGAGGCGGATTGCACTTGGCAAGCCACCGCCGCTGCGTAATGCCGTTGGTCTTGCTGTTGAACTTCTCCGGCCACAGCTCGTAGAAATCCTTGACCAGCCCCTTGGTCAGAAGCTCGGTGTGCAGCTTGGCTACGCCGTTGACCGAGTGACTCGCCAGTATGGCGAGGAACGCCATGCGCACCATGGGCTCGGCGCCTTCTTCGATGAGCGACATACGCCCCAGGCGCGCCGTGTCTCCAGGGTACTGGTACGAG
This sequence comes from Chitinivibrionales bacterium, assembly GCA_014728015.1. GTDB lineage: Bacteria > Fibrobacterota > Chitinivibrionia > Chitinivibrionales > WJMI01 > WJMI01. Next base: position 4,453 of record WJMI01000071.1, on the reverse strand, counting down.
ACTTCGCGCAAAAACCGGCTGTTGATTTCGTAAATAATTTCCAAGTGGCGGGGGAGAAGATACTTAAACATGCTTACCGGCCATTTCTCGAGCGCCTCGGGCATAAGCGTATGGTTAGTATACGCGAACGTATTGACCACGATGTTCCAGGCCTGGTCCCATTCGAGCCGGTGTTCGTCGATGAGCAGGCGCATGAGCTCCACCGTGGCAATTGCCGGGTGCGTGTCGTTGAGCTGAATGGCGTTGAGGTCAGCGAAATTCGAGAAATCATCGTTGTGCTTGAGATAGCGGCGGATAATGTCCTGGAGCGAGGCCGAGGTGAAGAAATACTGCTGTTTCAGCCGCAGCTCCTTGCCGCTGTGGTTGGAGTCGTTGGGGTACAGCACCTTCGAAATATTCTCGCTTGTCAGCTTGTCTTCACACGCGCCGATATAGTCGCCTTCGTTGAAATGCTTGAGGCTGAATTCGTTTGCCGAGTGTGCCGACCACAGCCGCAGCGTGTTGACCGTGTTGTTGCGGTAGCCCGGGACCGGCGTATCGTAGGGGACCGCTACCACCACGTCAGTGTCAACCCACCGGCTGCGTTTTTTTCCCGTGCGATCCGGGCGCTGCACGGTCCTGCCGTAGTACCGTACATAGCACTTGTACTCGTCACGCTCGATTTCCCATGGATTGGTCTGCTGAAGCCATCGTTCGGGCAGCTCGCGCTGATGGCCTTTCACGATGCGCTGCCTGAATATGCCGAATTCATAACGGATGCCGTAGCCTATCGCCGGCAGTCCCAGAGTGGCCATGGAGTCGAGGAAACACGCGGCCAGCCGTCCCAGGCCCCCGTTGCCCAGCCCGGCATCGGATTCCTGGTCGATCATGTCCTCCATGTTGAATCCGAGGTTGGCCATGGCCTGCGCGCAGGACTGCTGAAGGCCGAGATTGAGCATGTTGCTGTCGAGCAGGCGGCCCAGAAGGAATTCCAGGGAGAGGTAATACACGCGCTTAGGGTTGACCGCGTGGTACCGTTGCTGCGTGATTATCCAGCGCTCGATAATCCGTTCGCGTACGGCATAAGAAAGGCTCAGGAACCTGTCGTAGGGCGTGAGGGTGTACTGATCTTTGGAGAGCGTATACTCTAGGTTGCTGAGAAACCCCTTGCGCATGTCTTCCGGGCCGGTGCCCTTGAAATGCACGTGCCAGCGCGGGATGGACGGAGCCGGGGCAGGTGCCCGGGTTGTGGCAGGATTGTCTGACGACGGCGTATTGTGTTGCACCGGTTCGGTCCTTTGTCGGGCGATGTGATGAATCCTGGACTGGGGGAAAATACATAATGATAGTGGCGGGCCCTGAGGGGGCAGGGGAAGCGAACCGCAGAACAGGCAACCGCAGTTCTATGACCGCCCAAAGGGTGGAGTTAGTGTTTCGGCGCCGACAGAGGACTATGCAGGCTGAGCAAGCCGCTGCATGACTAGATGGGTGCTCCGGTCCTCGGTATCGAACCAGAACAGGACTTTGTCCTTCTCGAACGTGAAACATTCACCGAGCGTGGACTTGGTGCCGCAGGGATAGATTTTCTTGTGGGCCCTGACAGCCTGACGGATAAGGTCGAGTTTCATCTTGTCCATGGCATACTCCGATACATGAGCTTTTGCCTCAGCTTTACCGGTTAAGCAAACCCCGTACCATCCGGGAAATTGCCGATTTCAGAGCATATTGGACGATATCGTGGCAAGGCTGGTTTGTGTCAATGTGGCCGGATTTTCCTGCTGCCCGGAAGATTCTGCTGGGAGAGGCGGGAGGTTTTACCCCCGAAGCGATGCGAGGCGCCGTTCTATTTCGCGCAGGAATTTGGACTCCTTGAACACATATCCATCGAGACGCGCCACCGAAAGAAGACCCTGTTCGTGCTTGGCCGCCGAGAGCGGGGCGCCCCAATCGCCGAGCTTTGTAGCCTGTTTCAGGAGATCCACTGCCTGGTCAAGATGCTGATCTGCTGTCCACGACTCAAACTCGGGAGCAGCGAGCAATCGTTCAACATCAGCGCGGATTGTTTCTTCCACCCTGCTGTTGACCCCAAGTATATCAAGTACTTCCTGGCTTTTCTTCGCCCGCCATCCGGCCCGCTCCCGTTCGAGTCGCGAGATAATGCCGTCGGCCTTGGCAACCGCGACATAGAGGTGCGCTTCACCGATACTCCGGTAGCGGGCGGCTTTCTGCTTGTTCATAGAGTGGATTCTTCAGTGCATTGTGTCGTGGATTGTATATTTCCCCCAAACGCCAATCTACTACATTGCATCATTCTCATGCCTTCACAGCATTTAACCCGCAAAGAAATAGTCGACTATGCCCGGCGCTACGTCGGCGAAACCGAAGTTGGGGATTTCCCGCATGACGGTGATCTGTTTTGTTTCCTGCACAGGCAAGCTTCGTCCGGCAACGGTGAGCCGGGCGAAAAGAAGTGGGAGTTTGACGGGTACGGGCAGTGCATAGGATATACACTCGATGAAGAAGCAACGCCGTCGGGCAAGTGGCTATGGTTTCTGTACGCCGATCTGAGCACGTTTCCGCCGGCTGCACGTGCCATGAAACTCCAGCCCCCGCATGTGGCAAAAGGTTCCTTTCACAGCGCTGACCGGCAATCCGAGCTCCGCATTCTCAAGATTTCGGCAGAGAAAGGACCTGGGACCCCGGATGCGAAAGAAGATACCGTGCCTCCCAAGACCAGCGGAAAGATTCTCAGGTTCCCGTCAAAAGGCTGACCCTGTCGTGTCCTGAAAAGGGTACCTGTTGAGGAGCTGCGGGATTGGCATGTATCGCGATTCGCCATGCTCTCCTATGTCAAAACTTAAGCGATTCAAATTGGACGTGCGAAGCTGGTTAAGCTATTGCCTTTCTTGATATTAACCTTGGTCCGACCCAGCTTCTCATTATATTCATGTTGACATAAATATGTCATAACATATATTTTAGTGTTATTATGAACAACTCGTTGAAATACAATCTGTTGATAGACAAATATCGCAAATCAATGGGTGGCGTGTTCTCGACGGGCGACCTGCGCCGACTCACGGGACTGCAGGACCGTGTGCTCTTGAACCGACGGATTGCCCCGCTTGAAGAAGCCGGTGTTCTCAGACGGTTCTGCAGGGGGATGTATATCGCCAAAGGGTTCAGCCCCGAAACTTTGAGCGTACGGATTATCGAGACAAGCTATCTCAGTCTCGGCACCGCCCTGGCGAGGTTCCTGATGATTGGCTCGGTGCCCGCCGGAACAATCTACGCGGCTCGAGTTGGCCGGAATCGTACTTTCGAGGGGCCCGGGCTAACATTGGAATATGTGGGAATACAGGACAGTCTCTTTTTCGGCTATACGACCGAGAATGCTGTGCGCTGTGCAACCCCCGAAAAGGCGCTTCTCGACACCTTGTATTTCCACCTCCGGGGACGCAGATATTCTTTCAATATCTACGAGGATATCGACCTTTCTTCAGTAGACATGATGGTGATAGATCAGTGGCTCTCGAGGTACCGTAACCCGCGATTCGTTTCGTTCGTAAGGGGATATCTCAATGATAGAAGTTGAAAACGCTGAAGGCCTGATGGTATGGCTGATGCATTTCCTGGCCGACAGGTTCGGAAACAGCGCGGTGCTCAAAGGAGGCATGGAACTCAGATTGCTCAACTGCCCTCGTCATACCAACGACATCGACTACGTATTCGTTCCGTTTTCGTCCGAGAAGGACGTGGCACGGCTTGTCGTTGGCGCGTTGGACGAAGTGCCGGATCTGCGCGTTCGACACACGCTCAACTCCAAATGCCTTCGCTGCATCTGTGAACATAACGATATACAGGTGCAACTGGAAATCAATGTCGCCGGAGAATGCGAAACAGAGGAGCTCACCACGGCGGACCTCGCACGGCAATACAACCTGCAGGGCAGGATTGTCCGGGGCATACGATTCGACGTGGCACTTGCACATAAAATCGCTGCATGGAATGAGCGAGGCCTTGTGCGGGATATCTACGATTGCAGCTTTATGGTTGACATCCTCGGTATCCGTCCCTGCATGCCCACGCTGAACAGGCGGCTGGATTCATCGCAACTCCGCACGGGACGTTCGACCAGGAAGGTTTCGATGAGTGTCAAAGACCTGGTTGAAAAGCTGAGAAAGACCACGGCATCCTTGTCGGCGGCCGGCGTTGCCGAGCAGATGCGCGACTACCTCACGCCCGAAGAGCTTCCCGGTCTCGACAAAAAAATACGGGTAGGCGTGAGCAGACTGATCTCCATGCTGGAGAAATAGGCAAAACGCCCTTTCCCGCCCATTTTTTTCTAAAGCCCACCCGCCCTTCTGCCGATACGGAAAATGGGGAAATAGTCTTTCCTGACACTCGTTTTACCTCACGGAGGGGAGCAGGCACATGGATGGTGTTTCCGGCGCATCGGTGGAGCAGTCGGTAG
>WJMI01000003.1 GCA_014728015.1 Chitinivibrionales bacterium | reverse complement strand
GGTTTTCACTGATCCTCCCTCCTCTCGTCGAGCACGGCCTGCATCTGGCGCTCCTTCTCGCTGAATTCCGGCGTGCGCTTCGCCATCAGCTCCTCCAGCTCTTTCTCGAGCTCGTTAAACCGATCGCTCTGGAATTCCTGGTAATTCATCTGCTTCATGATATTGATAGCCTTCTTGAAGAAGGTATTCACCTCTTCGAATTTCTCGAACTCAAACGAGCTTTCGCAGATGCTGAGCACCTTGTTTGCCATGTACTGCTGACGTTTCAGCGGGGTCGAGCAGTCTATCTTGTCAAATCCGTCCTGCTGCAGAATCACGAAGTCGATGACTTCGGCCTTGTTGAATATCACGTGGTACTCGATCGGCACGCCGTCATCGCCGAGGATGTTGATCTGGTCGTGCGCCTCCTTGCCCCGCAGCAGCGCATCCTTCATCTGAAGTACCTTGTCTACCCATCCCTTCTCGAGATGCTCATCCATATAGTCGATAACCTCGGCATACTCGATATACTTCGAATAGCTCTCAATCGCATCGATGGCCGGGTAGCGCTTGCTGTCGGCGCGGTGCTGGGCCAGCGCGTAAAACGCCCGCGCGGCCTTCTTGGTCGACTCGGTGACCGGCTCCTTGAGGTTGCCGCCCGCGGGACTGACGGTCCCGATGAATGTTATCGAGCCGGCCTGCCCGTTGTGAAGGGACACATAGCCGGCACGGGAGTAAAAATTCGCCACGATTGCCGGCAGGTCCATGGGAAAGGCATCCGGCCCGGGAAGCTCTTCCATGCGGTTGGACATCTCGCGAAGCGCCTGGGCCCACCGTGACGTAGAGTCGGCCAGTAGCAGCACCTTCAGGCCCATCATGCGATAGTACTCCGCGATTGTCATACCCGTATAGACCGATGCCTCGCGCGCGGCGACCGGCATATTCGAGGTATTACATATGATAATAGTACGCTCCATGAGTTTTCGTCCCGTGCGGGGATCGTCCAGCTCGGGAAACTCCGTAAAGATCTCGACCACTTCGTTGGCACGCTCCCCGCATGCCACCACCATGATAAGATCGGCCTCCGCATACTTGGCAATGAGATGCTGCAGCACGGTTTTCCCGCATCCGAACGGGCCGGGAATGAATCCGGTGCCGCCTTCCATCATGGGGTTGAGCGTGTCTATTGTGCGCACGCCGGTTTCCATGATACGAAACGGGCGCGGCTTGTCCTTGTATACTTTCACCTCGACCTTGACCGGCCATTTCATGGTCATGTCGAGCTGCCGTTCGGCCCCGGATTCGTCCTCGACAACCGCGATCGGGTCCTTGATCGTATAATCACCTTCGGCGGCAACCGATTTCACCTTGGCCGTGCCTTCGAAATTGAACGGCACCATGATCTTGTGGGCAATCCAGCCCTCCTGGACCTCGCCGAGCCAGTCTGCGGCACGGACTTCGTCGCCCGCCTTGGCCAGCGGCTTGAAATGCCATTTTTTCCCGGTGTCGATCGGCTCGGAGTATTCGCCGCGCTTGAGGAACATGCCGGTAAGCTGGTCAAGGTTGTTCTGCAGCCCGTCGTAGTTGCGAGACAGCATGCCCGGCCCGAGCGTGACCTCGAGCATCCGGCCGGTGAACTCGGCCCTGCATCCGACGTAAAGGCCGCGGGTGCTTTCGAATACCTGGACGTACGCAAGGTTGCCGGAAATCTTAATAACTTCGGCCATGAGCCTGGTGCCCTCGAGCTCGATATAGCAGACTTCGTTCTGCCCCACCGGCCCGTCGACTTCAATGGTGACCAGGTTCGATACAATCGCGACAACTTTTCCTTTTGTTGCCATAGGCTACCTGTCCTTCGCCTTCCTGTATGTATTCATAGTTCTTTCTGCAACTGAAATCCCGATGTCAGCTCTTCAACCAGGCGGTCGAATTTCTCCCTGCCGGCCTGCTCGTCGAGCTCCTGCCAGCGCTCGACCATGCCGAGCTTGATCGTGAATGCGAGCACTGTTTCTATCTGGAAATAGGAGAATGTCGTGAGATCGTTGAGGATGTCCCAGCGAAGGGTGTCGATGCTCTTTTCATATTCGACAAGATTGTCCCGGCCAAGCCCGGTCACGCGTTCGACCCACGGAAGCTGCGCTGAGAGAGAGAAGTCCGGGGCGTTGCTCTTGAGGATGGCTTCGGCGATATCATTACGGCCGATGACAGCTCGCTGCAGCAGAAACGGGCGCTCCTCACCGAGCCCTTCGGATGCGGCACTCCGGCAATTGAGCGCGGAGATCACATTGCGCAGGTCGCGATCGAACGCGAACCATTCGCGCACGAACGCGTTTTCGTGCGCGCAGGCTTCATCGTAATACAGCCAGGTCAACTGGTTTTCTGCGCTCAACTCCGGAAACGGCAGTTTCCCTTCCTTGTGCGCCTCGATATATGTGCGCATGTAGCCCGGAAGCCCGTCAGGCGATTTGATTCCGTCTTCCAGCGCTTCCTGCGAAAACACGCCCCGCGCGTCGAACTCCTCGTCACGCTTCTCCAGGAGCGCAAGAAGGTTTCCATTGTCGGCGGGATAGCGCACCATGTCAAACAGGGCGGCATCATCGGGATGCAGAAGCCCGGATGCCTCCTGCACGAACTCACCCACGGAAAGCATCTTTTTGCCGCCGTCAAGAATGAGGTCGGGCAGTCCCGCGACAAGGTAGTAGTAGTTTCTCTTGGACATCAAATGGAACGCGACTGTTCTTCTTTCTATATCGCCCGCTTATTGGGATTGGCCGAACAGATACGATCTCGCCTTGGGCCGCAGAAACTCCTTGAAAAACTCGGCGAAATCCTCATCGGTGAGGCTCACCTTGAACGAGCCGTCCGCCTGGCCGATCTGGAACCCGCCGCGAATACCGCGAGAAAATGAGATTTTCACTCCCTGCTTCAGGCTCTTCTGAAGCCCGCCCGCCAGCGATTTCTCGAGCTCCTCTTTCTTCGCCTCGGGCAGGAGGACTTCGAGCGAAAGATCTCTTCCCGCGCCGCCCTGCCAGCTCTGCACAACGGCAACGATCAGGTCCTTCATGACCGCAGGATCGTCAAGGGTGGCAGACACGCCCTTCTCAATTGCATCGGCCACAACCACGTCCAGGATCTGCTGCTTGATGCTTGACAGCGCCTGCTGGCCCGCAAGCTTGATCTCGTTGGCGGCGTTGCGCTTCTGTTCCTCGGCCTGACTCTTCGCATCGGCAACAATTTTCTCGGCTTCCTTTTTGGCATCGGCGATAATCCCCTCGGCCTTGGCCTTGGCGCTCTCGACAATCTGCTTCGCCTGCTCTTCGCCCTTCTCCACGCCTTCTTTGTAGATCTTGTCGGTCAGCTCGGCAATTTTGTTGGCCATGATTGTGCTCCTGGATGGCTATTCACTCAATCCGCAGATCGTTTCTATCAGCGAGGATGATGAGGAGGTCCCTGGTTGCTGCTCAGCGCGGCCGCTTTCCCGGGACGAAATACAATTATATCTCTGCCGATCCCGGATGTCGAGTCCCATTATGACAAGGCTCCGAAAAAGATCTCCTCCCCGCCCGCCACGCCTCCCGGCCGGCGTAGGCCCCCTTGCGCGGACCGCCCGCCCTGTAGTATATGCTGGGTCCGCCGCGGGCCGACAGAAGGCGTTGCCGACTGCCGGAAGCCGGCTCCGGAACACACTTGCTCAGGAAGGTATTCCATGACACAGAAGGCATCCGCCGAGCTCACTACTTCCCCCCAGTGGCAGGCGCTTCAGAACCACCACGAGCAGATAAAAGATACGCATCTGCGCGAACTCTTCAGAAAGGGAGACCGCTTCAGCTCTTTTTCCACCACGGCATTCGGTCTCCTGCTCGACTACTCGAAGAATATTGTCACCGAAGAAACCATGCGTCTGCTGTTCGACCTGGCACGGGCCGCCGGTCTGGAACAATACCGTGACAGGATGTTTCGCGGCGAGAAGATCAACTGGACCGAAAACAGGGCCGTGCTCCACGTAGCCCTCCGCAATCGTGCCAATACGCCTGTTCTTGTGGATGGCAAAGATGTCATGCCGGGCATCAACCGGGTGCTCGACAAGATGAAGAGCTTTTCCGAAGCTGTGCGATCAGGGAGCTGGAAAGGTGCTACCGGCAAGAAAATCAATGACATAGTGAATATCGGAATCGGCGGATCAGACCTTGGCCCGCGTATGGTATGTCATGCCCTAACACACTACGCATCAGGGCCTAACGTCCATTTTGTATCCAATGTCGATGGCACCGATATTGTGGAGACGCTCAAGCCCCTCAGCCCTGAAACTACCCTGTTCCTGGTGGCATCCAAGACATTCACCACCCAGGAAACCATGACCAATGCGGCAACCGCGCGCAAATGGCTGACTGCGGCGCTTGGCGAAAGCGCAGTCGGTTCGCACTTCGCGGCGCTCTCGACGAATGCGGAGAAAGTTTCCGAGTTTGGAATAGATACCGAAAACATGTTTGAGTTCTGGAATTTCGTGGGCGGGCGATACTCGGTCTGGTCGGCCATCGGGCTGCCAATATGCTGCTACCTGGGCTTCGATCAGTTCGTACAGTTCTTGGAAGGCGCTCATGTTGTAGATCGGCACTTTCAGGAGACGCCGCTCGAGGAGAACATTCCGGTGATCCTGGCGCTTCTGGGCATATGGTACAATAATTTCCTCGGGGCCGAGTCCCATGCGATCCTGGCTTACGACCAGTACCTGAGCCATTTCGCGCCGTACCTGCAGCAGGGCGACATGGAGAGCAACGGCAAGTATGTTGACCGCGAAGGAAACCCGGTCGACTACCAGACCGGGCCGATTGTCTGGGGCCAGCCCGGCACCAACGGCCAGCACGCGTTCTACCAGTTGATCCATCAGGGCACGAAGCTCGTTCCCGCGGATTTCATCGGGTTCATCAATACACTCAATCCCGAGGGCAACCACCATCGCATCTTCATGTCGAACTATTTCGCCCAGACCGAGGCGCTCGCGTTCGGCAGGGACCGCGATACGGTCGCGGCGGAGCTCAAGGATGCCGGTATGGATGCCAACGCGATCGAGGCGCTCGCTTTGCACAAAGTGTTTCCGGGAAACCGGCCGACCAACTCGCTTCTGTTCGACAAACTCACGCCCAGAAGCCTCGGCTCGCTCATCGCAGTATACGAACACAAGATCTTCTGCCAGGGAGTGTTGTGGCGCATCAACAGCTACGATCAATGGGGGGTCGAGCTGGGCAAAGTACTGGCAAAAACGATCCTTCGCGAACTTGACGAAGGCAGGGGCGGGGAGCACGATGCATCGACCAATGGATTGCTCGCGGCATTTCGCGAGAGGTTCGTGGCGCGGTAGCCTGGTCTATCTTGAGAATCGAACCGCCACACCACAGAAAAGACTCGGGCTGCGCGCGCTCACTCCTCGCCCACCCGCTTGATCCGCATGAGGTTGGTGGCACCTTTCACCGATGATGTCCCGCTGATCATGACCACAAGCTGGCCGCGCTTCACGAGGTGGCGCTTCAGAAGCGTCGCCTCGGCTTTCTTGAGAAGCTGAAGCGCATCTCTTTCAAAGGAAATCTTAAGCGGCAGCACGTTCCATGCCGCCGGCAGCGTATTGACCACGTCGGTTACCGGGGAAAACGCATAGATCGGCGACTGGTTGCGAATCTTGGAGAGATACAGCGCGGTGTCGCCCGACTGCGAGAACACGCATACCGGCACCCCGCCCAAATCGCGGCTGGCCCACTCGGCAGCTTCGCATACGGCGTGCGGCGGATATTGCCCTTTAAGCGACAGGTCGATAAATTCCTTGCTGTAGTACTCGCTGGCCTCGGTGGCGCGCGCGATACTCGCAATGCTCTTGACCGCCTCGACAGGATACGCGCCAACAGCAGTCTCACCGGAAAGCATGACCGCATCAGTACCGTCCAGAATAGCATTGGCAACATCTGTGGTTTCAGCCCGCGTGGGCGAGCTGTGCTGCATCATTGATTCAAGCATTTGTGTTGCCACAATAACCAGCTTCCCACGCCTGCTTGCCTCGGCAATGACTCTTTTCTGGAGAATGGGAACCTTCCACAGCGAAGTCTCAACTCCGAGATCGCCGCGGGCAACCATTATACCGTCACTTATATCAAGGATTTGGGATATGCATCCAATAGCCTCCGGCTTCTCTATTTTGGCGATTACACGAACGGGTTTTTTTGACCTTTTTATCTTTGAATTCAATACTTTAAGGTCACCAGGAGTACGAACGAACGACTGGGCAACAATATTAATATCATGCTTGAGAATGAATGTGAGATCCTTCCTATCCTTCTGCGTAACAGATTGAATATTAAGGGGAATATTGGGAAAATTGACACCCTTATGAGACGATATTAGTCCTCCTGACTCGACCCGCGTTTCGATATTGTTTGTTTTCTTGTTTATATTCAAGACCTTAAGCTCTATTGCCCCATCGTTCAGAAGAATTGTCGAATCAGGGGGAATATCGTTGATAGCACCCTTATAATCGATTGAAACAACGCTCTTGGAGCACATGACCGGCTCTGAGGTAAGCGTAACCTTGCTTCCCCTGCTCAGGTGGATTGCTTTATCATTGGGGGTCTTTCCTGTGCGAATCTTTGGGCCCTGAAGGTCTGCCATGATCGCTACGGGCCGGTCGAGCTTGCGCGATGCCTGGCGGATAAGCCTGATAGAGGTGTCGTGCTGCTCGTGGGTCCCGTGGGAGAAGTTGAGCCGGAACACCGAAACTCCCTGCCGGACAAACGCCTCAATGATTTTCGACGAGCGGCTTGCCGGGCCGATAGTTGCGACAATCTTCGTCTTATTCAGAGTCTGGCTCATGGAATCGTCTCCCGCGAGAATAAACGCCTCAAACATGGGAACATGTGCGCCACGAAGACATCCATGGCGAACACATATGAAAATAATTCACCATGAGCTTGTCCATGCTCTTCCTGACAAAGCGGGCAACGGACTCCAAAAATCAGACACGGTGAATGCTAGTAGAGCTTCTCGACCACGAGGTGGGTGCTCTGGTCCTCTGTGTTGAACCAGAATATCACCGAATTCCGCTCGACCGTAAAACAATCATCGAGGGACTGGTGGGAGGCACACGGGTAGATGACCCTGTGCTGCCTGCGGGCTTCGGCAATCATCTTCTTCTTCAGTTCATTCATATTCAGAGTATCGGGAATTTAAGCGCAAAAGTTTAGGGTTAAGTAGAGGCAAATGCCAGGCTCGGAAACACCCTCTCCGGCTTTGCTATAGAACCCTCAGATTGACCTTCATTGCCTCACACGGTCTATTTCAACGAGTTATCCACAGAACATGTTGACAAGCATTATTATCAATGTGAATTCGTACTTAACATCCTGATATTCATGGGAATAGAGCAAGATTCCCCGGGGGCGAATATCGGCGATTGCGAATCGCTTGCGCGCAAGGCGGTTTGCAGGACGCACGTGCATCGAGCTCAATCCAACGGCTTCGATCTTTCGAAATACCTGGCACATCCCGGGTTCATTGACCTATCTTGTTCGCATACCGCCCAAATCGCCTGGAAGACGGGCGCGCCAACACTCTGGTTCTTCCGTGGCTGGCCATGCCTGAACTGCCGGACATCACCGTGTACATTGAACGGCTCGAGTCCTTTGCATCCGGCAAAGTGCTTCTTCAGGTGCGCCTGCTCAGCCCGTTCGTGCTTCGTACGGCCCTCCCGCCAATCGAAGAGATATTCGGGAAAGAGGTGACCGGTTTTCGACGGCTTGGCAAACGCATCGTGTTCAAGTTCGCGGATGACTATTACCTGGTGCTGCACCTGATGGTGCTCGGGAGGCTTTTCTGGAAGAAGAAAGGATGCGCCATTCCCAGGGGCAGGGGTCTTGCGGCGTTTGATTTTTCCCACGGCTCGCTGCTGTTTACCGAGGCCGGCACCCGCAAGAAGGCATCAATGCATCTTGTCAAGGGCAAGGAGCGCCTGGGCTCGTTCAATACCCGCGGGCTGGAAATCCTCGAAGCGCCGCTCGAAGCGTTTGGCCAGCGATTGCTCTCGGAAAACCACACGCTCAAGCGCGCGCTCACCGATCCCTGGCTGTTCAGCGGGATCGGGAACACGTACTCCGATGAGATCCTCTTTGCCGCGCGGCTCTCGCCGGTCCTTCAGACCCGGAAGATGTCCGACGGCCAGGTCCGCGCGCTCTACAATGCGGCGCAAACGACCCTTGCCGCCTGGACCGGGCGGCTTCGCGGCGAGACCGGCGACGGTTTTCCCGAGAAGGTCACCGCGGTTCGGCCGGACATGGCGGTGCACGGCCGTTTCGGCAAGCCGTGCGCCGTCTGCGGCACGGCAATCCAGCGAATCGTCTACGCGGAGAATGAAACGAACTACTGCCCGCGATGCCAGACCGGCGGCAGGCTCCTGGCGGACCGCGCGCTGTCGAAGCTCTTGCACAAGGACTGGCCCCGGACCGTTGAAGAGCTGGAGGCGCGGCACGGAAGGGAATAGACTGTCTGTTGTACGGCGCGGTTTGCCTCCCGGGGCGCATCCTCGCAACCGTTTGAAATACAACCCGCTCAGATATATTTTGTTCCAATTCATTTTCGCGGGGGCTAGTAACTCAACGGTTAGAGTAGCGGACTCATAATCCGTTAGTTCGGGGTTCGAATCCCTGCTAGCCCACTGTTGTTTCACCCGATTTCAGGGGGGTGTGCATTGATGCGGATTCTGTGGCTCGGCTTCTCGTCATACCGCCGGCACTACCCTTCGTATACTCGACTATTCTGAAGCACTTCCCCGGTGGAAGTGCTTTTTTTATTGACCGCGTTTGACACGCACAGCGACCAGGCGAGGATACGATGCATAAAGACCTAGTTAATCTTGTCAAGCTCCAGCAAATCGACCTGCGCATTCACGAGCTGAAGCAATCAAAGAAGGAATTTCCCGTTGAGGTCGAGCGCTTGACCGCCGAAATCAATCAGGCCAAAGGGTCGGTTGAGGCGATCGACAAGAAGCTGGAAGAAACCGCCGCCGAGCAGAAGAACATCGAGGAGCGGATCGCCAACGCCAAGCACTCACTGGAGCGAAGCCAGGAGCGCCTGAACTCGATTACCACCAACCGCGAATACGATGCGGTCCATACCGAGATAGAAAGCCAGCGCCAGCTCGTGGCCACCGGCGGGAACCGTCTCAAGGGCTTTTCAGAAGACACCGAGCAGCTCACCGCGCAGAAAGAAGAGGCGCAGAAGGAGGTCGAGCGGATACAGGCGGAAAACCAGCCGCGGATCGACGAGCTCAACGCCCGGATCGCATCGGTCGACTCCGATATCGCCGACGTTGTCAAGGAACGCGATGCGCTCACACCCGAAATCGGCCGCCCGACCCTGCGGCTGTACGAGCGCGTGCATCGCCGCAGGAAAAACGCCCTGGCCATAAGCCTGGTGAGCATGGGCGACGGCACCTGTGCTATCTGCCACAAGATCCTCGAGGCCCAGCTGGTCAACGAGATTCACAAGGGAGAAAAAGTGCAGATCTGCGAGAGCTGCGGCTCGCTTCTAATCTGGAAAGCAACCGAGATAGAACAGGAAGCGCCCGCGCTCGCGCACGAGGAAGAGGCCCTGAAGGAACAGGCGCCAGAAAGCGGGCCCGCACCGGAAGAACCCGCCGGCGACGAGGCCCCGCCGGAGCCCGAGCCGCCGCAGGAATAGCCCTACGTGGCAACCACTTCCCCGCCAGCCGGCTGCTTCGCCGTGCTCTCGAATGCAACCGAGACCTCGCCCGCATCGTCGACTTCCGCCACTATCCGCCGGCAGGCGTCATGGTTTTCGCCGATCCCGGCAAGCAGGTGACGCGCAATTGCCGGCACGAGCGTGCGGTTGACAATCACGTCAATCATTCTCGCCCCGGCCTCGACCGTCGTGCACCGCGCCGCCACCGCATCCAGAAACCGGCAAGTGCATCCGAATTCAATCCCGTGCGCTGCGTGTATGCGCCGGGCCAGCCGATCGAGCTTCAGTGCCGCCACCCCCTTGAGCATGTCGGCGCCGAGCGGCCGAAACGGTACGACGGTCATGCGCCCCAGAAGCGCGGGCTGGAAATGGGCCGAAAGGACCGGACGGATTGCATCGGAGATTTCCTCCGCCGACGGCTCCGCCCCGGCCGCGCACATGTCGACTACCCGCGAGGATGCCAGGTTCGACGTCATGATAATGACCGTATTGCGGAAATCAATCTCCCGCCCTTCGCCGTCGCGCATAAACCCTTTGTCAAACACCTGATAAAACAGGTTCATCACCTCGATATGCGCCTTCTCGCCCTCGTCAAGCACCACGATCGAGTACGGTTTCCGGCGCACCGCCTCGGTCAGAATGCCGCCCTCCCCGTACCCGACATACCCCGGCGGCGATCCCTTGAGCTGCGATACCGTATGTTTTTCCTGGTACTCGGACATGTTGATAACGGTCAGGAATTTCTCCCCGCCGAACAGAATGTCGGCAAGCGCCAGGGCGCACTCGGTCTTGCCTACGCCCGATGGTCCCACGAACAGAAACACGCCCAAAGGCGCATCGGGCGCGCCGATGCCGGCCTTGCCCGCTCGAATCGCATCCGAGACTTCACGCACGGCATCATCCTGGCCGAGCACCCGCTCGCGAACGCGATCTTCGAGCGCAAGAAGCGATTCGGCCTCGTCGGCCAGCATTGAGCCCATCGGGATTTGGGTCCAGTCGCCAATCACCCGCGCGCATATCTCCCGCGATACGTGCGGGAACACCAGCGGCGTTTCGCCCTGGATTTCGTGCAGCGCGGCCGCGTTCTTTTCGAGCGCGGCGCGAATCGCGCCGGCGTCATCCCGCGCATCAGCGCCGTTATTCCCCAGCCGCGCATACAGATCCACGATCTCGGCCACGCATTGTTTCTCGCGTTCCCATTGCGCCTCAATGCCGGCCATGTCGCCCTCCAACGACCGTATTGCCGACTCACATTCCGCAAGTTCCTCCGCGGCGACGTCGATTCCGGCCCTGCTGTCGCGCTGAAGGATTTCGAGCGCGCGTTTTCGGTCTTCGAGCCGGCGCCGGGCGCGGTCAAGCGACGCGGGCGTCGTAGTGCGGCTCATCTTCACGCGGGTGGCCGCCGTGTCAAGCACGTCCACCGCCTTGTCCGGCAGTCTGCGTCCGGTCATATACCGATGCGACAGCGCTACCGCGGCCCGGATGCCGCGTTCGGTGATATGCACGCCGTGATGTTTTTCGTAGGTGCGCACAATCCCGCGCAGCATGGACACGGCGGTCTCCTCGTCCGGCTCGTCAACCGCTACGCGCTGGAAGCGCCGGGCGAGCGCCGGGTCTTTCTCGAAATACCTGCGGTACTCGGCCCAGGTGGTGGCGGCCAGCGCGCGGAGCTCGCCCCGGGCAAGCGCGGGCTTGAGCAGATTTGCCGCATCGCCCTGGCCCGATACGTTTCCCGCTCCGATAAGCGTATGGGCCTCGTCGATAAAAAGGATTATTTGTCCGCGTGCCGCGGCTACCGCGGTGATAACGTCCTTGAGCCGCTTCTCGAATTCGCCTTTCACGCTCGCGCCCGCCTGGAGCAGGCCCAGGTCGAGGGCGTACAGCTCGATGCCTTTCAGATTGTCGGGAACATCGCCCGCGGCAATGCGCAGGGCAAGCCCCTCCGCCACCGCGGTCTTGCCTACGCCGGCTTCACCAACGAGAATCGGGTTGTTCTTGCGCCGGCGGCTGAGAATATCGATCACCTGGCGGATTTCACTGTCGCGGCCGGTAATCGGATCGATCGCGCCGTCGCGCGCCTCCCGGGTGACATTGCTGCAGAACCGCTCCAGGACCTCCGCCGATGCCGCGGCCGCGCCGGCCCCCGCGATCGAGGCGATCGCTGCATCTGCCTGCTCGGATGAGCCCGCCACGATTGCATCCAGCTCGCTTTGCAGGCGCTGCGCATCGATGGCCCGAAGCATCGCGGCGTGGTTCGCCACCGAGCGCCGGGTGTCTTCGAACGCGGCCGTAAAGAGAACCCCGGAGGTGATGTTCGTGCGGCCGTAACACAGCGTCGCCAGGCCCCAGGCGGTCTCCAGCGCGGTCACCAGTGACGGCGCGAATGAAGGTTTCCCCGTGCCGCCGGCCGGGAGCTGTTCGAGATCGCTGGCCAGGGCCTTCTGGAGCCGTCCCGCATCGATCTCGAACCGTCGCAGGATCCGGGAGACATCATTTGCATCGCTTTCACAGAGCGCAAGCAGCACGTGCTCCCAGCGCATTTCGTGATGCCCGCGATGGACACAGGAGCCTACCGCCGCCTCCACCGCGCGGGTGCACTCGTGATTGAGCTTCTCCAGCAGGATCCGCAGGTCGCGTACTATCATGCTTTCTCCCTTGCTACCAGGCGTACGCCACGCACCGGGTCCCGTCGTGCGCGGCTGCGCGGCCCAGCGATGCGGTCCGGCCGAGACGCGCCGCGGTGTCACCGAGCTTCGCGGGCACCAGCTCGGATGCGGCAAGCGTCACTTCGATGTCGAACGTCAGCGGATCGGACACATACGCCCCAACCAGCGCGCGCACGGCAACGGCCCTTTCCGATGCATCCAGAAACGACTCGTAAATGTCGCGTGTCAAGGGCCCGAGCGTGACCCTGAACATTCCCGCCCTGTCCAGGATCTCGGTCCCCAGTGTCGTGCTGACCCCCAGCGCGGCGGTCGAGCCGAGCGCGACGGGTTGCGCTACCGGCGCCCGGCGCGGCACCCATTGCGTAACCGTCACCGGGATGCCCCCGAAAACATTCGAGAGCATGACCGCGAGCCCGCGCGCGCTTCGTCTCCTGTTCGACAGGATGCCGGCATACGCAAGCGCTCTTTGCGAATCTCCCGCGGCATTGCGCCGTGCCGCAAGACATGACAGCCTGAAAAGAAACCTGTCCGTATACACGGCCGATGCAAACCGGTGCCTGGAAATCGCATCGTAGAACAGCGCGTAGATACGGTTGTTGAACAGCGAGCACATGTCTGCGAGCGCCGCGGACTTCTCGGGATACCGGGCGACATAATCAGAGAAATAGTTCGGCAGGGGCGAGCTTGCGCCCAGAAGGCCCATGAACGAGAGCAGAAGGCGCACCGACTCCTTTTCGTGTCGCGCGCCCGCAATATCCGCCTGCGGGAACACCGTGGAGGTATCCGCTGAAAACCGCACCCGCCCGGAGCGAACGGCCGACGTGTCACCGTTCTTCTTGCGGAAATACTCTTCGAGCAGCGAGACAGCCCGGAAAAAGCAAAACGATCCGCAGTCGCGCGAAAGCGCATCGACTAGATCAGCCACTGTGCCCCCGGCTGAGATGAGAATGTCATGGTCTCCCCGTCGGGCTTGAGGACCATGGCGAGATCCAGATACGTGTTGATCGACACATACTGCGCGAGGAACTCCCGAAGCACCTCGCCAAGCATCCTGATGTCCGCGTTTCCTGAAAACTGCGATGCGATCACCGACACCTCGAAACGCACTCCGCGTATCAGGGACCCCGCGACAATACGCTCGGACGGCTCCGCGCGGACATCGGTGATTGCGGCGATACGCCTGGCAACAGCCGGATCCCGCGACCAGTCATACAGCCGAAGAAATGCCTGGAGGCTGTCCGCCGATGCCAGCGACACGTAGTTCGCCCCCTGATGCGCGAGAAAGACCCACTGGTAGTCGTCCCTATCGGGAGGATAGCACGGGAGCGTGGGGCGGGTGATATTTGACACCATGACAGAGTCGGGAAACGCGCGTCCGCCGCGATTGATGCCGCCTTCGTTAATTTCCTCGCGCGGCAGCACGCCGTTGGTGCACCATGCCTCGACCGCGAGGTTTTCTTCCCGCAGCTCGAGCCCGTCAAGGCCCTCGCCGCCCGGAACAAGGTACACCCGGCGGCGCCCGTCGGCGGAACGTCCGTGCCGCGTGGTGAATGTGCGATCGCCGTTTTTGCCAAGGCCCGCAAACGTGTTGAGTGGTTTGTAGGCGCGCCGGCCGCCGCTGATGCGATCAATGCCCGTAACCGAGACAACGCTGTGGACCGTTGTTGACTCCGGGTGCCGCGCATCGGCTGTCAGCATGTACTCATCCTTGCGGCCCGCATGATTCACCGGCTCGATGTCGGTTTTGAACAGGTTAACCACGGGGGAGCAGAACAGCCTGAGGTTTTCCGGACCGATGCGGGCATCATTGTCGAAATCATTGTCGAACGTGAGGGTATAGGTGAGTGTCTCGGGCGCCTGGCCGCGACGCGGCAGGGCATCGGCCCCGAACAAATCGACAAACAGGAATTTCTCGGGATAGGCAAAGTACTCGAGCAGGAGCGCACTTGCGTGGGTGACCCGCTCGTCGGCAGGCAGAAGAGATTCATCGCCCGCATATCCGGCCGGCATGCATGCCCGGCTGGGATCGTAGGGCACTGCGGCGCCGTCCGCGGCAACGGATGCCTGCCGCACGCGCGAGGTGAGAAACTGCCGCAGCATGAGCGCGAGCGGCCGTTCCGCGTGGAGGTAGAGCCGCAGCGGCGCGAGCAAAAGGTGTTCCCATGATGCGCGGGGATCGATACCGAAAGTCAGGGCCACGGTCGCGCATCCCCGGCGGTCTACCGATTTCTTGACGTCCTTCAGCGCGATCGGGTTGATCGTGACCTTGTGGGTGGTGATAAATCTGCAGGCCACCGACTCCCGCCCGACCGGCCCGGAGAGCACTTCGGTCCCCCGGGGCAACACGCGCGATTCGGTCAGCAGGCCCGGGCGGGGAGCGAACTGCACCACGGCGGCCGACGGGACCTCCCTGAGGAACTGGGGCCACATGAGATTGATCAGGCCCTCGGTCAGCTCCGGAAGCCCGTCGTCAAGCTTCTCCCGGATCCGCGCGGTGAGGAACGCGAACCCCTCGAACAGCCGTTCCACGTAGGGGTCGCGATCGCCGACCGCATCGATATTGAGGAACCGCGCGCGGTCGGGGTGGGCCGTGGCGAATTCCCTGCCTGATTCGTAGAGATACCGGAGCTCTTCTTCGTAGTACTTGTCAACCATGCGCCCGCCTTTGGTGCACTCCTGTTTCGTCCGTTTGTGAAAACGCCTACGCGCCGGGCCGCTGCCAGGGCGCGATGGATGATTCCCCGATACTGGTAAACGTCGTCTGGAAGCGAACGCGGTTTCCGGAGTCGCGAAGATCGCCGGTCACGATAAATGCCAGCCTGTTACCGGCGCTGTCGGTGTCGCGCTGGACCACGCGCACGTTCGCAAGACGCGGCTCATGCCGCTCCACCGTGCGTTTCAGGGCTTCGCGCAGCTCCCCGATGCCGTCAGGCATGCGGCGGTAGATATCGGACACGTCGGGAAGCCCGTAGTCTTTGAGATGCGATACGCTTCCCTGCCGCGTGTTGAACATCCGGTTGAGATGGTCCATGATAGAAACCACACGCCGCCGCTCCTGCGGTATGGCATCCACGGGAGTGCCGTCGATAAATTCTCCGGTAAGGCTTTCGAACAGTCCCTGACGCATGAGAACTGGTCGCCTGTATAGGTGGCTGTTTCTTGGACCGGGCGAAGCAAGGAAAATAGTATTGCAGGATGGGAACAGGAGGTGAATGTTGCCGGAATCCGGGATCTGCTTTTAACCCGTGCGAGGCAATCGTCAGGAAAAGGGTTTGCTGAAGAAACGCGCCGGCACGTTTGACACGTGTGTGCGGAGAGCCGTTTTCGCAGGTTTCCACTTTTCAGCTGGCGGGGCGAACCCGCACGATCTATATTAAATATGATTGGATGCGTGTCGGCCCGGCAAACCAAGCGGAATACGGGGAACAGGTTTCGTGCATCTAGCATCCCTTTCGCTGCAGAATTTCAGGAACTATTCGTCCCTTTCCCTTGAGTTCCCCCCGAGCGGCGCGGCGCTGGTCGGGGAGAACGGCGCCGGAAAGACGAACCTGCTTGAGGCGATATACCTGCTTTGCACCGGCCGCTCTCAACGCGCGGCTTCGCGCAAAACCATGATCCGTCGCGGCAGTGATACTGCGTGCACCCAGGGAGAGTTCCGTTCCGCAGGCCGCGTTCCTACCAGCGTTCAATTCGGTTTCAGCAGCGACAAAAAGCTCTCGGTCAAAGTGAACCAGCAGACAGCGGGTTCGGTGTCGGACTGGTTCGGGCAGCACCGGGTCGTGCCGTTCGGCCCCCCGGATCTTCAGCTTGTCCAGGGCCCTCCCGTTGAGCGCCGGCGGTTCATGAACATGCTTCTCAGCCAGGTGAACGGCGGGTACCTGAGCGATCTGATCCTGTACAGGAAGGCGCTTGCCCAGCGCAATGCTCTTCTTTCGCAGGGCGGAACCGACAGCGAAATAGAAACATATGAAGACCGCATGGCCGAGCACGGCGCGCGCCTTACTGCCGGCCGCCGGGCGCTCTTCCGCTCGATTACCGGATGGTTTGTTGAATTCTACCGCCAGACACGGTCCGCATCGGACACCGGCAGTGCATCCATTCGCTTGACTCCCAGCATTGGCGCCGAAGAAGACAATGAGGATGCGTGCCGCAAGGTCCTGGCGGAGGCGTTGCGCGGCCGCCGACGCAAGGACCGCATGCTGGGGTTCAGCACCGCGGGTCCCCACCGTGACGATTTCTTGTGCGCCGTGGAACAGGGACGCGCCGCCTCGTATGCATCACAGGGCCAGTGCCGGACGCTGGCCATCTGTCTGCGGCTGTGCTCGCTGCGTTTCCTGCAGCATCACGGCGCCAAGCAGGGGTTCCTGGTGCTGGTTGACGACGCGTTTTGCGAGCTGGATGCGGATCGCGTTTCGCGTATTTACCCGATGATAAAAGGCACGGGACAGCTCTTCATCACGAGCACATCCCCCGACCTCCCGCACGCAAATGGTCTCGCGCGGATGGCGGTGGCCGGCGGCGCGGTACGGGCTGTATGACGAGCAGGAAGGAGCCGCAGAAACTCGGAAGCATCCTCGAGGGGGTGCTCTCGCAGCGGGGGTACCTCTCGGTGTGCCGGGAGGGACAGATACGCGAACGATGGACGCAGATTGTCGGCGAGCGGGTGGCGGCGGTGAGTGAGTGCCGGGGCGTGGAGAACGGCATCCTCTACGTGCGCGTTCCCTCCGCCGCCTGGCGTCAGGAGATTTCGTTTCTGAAGCAGCGGATTCTCTCGCGCATTCGCACCGAGACCCAGTGCCGGACAGTGAAAGACATTGTATTCTGCTGATCACCGCGAAGGGAACAAGATGGAAGACACGAACCACGAAATGGTCAACGATGCGGGCGTCTACAGCGCGGAAAGCATCCAGGCGCTCAAGGGGCTCGAGGCTGTTCGGAAGCGCCCGGCGATGTACATCGGCAGTACGGGCCTGGTCGGGCTGCATCACCTCGTGTACGAGGTGGTCGACAACTCGATCGACGAAGCGCTGGCGGGGTACTGCGACAGCATATCGGTGACTATTCACGCAGACGGCTCCGTGTCGGTACTTGACAACGGGCGCGGCATTCCGGTCGACTACCACGAAGAGGAAAAGATGTCGGCCCTGCAGCTCGTGTTGACCACGCTGCACGCCGGGGGTAAATTCGACGGCAAGTCGTACAAGGTGTCGGGCGGCCTCCACGGCGTGGGCGTGTCCTGCGTGAACGCGCTTTCCGAGAAGCTTCTTGCCGAGGTGTATCGCGACGGCACGAAGTATGCGATGGAGTTCGCCAAGGGATTTCCCGCCACCGAGTTGCGCGATCAGGGACCGACCGATCGCCGGGGCACGTATGTCCGGTTCTGGCCGGATCCGGGCGTATTCGAGTCGACCGAATTCAGCTTTGACACGCTGTCCAAGCGGCTCCGCGAGCTCGCGTTCCTCAACAAGGGCATAACCATCAGGATCGCCGACGAGCGGGGCGAGCAGCGCAAGCACACGTTCAACTACCCCGGCGGGCTGGTGTCGTTCGTCAAGTTCCTCGACGAGAACCGGGACCCGCTGCACCCGGAGCCGATCTACTTCCACCACACGTCCGAGGGGATCGACATCGAAATCGCCCTGCAATACAACGATTCCTACGCCGAGAACCTTTTTTCGTTTGCCAACAACATCAACACGATTGACGGCGGCACGCATCTGTCGGGCTTCAAGAAGGGCCTGACGCGCACGCTGAACAACTATATCATCCAGAACAACCTTCTTCGCAACAACAAGGTGGACATCAAGGGCGACGATTTCCGCGAAGGCCTGACCGGCGTCATCAGTGTCAAGCTGGCGAACCCGCAGTTCGAGGGCCAGACCAAGGGAAAGCTGGGGAACTCCGAGGTCAGCGGCATCGTTGAATCCTACGTCAACGAGCATCTCGGCAGCTTTCTGGAAGAGAGCCCGGCGGTCGGCCGCAAGATTGCGGAGAAATGCATGAACGCGGCCATTGCGCGCGAAGCAGCCCGCAAGGCCCGCCAGCTCGCCCGCCGCAAGAATGTAATGGAAGGCGGCGGCCTGCCGGGAAAACTCGCCGACTGCATCGAGACCGACCCCGCCGAGTGCGAGATATTCATTGTCGAGGGAGACAGCGCCGGCGGCAGCGCGAAACTGGGCCGCGATCGGCGCTTCCAGGCGATTCTTCCCCTGCGCGGGAAAATCCTCAATGTCGAGAAAGCGCGGATCGACAAGGTCATCTCCCATGAGGAAATCCAGGTCATGGTGCAGGCGTTCGGCACCGGTTTCGGACGCGGGGAGGACGACGAGGGATTTGATGCCGACAAGCTTCGCTATCACAAGATTATCATCATGACCGATGCCGACGTTGACGGCTCGCACATCCGGACCCTGCTTCTGACGTTTTTGTTCCGGCACATGGCCGCGCTCATCGAGAGCGGCTACGTATATATCGCCGTTCCGCCGCTCTACCGGGTGAAAGCCGGCAAGGAAGAGCAGTATCTCTATACCGAGGAAGAGAAAAACCGCATGCTGGCCGAATGGAAAGAGCGCAAGGGTGTCAGCGTGCAGCGGTATAAGGGACTGGGCGAGATGAACCCCGACCAGCTCGCCGAGACTACCATGAACCCCGAGACGCGGCGGCTTCTGCAGGTGCGACTCGAGGATGCGGTGGAGGCGGACCGCATATTCACCATGCTCATGGGCGAGGAGGTGGCCCCGCGGCGGAAATTCATCGAAGAGAACGCGCGCCGCGTGGAGAACCTCGACATCTGACGGCAGACGGTATGGCTCATTCTCTGCATATACTCCTGACCAACGACGACGGGTATCCCGCCGAAGGACTGCGTCTGCTGTACGCATCGCTTTCGCGAAACCACCGCGTTACCGTGGTGGCCCCCGAGAAAGAACAGAGCGGCGCGGCGCATGCCTTCACCTACAAGCGTACGCTCGGGTGCCGTCCGCTGCCCGCCGCCGAAGGCATGCACGGGTTCGCCGTATCGGGAACGCCGTCGGATTGTGTCAAGCTCGCCCTCGCGCATCTGCTCGAGACAAGGCCCGACGTGATTGTTTCCGGCATCAATGTCGGCGAAAACACCGGCATGGCCGGTCACTATTCCGGCACGCTCGCCGCGGCCCGGGAGGGCGCGTTCTGGGAAGTGACGAGCGCCGCTTTTTCCGTGGCCGAGGAAGGCGCCCGCTACATGGCGGACTACGCGCGCACCGCTGCGGCAATCGTGGAGAAGCTGGCCGCCATGCACGCCGACGGGTTCGCAAACGAGCGCCGTCGCGTGTTTTTCAATGTCAACTTCCCGTCTTCGGCGCCGGCCGAAAGCAGGGGAATACGGATTACGCGGCAGAGCCTGGCGTTCTTTGTTGACAAATACAGGCTCGTGCGCGACGGCCCGGCGGGCCGCGTGCTGCAACTGTACGGCGCGAAACAGGAAGCCGAGCCGTCGGATGCATACGACTCGCGCGCGCTTGACAGCGGGTACATTACCATTACGCCGCTTCACTTTGACGCGACCGCCGGGCATGTACTCACGCACATGGCCCCGCTTGAGAACAGTCGCTGGTACCTATCAGGAAAGAGGTAGAGGGCATGGAAAACGCGATTCGGGCCGGCTGGGTCTTCATCGAAGACGAACTGCAGAAGTCGTATCTCGACTACTCGATGAGTATGATCACCTCCCGGGCCCTTCCCGACGTACGCGACGGGCTGAAACCGGTGCATCGCCGCGTGCTTCTCGGCCTGCAGGACATCGGCCTGCAGCCGACCAAGCCGCCCAAGAAATGCGCAAACGTGGTGGGCAATGTCATGGCCAAGTACCACCCGCATGGCGACAGCGCGATCTACGATACCATTGTGCGGATGGCGCAGGATTTCTCGCTCCGCTATCCCATGGTGGACGGGCAGGGCAATTTCGGCTCCATCGACGGCGATCCGGCGGCCGCCTACCGGTATACCGAGTGCCGGATGACCCGCCTGGCCGAGGACATGCTGGCCGACCTCGAAAAGGAGACGGTCGATCTCACGCCGAACTACGACGGCTCCACCGAGGAACCCGTGGTTCTCCCGGCAAAGCTCCCCTTCCTGCTGGTTAACGGCAGTACGGGCATCGCCGTGGGCATGGCGACCAACATGCCGCCGCACAATCTCGGCGAGGTCGTCGATGCGGTCATCGCCGTCATCGACAACCCGCAGATCGACCTGCGCGAGCTTCTGACGATTGTTCCCGGCCCCGACTTCCCGACCGGGGGCATCATCTACGGCAAAACAGGCATCATGGAAGCGTACGCGCGGGGGCGGGGGCGGGTCGTTTTGCGCGCGCGCGCCGAGGTCGAGAAAAGCGGCGAGCGGGAGCATGTTATCGTCACCGAGATTCCCTACATGGTAAACAAGTCCGCGCTTCTGGAACGCATGGGAGAACTGGTCCGCGAAAAAACAATTGAAGGCGTTTCTTTCATCCGCGACGAGTCGGACCGCCGGGGCATGCGGATCGTTATCGGGATCAGGAAAGATGCGTTCGGGGACGTGGTTCTCAACAAACTGTACAAGTATACGGCCCTTCAAAGTACGTTCGGCGTGAACAACCTGGCCCTGGTAAAACTGCAGCCGCGGCTGCTCGGGCTGAAGCAGATTATCGAGTACTTCGTCGAGCATCGCCACGAAGTGGTCACGCGCCGGACCCGGTTCGAGCTGCGCAAGGCCGAAGAACGCGCGCATATCCTCGAAGGCCTGCGCATCGCGGTGGGAAATATCGACGAGATTGTCTCCTTGATCAAAAGCTCGGCATCGACCGAGGAAGCGCATCAACGCCTGGTCGAGCGGTTTCACCTGTCCGATGCGCAGGCCCGCGCTATTCTCGAAATGCGCCTGGCGCGCCTGACCGGGCTGGAGCGCGAGAAGATCGAAGCGGAATACCGGGAGCTGCAGACACGCATCGCCGACCTCACGGCAATACTTGACAGCCGGGATCGCCGGATGGACATTGTCAAAGACGAGCTGCGCGACCTCAAGGCCCGGTACGCCGACGAGCGCCGGACGGAGATCGTCGAGGCGGAAGGCGACGTCGAGATTGAAGACATGATCGCCGACGAAGACATGGTGATCACCATGACAAATGCCGGTTATGTCAAGCGGACCCCGGTTGCCGTGTACCGTTCGCAAGGCCGCGGCGGCCGCGGCGTGCGGGGCATGGAATCCAAGGAAGACGACTTTGTGTGGTCCATTTTCGTGGCCTCCGCCCATTCACATATCCTGTTCTTTACCAATACGGGGCGGTGCTACCGGCAGAAGGTGTACCGCATTCCCGAGGCGGGCCGGTATTCGCGCGGGCGATCGATCGCCAACCTCCTCCAGCTCAGGCCCGGGGAGTTCGTGGCCGCCGTCGTGCCTGTCAAGGAATTCGACGGCACCCGGCACATCATCTGCGCCACGGCCCAGGGGGTTGTCAACAAGCAGCCGCTGCAGGCATACTCCAATGTCCGGCGGGACGGCATCAACGCCGTGAGTCTCGACGAGAGCGATCGGCTGATCGAGGTCCGCCTGACGGACGGCGACGATGACGTCATTATCGGGACGCGCAACGGCCAGGCCGTCCGGTTCCACGAAAGCGCCGCGCGCGAGCTCGGAAGAAATACGCGCGGTGTAAAGGGCATCTCCCTGCGCGGCGACGATCGCGTCGTGGGGATGGTGGTGGTGGAAGAATCAAACACCGTGCTCACGGTCACCGAGAAAGGATACGGCAAGCGAACCGCGGTGACCGAATACCGCCGTACCAACCGCGGCGGCACGGGCATTATCAACATCCGCCAGTCCGAGCGCAACGGCCACGTGGTCGCCATGAAATCAATCCGCCGCGCCGACACCGATGTCATGCTTATCAGCCGAAACGGTATCGTGATCCGCAGCGATGCCGAGCGCATTTCCCTCATCGGGCGCAACGCCCAGGGCGTGCGGCTGATGAACCTTTCCGAAGGGGACACCGTGGTCGGCGTCGCGCTGTGCGACCGGGAAGATGCAGAGCCGGTTGAAGGCGGCGAAGAGAATGTCTCTCAGGACGGCGGGGATGAGGGCGAGCCCGGCGCCGCGGGAGACAGCGGCACGGCGCGGCCGGACGAAGCGGAGGGCCCGCCTGAAGGTGGTGTCGAGTAGGTCACTTATTCAGGGCCTGCACCGTGGCAATCGCGGTGATCACGACCGCGGCGGTTGAGACCACCTGGAATACCGCGTTGACTGTCTCCATGAACACCTTGTAGCCGCTGACATAGCGGATTTTCTGCGGAACGACCACGGCATCCCCGGGCTGCAAGCGATAGGCGGTTATATTGCGCCGCCTTCCCGCGACCACGCTGCCGTTGGCCCGGATCACATAGATGTTTTTCCCGTCGGCGGTTTCCTTGATCCCTCCCGACTGCCCGAGATAGTGGCGGACATGCGGGCGCCGGGGATCGTGCTGGAAGGTGGCCGGGTTGAACACTTCGCCCATGACGGAAACGGTGTTCAGCAGCTTGGGCACGTACAGCGTGTCACCATCTTCGAGAAGAAAATCGTCGTAGCTCCTCCGGTCGGTCAGGTCGATGACCACGCGGCCGACCGCTTTTGTCTTGCGCAGCCGCGAAAGCAGCGCCTGCTGCTGG
The DNA here is from genome assembly GCA_014728015.1 of Chitinivibrionales bacterium. Lineage (GTDB taxonomy): Bacteria > Fibrobacterota > Chitinivibrionia > Chitinivibrionales > WJMI01 > WJMI01. The sequence goes on along the minus strand of WJMI01000003.1, from coordinate 13,586 downwards.
GTGAGGATGGCTTGCGCCGCTTCGGTCTCCCCCTTGGATGCCATTTCGGCCGAGAGACGGGCCATGTCTGCTTCAAGCTGCCGGACGTATTCCTCGTTTCGTTCCCGCTCCATTTCCTGGACCGAGGTCCGCGTGAAAATCGCGGCATCGAGATACGCGATACCGGTGAACCCCCCCGCCCGGTCTATGATATCGCCGAGCGTTTCGCCCTCCAGAAGGACATATTCCCCGGGGTATACCAGCTCGCCCAGCAGCGCGACTTTCTTGGTTTCTTTCCAGCCCCGTTTCTGGCGCACGAACACATGGTCGAGCTTGTTGAGCACCATGTTGTGATCGGGATCGTTTTTCATCGCGGACTGCACGGAGAACGATGTCTTCCTGGTGCGCACCGAATCCTGAACAAAACTGCGGCGGTACAACTCGCCGCGCTCGGTGCTTGCGGCATCGGTGAGCCCGCCCGCCTGCAGAATGAGGTCTTTGACGTGCATGTTGGCGAGGAGGCGGTATGTGCCGGGGTTGGTGACCGCGCCGCCAATCGTGACGAACCGGTCGGGCTCGAAATAATCGCGGTTGTAAACAATGATGTTGTCATAGGGCCGAAGCCCGATATTCGCGGGGCTCTCCGCGTTCTCGAGCGCATCAAGAAGGTTGAACGAAAGGATGCGCTCCTTGTACCGGGGCGGCTCGAGCCGGTGCACCACCGCGTAGGAGAAATACGTTTCCGGCAGAAGATCGTCGAATTCTTCAATCACGTCGGCGACACGCATGCCTTCCCGGTACTCGTACTTTCCCGGCCTTTTCACGTTGCCGGAAAGGTAGACCGCGTTCTTGTCCCGGTCGACAATCTGGAAAACGCGAATGATGTCCCCGTCCTTGACTTCGAACTCCGGAAGGAGTTCCGCCGACGGCGCCTCGATATCGAGCACCGCCTGATAGGTGTTCTTCTCGAAACGCTCGACCTGGATCCGGTTGAGCCATGCCGCGGGCGAGAACCCGCCGGCCAGCTCGATCAGGGCTTTGAGATCGGCCTTTTCCTTGAATTCGTACAGGGCGCTGCGACGCACATTGCCGGCCACCGCCGCCATGTTCTTGACTACCGGCACAACGACCACATCACCGGCCTTCAGGCGATACCGGCTGAAGTTGTCGCCCGACATGAGAAAGTCATAGAAATCCAGGGTGGCCACGAGGCGTCCGCCGCGGCGCAACTCGATGGAGCGCAGGGAGCCGCGCTTGGTCACGCCGCCCGCGGCGAAAATGGCGTTGGTCACATTTGCCAGGGCGTTGACGGTGTACTGTCCCGGCTTTTCGACTTCGCCGACAACGAATATCGACACCGAGCGAAGCGCGCCCATGCTCACGGATGCCTGCACGCCCTCGATGGTTTGAATGCGATCGACCACATTCTGCTGCATCACGCTGAACGGAAGGCCGCCGACCGCAAGGGGACCAATGCGCGGCACGTTGATATAGCCGTCACGGTCGATAATCAGCCGGGCCTCTTCGTTTATCCGCCCCCACATGGTAACGACGATTTCGTCACCGGGAGCGGTGAGGTAATCGGCGGGTACCGAGATCTGCTCGGCGGGCCGATACACGTCTTCTTCGGTTTGCCGGAACGTGGCATAGCCGAATATCTCTATTTCGGCGAGCACGGAGTCGGGGTCGATTGTTTCGCCCCGAAAGATCCGCTCGTAAATCGAGGTATCCTCGACCTCTTCCTCGATTTCCTCTTCAAGCGCGAGCGCGGCCGAGTCCGTAGTATCCGCGAGCGCCGCGGTATCCAGCTCGCCCTGTTCAAGGCGCGCCTCTGCTTCTTTCATCTTTTCGACCAGGGTATCCGGATGCCGTATGCCCTGTTCCCGGACCCGCCGCTGGATTTCCTGGATAGTAGCCGGAGCCACGGATTCCTGCTGCTGGGCGCGCGCCACGCAAAGCAGTGCTGCCACTGCCAGTAGCATATGCCGGGAGAGCCTTGCTGCAATGCTCATTCTGAAGTACTTAGCCTGCAAGGGGTTAGCCGGTTTACAAGTCTTAACAAAATAATAAAGAGGCACGGTCCGTGTCCATTTCCGCGCCTGAAACCGCGGCAGGAACCGGCCGCCGCCTCAGCAATGATAGTGCTGACGGTACCAGTTCACGAACTCCCGCACCCCGGCATCCACATTCGTGGCCGGCGCGTATCCCAGCGCCCGGATCTTGCGGATATCCGCCTCGGTGGCCGCGATATCACCCGGCTGCATGGGCAGCATATTCATGGCCGCCCTGGCATCGAGGCAGTGCTCTATCTCGCGGACAAAATCGAGGAGCCCGACGGTCCTGTCATTGCCGATGTTGTAGATCTCGTACGGTCGGGGCGTATCGAGAACGAGGAGGACGCCTTGTACGATATCGTCGACATACGTGAAATTGCGCTTCATCTTCCCGAAATTGAAAACGTCAACGGGCTTCCCCTCGAGGATCGCCTTCGTAAAGATGAAAAGCGCCATGTCCGGCCGGCCCCAGGGCCCGTACACCGTAAAGAACCGCAGCCCGGAGCAGGGCACGCCGAACAGCCGGCTGTACGCGTGGGCGGTTACTTCGTTTGCCTTTTTGGTGGCCGCATACAGGGACATCGGCGTGTCGGTGCGGTCCGCTTCCGAGAACGGCATCTTGGTGTTGGCCCCGTAGACCGACGACGTTGATGCGAACACGAAGTTGCTCACCCGCGCGTGACGGGCGCATTCAAGCAGGTTCAGAAAGCCTTCGTTGTTCGATTTCTGATATACGAACGGGTCGGTGAGTGAATAGCGCACGCCTGCCTGCGCGGCGAGATGGCATACCTTCTCGGGCGCGGCATTGCCGAACACGCGCGCAAGCCCGTCATAGTCGCAGATATCGAGCCGCTCGAAAGCAAAGGCATCGTGCTCGTGCAGAATGCGCAGGCGGGCTTCTTTCAGAGCGGGATCGTAGTAATTGTTGACGCTGTCAATGCCCACGACCCGCTCGCCCCTTTCGAGAAGGGCGCGCGCCACGTGGAACCCGATGAACCCGGCTGCGCCGGTTACAAGGACCATTGCGGCTCCTTCCATGTTTTCGGCTTTATCGACTGGTTGCCGCCTTTCACCAGGACACCGCCGTGCAGCACCAGCTGGCGGTAGTGGTACCGCTTAATCAGGTGATCGTCATGGGTCGCGACCACCACGGTCGTTCCCCAGCTGTTGATTTCCTGGAGCAGGGAGAAGATCTCCAGCGAGACGGCGGTATCGAGGTTGCCGGTCGGCTCGTCGGCGAGAAGCACGAGCGGGCTGTTGATGATGGCCCGGGCAATGCACACGCGCTGCTGCTCGCCGCCGCTGAGCTGGCTGGGAAGAAACGAGGACTTATGGGACAGTCCCGTGTGGGCCAGCACCTCCCACACCTTGCGCTTCACGATACGCTCCCGCACGCCGGTGACACGCATGGCGAACGCGACGTTCTCGAACACGTTGCGGTCGTACAGGAGCCGGAAATCCTGGAACACGATACCGAGCTTCCTGCGCAGCCGGGGAATGTCCTTGCGCCGCACATACTTCGATTCGTACCCGCACACGAACACCTGGCCGACCGAGGGGATTTCCTCCATGTAAATGTGTTTGAGCAGGGTGGTTTTTCCGGCGCCGCTCTCGCCGGTCAGCAAGACGAATTCGGCCTTGTCGATGAACAGGTCGATGTCGTTCAGGGCCTCGAACTGGTTATCGTAGGTCTTGGATACGTGCGAGAACTGAATCACCCGGCGCCTTTCTTCCGCAGAAGGAAATGGATACGGTCGGAGCGTGACGAATACCGTTTGAACGAAAACCCGTCCCAGACACCCACCACCGCGAACCTGCCGCCGGGGATTATCCCGCGGATTTCATCAACGGAACGCACGCGCTGGACATGTCGCTCCCGCTGTTTCTGATAGTGCGCATCGGCGCCCTCGTTTCCGGCGCGGACGAACAGCGTGAAATCGTTGTACTGACACGCCGATTTCGGCTCGTAGTAGCTGTGGCGCACATACGCTGATTCGCCATAGTCCTCAAAGTCAAGATAGTCGTAGAAATGCCTCAGTGAATTGGATTCGGTGGTAACATCGAACAACAACAGCCCCCCGTCGCGGAGACAGGAATGCGTTTCATGGAACACGCGTTCAAAGTCGGACCGGTCGAGAAGGTAATTAATGCCGTCGTAGAGAAACAGCGCCAGATCGAAGGGCCCCTTGACAGGGAGGCGCCTGCCGTCCGCGCAAAAGAAGGGGAGTCCTTTTTTCCGGGCCTCGGCACACATGGCGAAGGAGTTGTCGGATCCGAAATATGAAAGACGTTCGTTCAGAAGCATCCGGCCCAGCGTGCCTGTTCCGGCGCCGATTTCGAGCACCCGCGGCGGGTTCTCCCCGAGATACGTTGCGATGATCTCGCGCGTGAGACGGAGCCACGACCGGTATTCGACATGGGCCATGATCCTGTCGTAAAGGGGCGCAAGAGAGGAATAAGGCGTATGATGGCCGTTCAAAGCCGGATGTCGATGAATGTCTCCTGCCGCCATTTTCTGACAAGGTCCAGAAGTTTTTCCTGCGCAATGACCCGCTGGGCAATTGTGGCGATCTCGTTCCAGTCGTCATCGAGGGTCAGGGCCCTGCTGTCAACGCGATCCTCCAGCCGGTATATGGCAAGCGTGTTGTCGCTCGTAACCACCTCGGAAATCCCGTTGACTTCGAGCGCATCTATCGCCCGGCGTACCGCGGGGGCGAGAGAGGCCACGGTTTGCCAGCGCAGCATGCCCCCCCGGGACCTGCTGATCTCGTCGGTGCTGAACCGGCGGGCCGCCTCCTCGAACTGCGCCGCTGTCGTGGCGTGCGTGCGAAGAGAATCGAGCAGGGCGCGCGTCTGTTCGTATTGCTCTTGCGGCGGTTTGACCGCCACGAAAACCTGCTTTACATGCACCATGTCCTCGCGCCGGGCCAGGACAGTGGCGATATGAAACCCGATGCGCGTGCGAATGATGTCGCTGACGTCGCCCGGCTCCATGGAGAACACGCGTTCTTCGAATGCCAGCTGGCTGAGCGTTCCCTTGGAGATAAATCCCAGGTCGCCGCCCTTGTGGGCGTTCGGTCCCTCCGAATAGCGTTTCGCCACCTCGGAAAAATCTTCGCCGTTGTCGAGGCGCTCCTTGATCGCGGTAATACGCTCGTATGCCTTTTGCCGGATCTCGTCGGAAGGCGCAACCTCGACAATCAGAGCGCGCAGCAGGACGCTTTCCCCTGCCGGCGGAAGGCTGTCGCGGTATTCCCGGTAGAATTCCTCAATGTCGCTCTTGGCCGCGCCGCCCATGGCCACGTACTGCTGCTGCACTTTCTGCTTGATTAATTCCTGGCGAATCTGCTTGCGCACCTCGGCCTTGAATTTCGCTATGCTCAGGCCCTGCTGGGTCTGGAGGACCGTTTCAAACTGTTCGAGGGTCAGGTTGTTCTGGCGCAGGATGCCCTGGATTCTGTTGTCGAGCTCCGCATCGATCTCGTTTTCGCTTATGGTAATATTGGTGTCTTTCTCGGCCTGCACCAGCAAGACTTTCCCGTCGATAAGGTCGTCGAGCGCCTGCCGGCGCAGGGCAGACGCCCCGGCTGAATCCACGGTGGAATCGGCGAGGCCGCCGGTTTTCATCAGGGTATAGGCCTCGAGCTCGGAATAGAGGATCGCCGAGTCGCCGACAAACGCCACGATCCCGTCGATTCTCTCTCGTGCGCGCAGGGACAAACACAGCGCGATCACAAGGAGCACGACAGCGCTGGCGTGGATGGGGGGAACGGCTCGGCGTACCATGTGCATGCGCGGCCCGGTCAGGAAGGGCCCTCGTCCCGCGCGGGGGCGAGATCCGGAATGCGATCGAAATGAAACTCGTGGTCGACTTTCAGGCGCAGGTTGGACAGAAGGTCCTCCATATGCCGCTTCTGGGCCTCGGTCGAGAGGGTGCTGATTATGTCCTCGCGCACCTCTTCGAGCGAGCACGTTGTCCCGGCCTCCTGCTTGTCCAGGACCCGGATGATATGGAAAGCGCCGTCAACCTCGATCGGCGCCGTGGTGCCGTTTACCTTGATGGCCACGACCACGTCGGCGACAGCGGGCGGGAGCAGGTTGACCGGCACATACGGGAGCGACCGGGGATCCTGCACCGGCGCCGTTGAGTAGCGCACGGCCAGATCGAGGAAGTTGTCATGCGTGACCTGGTTGCGGACATTCCATGCCGTCTTGAGATCGTCGACTACGATTTCGAGCGATTTGATCACATCGGTCTCCCGCACGAAAGAATCCCTGTGCTCCTCATAATGCGCCCGGACCGCATCTTCGGAGACCGTGTACTTGCCGGCGGCAAACGAGTTGCGGCTGATAATCTCGGCGCTGAGCAGGTCGCGTCTCATTTCGTTCAGCCGCTCGCGGATTTCCGTCTCGCGGTGTATGTTCTGGCGCAAGGCCTCCTGATAGAGAAGCTCGGTGTCGATCCATTGCTTGACATAGTTTATCTTCTGTTCGCGGCTGATACGGTCGCTGTATTCCGGCGGTATTCGCTCGTATACATCGTCGAGCGTAAGGACGGCCCGCCCTACCCGCGCGATAATCGGGCTGTCGGTGCGTTTCTGGCAGGTGAAACCGATGGATCCGACCGCGCCGCACAGCGCCGCGACAAGCATCACGGACAGAATTACCGCCCTGCGTTTTGATTTCTGCATTCGCCGCCGCCGCCTTTGAAAAAGCGCAAATGATGCGTTGCCGGAGAGTGCGACACTCTCGAATAGCAAGTATTCAAAATACATGATGGCGGCGGGGCAATGCACACGGCGGACACCCGCTCACGCGGGGTCCGCCGCGGCGGCTGCGGCCCGCCAAAGACCCTCGAGAACCGAGAGCATCTCGGCGGCCTGCGCTCCCGGCGCATCGGCGGAAAGCGGCGCCTTGAGCAGCACCGGCTTCCCGTATATGACCTGGAACTGCCGGTCGGCCCCGCCCAGAATCCCCTTGATACTGTCGGCCACCCGCTGCTCCTCTCCCTCAAAACCCAGCACCATGACGCCTTCCGTATCGATGCGCGCCATGCTCGCGCCCAGCGCCCGGGCCAGGATTTTGATGCGCATCAGCAGAAGAAGCGCGGACACCTGGGGCGGGAGCGGCCCGAAACGATCCAGGAGGCCCGCCTCGATCTCGTCGGTAGTCTCGCGCGACGGCGCGGACGAGAGCTGCTGGTATACCGAGACCCTCGCGGTAGGGTCGGAGACATACTCGGGGGGCAGGTAGGCCTCGAGCGGGATATCGACTTTCACCTCAGGGGCCGCCGCTTCGGGAGCGCCCTTGATTTCATTGACCGCTTCTTTCAGAAGCCGGCAGTAGAGCTCGAACCCGACCGCGGCGATGAAGCCGTGCTGCCGGGTGCCGAGGATGTTGCCCGCGCCGCGGATCTCGAGGTCCCGCATGGCGATCTGAAACCCCGACCCCAGGTCGGTGTACTGCTCGAGCGCGCGCAGGCGCTTGAGCGAAACCGGGTGCACTTCCTTGAACGGGGGCGTACAAAGAAACGCGTAGGCCTGCTCCGACGACCGCCCGACACGCCCCCGAAGCTGGTACAATTGGGACAGCCCCATGGCATCGGCGCGGTTCACGACAATGGTGTTGACATTGGGGATGTCAAGCCCGTTCTCGATGATCACGGTCGAAACCAGGACGTCAAACGTGCCCGCCACAAAGGCCTTCATGATTGCCTCGAGCTCCTTCTCGTCCATCTGCCCGTGCGCCACGGCAACCGATGCCCGCGGCACCAGGATCTCTATGCGTTCCTTGAGCCGGTACAGGCCGGCGATACGATTGTCTACTACATATACCTGGCCGCCCCGCTCAAGCTCGTTGGCAACGGCATCCTTGAGTATCTGGTCGTGGTACTGCATCACGCGGGTCTCGATGGGGAGCCGGTTCGCGGGCGGCGTGTTGATAATCGACAGATCGCGGGCGCCGACAAGCGACAGGTGCAATGTCCGCGGAATGGGCGTGGCGGTCATGGAAAGCACGTCGACCTTGTACCGGTACTGCTTCAGTTTCTCCTTGTGCCGCACGCCGAACCGCTGTTCCTCGTCAACCACGAGCAGTCCCAGGTTCCTGAACGCGACGTCCTTTGACAAGAGCCTGTGCGTGCCGATAACAATGTCGACAGCCCCGGTCTTCAGCTTCTGCACCACATCTCGCTGCTCCGTGGGGCTCAGAAACCGGCTGAGCATACCCACGTTTGCCGGGAACGGGGCCATGCGCTCGCGGAACGTCTCATAGTGCTGGGCGACCAGTATCGTAGTCGGCGCGAGGACCGCCGCCTGGTACCCGTCGCTCACCGCCTTGAACGCGGCGCGCAGCGCGACCTCGGTCTTGCCGAAACCGACATCCCCGCAGATAAGGCGATCCATCGGCTTCTTGTCTTCCATGTCTTTCTTGACATCACGGATGGCCGCGTGCTGGTCCGCGGTCTCTTCGTACAGGAACGTGTCCTCGAACTCCTTCTGCCACACCGAGTCTTCCGAAAAACGAATGCCGTCGAGGTACTGGCGTTTCGCATACAGCTCGATGAGCTCCCGGGCCATCTCCTGGAGCGCGGTGCGGGTCCGGCGCTTCAGATTCTCCCACGATGCGCTCCCGAGCTTCGACAGGACCGGCGGCGAGGCATCCTTGCCGATGTATTTCTGGACTTTATGAAAATCCTCCACCGGAACGTACAGCTTTGCCGCATCCTGGTATTCCACCACCATGCAGTCCCGGGAAACCTGCATGGTCTGCACCCGCTCTATCCCCACGAACCGGCCGATGCCGTGATCGATGTGTACGACGAAATCGCCGGGCGAGAGGGCATCGAAGCTCTGGATGGGCACACCGCTCCGCACCTTCTTCGACGGCGGGCGGCGGTGCGGCCGGTTGAAGATGCGGTTCTCGGCATAGTACAGGGCCTTGTTCTCCCTGTCGATGAACCCGCGCTCGAGAGTTGCGATTTCGACCGCAACGAACGGGCAGGGCTCCGCGAGGACATCGGTCATGCGCTCGGCATGGCCCAGGCTCTCGCACAGAACGCGGCACTCGAAGCCCTGGTCGTGTCTGGCTTGCAGGTCGGAACACAGGGGGGCGAGCGATCCGGGAAACGACGGCTGCTCCTGCATGGAGCAGCGATGCGCGAATTCGGGCCGTGGTTCCAGGTCCTCCGTGTTGACAAACACGACAGGAGACGCATGGAGCCGCTTGACCGCATCCGTCCGGGCGACAAGGAGCTTTTCGGGAGGCGAGACCAGCGGACGCATCGTATCGGCCACGCGCTCCAGATGGCGGGCATAGTTCTCCACATGCTCGTCAAGCCGGCGCGCCGGGTTGTACGCATCGTGCCACACGACCACCGTATCGGCCGGAAGGTAGTCCAGCAGCGTGGCGGACGGCGAGTCGAACCAGTGGAGAAACCACTCGATCCCTTCATGGTCCGACAGCGTTTTCCACGAGTGCTCGAGGCCCCTGATGCCTGCCGTGTCCATGCCCTTGTCACGGGCGTGCGCATGCATGCGCGCCAGCGCCGCCTTCACCTGCTCCTCGCTGAAACGGAATTCGGCCATGGGGTATATCTCGGCCTCCTGGAGACGCGCGCGCGACTTCTGCGAAAACACGTCGACCAGGCGGATTGACTCTATGGTGTCCCCGAAAAACTCAATGCGCAGCGGCGCATCGGTCATGAACGGGTAGATATCGAAGATATCGCCGCGCACCGCGAATGACCCCACGTCATCGACCATGGTTTCGCGCCGGAACCCGTTCTCGGCAAGCCACCCGGCCAGCGCTTCCTGCGGGAGTTCGTCGCCCACCCGGATGCGGATAATGCTGTTGAAAAACTTCTTTGGCAAAAGGACCTTCTGAAGCAGTACTACCGACGGCGCGACGATGATGCCGCGCCCGCCCGCCATCAGCCCGGCCAGGGCGCGAAAGCGCGCCTCGACCGTCGGGCCGAACGGCGACTTCAGGTTATACGGAATCGCATCCCGCGAGGGAAATACCGCGGCGCAGTCCCGGCCGACAAGCGATGCGCATTCCTCTGCAAGAATCTCGCACCGTTTCCCGCTCTCGGCCAGCAGGAGCACGGATTTGTCACTCGACTCATACAGATCGGCGGCGAGAAGCGACGGACCGCTGCCGGCACAACCCGAAAACAGAGAGGTCCGCGGCGCCGCCTTCAGCCATGCGTCAAGACCGGGAAATGTTCCCCGGCGCCAACGGTCTGCAAAATGCTTGATAGACATCGGTGTCCGGTCGCCCGCGCGCAGGAGGGAGAGGAGCACAGGAAGCTTTGGTTGTCCCAAAGAAAAAATGAGCCAGGATGGATTCGAACCATCGACTCTCGCCTTAAAAGGGCGATACTCTACCGCTGAGTTACTGGCCCATTATGCCCGTTTCTTGGTTAAAACGGTAGAATAAAATATATGAAACTGGTGTTATCGGTCAAATAGGCAGGCCCCCCTGCGCGCCGGCGCTTTCTTATTCGCCAAGAGACAAGGCCTTGCGTTCCCGCCGCCGGCGGGGGGTTCAGCATGAAGCGTCTCGCTAGTGCCTGCCCAGAAACAGGACGCCGAGCGAATCGAAATAGGCCTGGACCTGCAGGCGATACGACTCGGGGAAGTTGCCGTCCAGCGCCTGGGTCCGAATTCGCCGGAACGTATCCGCATCGGCATCGTCGGCATGCAGCCTGCTGATGTTGCGGGCCGAATACACGGTTTTCGCCGAAGAGGATTTTCGCTCCTCTTTGCCTTCGTCCTGCTTGTGCATCGAAAGGGTTGTCTGAAGAAGGCGGACGAGAAATTTTTCCTGCCGATCCCGCACTCCGGGTTCGGGGTTCTTGAGCATTTGCGCGAGCCGGCGCGCTTCATCTTCAAGCTCCTTCATCTTCTTCCGGGAAACGCCCCCGGATTCGTTCCCGTACTGCTCGGCAAGCCTCCTGAGTTCCCCGGCGAGCTCCTGCTGGGCCCGTTGTGCCGCCTCGGCGGCCTGCTGCGAGCTTTGGCCCATGCTCATGCCGCCCTCGCCGCGGCCCTGCTGAAGCATCTGCCGCAACAGCTCCCCGGTCGCCGCGTTGATGGCCGCCTGTTTTCCCGAGAGCTTTCGCAGTCCGGGCATCATGCCGCCGGCCATGCCGGAGGGAGACCCGCCCTGGCACTGCTTGCCCATGGCATCGGCTGATGCGAGCAGCGTGGAAGCGAGATTGTTGAGCCTGCTTCCCGCGCCCCCGCCGGGAGCGGGGGCCCTGCCGCCGGCGAGCGCGGCAAGCTCGCCTTCCATTGCCGCCAATGCCTGCTCGGCATCGTTGATGATACCGCGCATGAGGTTGGGCGGAACGGTCCGCAGGGTATCCAGTTTCTGCATGGCTTCACGGAGGGCATCCATGAGCGCCTGCTGGTGTGCGGCGGTCATGGCCCGGCTTTGCCCGCCGGGATCCATCCGGCCGTCGAGGCCCTGCTGCCATTTGGCGAGATCGAGCATGTCGCGCGCCGCGTCAAGAAGCATGTCCCGCTCCCTGAGCATCTGCGCCATCATGGCCGTGCTGAGCATGCTGAGCAGGTCCTGTGAAAGCGATTGCAGCGCCCCGCTCATCCGGGCCATCTCTGATGAGGCCGGCATGCCCTGTTGCGACAGGCGTTCCTGCATCATATTGCACAGCGCCTCCACCTGCGTAAGCGACGGCGCGTCTCCGGCCTGAACCGGCGGGGCGCCGCCGCTGTCGGCCATCATCTTGCGTATGTCTTCGACCAGGTTGCTGATGTCCCCGGTGAGCGCTTTCTGGCGTGCCAGCGAATCGGGAGGAGGGTGTGAGGCGAGAGAGAGCTGGTTCTCGGCCAGTTTCTCCGCGCGCGCCGCCATACCCGCGACTTCCTGGTCCCGGCGCAGGGCCTCGAGATACTGCAGTGTGTTTTCAAGATGCTTCTCCAGATCGGGCAGGAGCTTTTGCATCTTTTCAACGGCATCGCGCATGTCATTCCACGACACCGTCTCGCCGGGCCCGGGCGGCTCGAACAGGAGGGAGTCGCCGTATTCCTCTATCAACTCGGTTATCGCCTCGCGCACTTCGTCGATCCTGTCAAGAACATCCTCCGGAAGTGCGCCTTCTTCCTTGAGGTGCTCGACAGCCTTTTCGAGCGACGACACCGCCTGCTGCAGTGAATCCACCTGCGCCTTGAAATTCTCGCCGAGGTCCTCCAGAATCTTCCTGTCTTCCCACGAAAGCTCGTTCCTGTCTTGTGCCGAACGCATGAGCTGCTCGAGCTTCTTTTTCATTCCCTCCTGGTAGTCCCTGACACTCTCCAGCGACTCCTGCGCATCGGTTTCCTTTCCGACGATACTCTCGTGGATTTCGGTGAAACTCGGCACGCGAAACCAGAACGTGTCGCTGTGGCTGACCTGCGGGGCACCGAAGGGCTTGCTGTCGCGGGCCCGCGCCCAGTAGTACACGGTATCGCCGGGATACAGCGAAAGTTCGGCAAGGTTCCAGACCGCCTCGCTGCGCACCACGGTCTGACCCGCGCGGGACGGCGAAAGGTCCCAGGTGGTCACAGTTTCCGGCGGGTCGGTGCTGCGCCGCCACTCGCAGGCGAGCGTACGTACGCCCAGATCATCGATGCCCTCAATCCACAGTGTTTCAACCTGGGCGGGGGACAGGTCCTTATTCATGCCGGGCTTGAGAATACGTACCGACGGCGGATGGTCGGGAAGGATATCGATGTAGAACGCGGGCAGGGAATCGCTTTCCTGGCCGAGCGTGTCGACCAGAGCGAAAGTATATCTGCGGGAACGCCACAGCGGGACGGTCCCCTCCGCGCGCGCGCCGCTCACCGTGAAATCCAGGCTGTCCCCGTTTTCGGGCGCGAAACGCGCCCTCCGGAGCGGGAAATGAGACGCAACGGTAAATCGGGCGCGCGTTCCCGCATAGGCGGCAATACCGCCTTTGCCCTCGGGGAGCGAAACGGCGCGGCGGCTGGTGTAGCGCGGCGGGCTCAGACGGACGCGCAGCTCGTGAAGCCGGGGCGGGGCAACCACGGTGACTGTCTCGGGCCCGAACCACCTGCCGCCCAGGCGAAACGCATAGGCAAAGGACTCGTCCACACGATTATTGACAAAAACGAAACCCCCGTCCGTACCGGCCCGCAGCAGGTGGTGCGCGGGGCGGCCGCCGTCAAGCGGCGTGAGCGATATCCCGGCCGACGGGAACACGTTTTGCGCCGGCAGGCAGGAAAGGGTACAGGAAACATGCTGCGCGACCGCGATTGTCCCGGGTCCGAGGCGTACCTCCATGCGCCGCGCCATTTTCAGCGGGGAATCCCAGTAGGCCGCAAGCCGCGGCGTGGCGACAAGCGAGACCAAGCCGAATGTCGCGGCCGCCGCGAACAGCCCGGCGGCACCGGCCGGCCCGACCTTTCGCGATATCCGTCGAGGATAGTCCGCGAGGCTGCCGTTCGCGCGATCGACCACCCCGGACACAAGATCGGGAGATGCCGGCCGCGACTGGGCCGCCAGCTCCACCGAAACGGTCAGCCACTGATG
>WJMI01000070.1 GCA_014728015.1 Chitinivibrionales bacterium | reverse complement strand
CGGTGATACAGGTACATTTGTGTGGACTGTCCAAGATTCTATTACCGACGATCTTGGGGATTCATATTCATTGTTGTCTTCCGGCATATCACTGAAGGTCTATGCACAGTACGAACCCGGCACACCCGCAGATATCGTGGAATCGCTGACCATCATTCCCAATGCTTCAGTGCGACCCATTGAGATGCAGAGTTTGAGCGGGATTGCGTTAGACTACAGCAAAGTAGGAGACTTCGCCATACGCGGCCTACGGCCCGCACAGTCATACCGCATATCCCTGGTAGATACCCGAGGGCGGACCGTAGCGGCCCGTCACGTGACAGGCATGAAAGAGGCAACGCTCACATCGCAGAGCATTCGCGCGGGAACATACGTCCTGAGCGTGGCAAGCGGCGAAGCCGAAAAAGCGGAGACTATTGTTATAATCAAATAGCGAATCCTACCTATCAGAACGATAGCACTCAACCGAAGGGGGGCTGAGGTATGCGGGGAAACACACGATTCAACAAATGCATGGGAATAGCGCTGGTGAGCCTGCTGGCGCTTGCGGGTGGCGTATTTGCGCTGGGCATTTCCGATGTCAACGATGAAGGCGACGCATGGGAGATAACCACCGCGATAAGCGGGACGTTCTATCTCCAGAAGAACAACGGCGGGTTGTCCAGTCTGGTGGACGGTGACGGCCAGGACTGGATTGGATTCAACTACGGCAGCGGGGCCAGCGGAATCTACCGCGGTATCCCTAACATGGTATACCCGGAAAATATCGGCCATCCGGGCCACAATACCGCATCCTGCAGCAAGACCTCGGAGAGCGACAACGAAATCGAGATAACCTGCAACTCGAACAACGGCTGCTGTACCTACATCTGGACTTTTACCGATGCTTATGCCAAGCTCGAGTGCACACAGATGAATACGCACAACTACTGGTTCTTGTACGAAGGGACACCTGGTGGTGCTGTCGAAGGAAGCGACGTGTGGATCACTTCTGATGGAAGCTCGGGAAGCTGCAGCAATGAAAAAGGCGGGGATATTCCCAGTCCCGAATGGATTGCGTTTGCCGACGCGAACAACGGAAGGTCGATACTTCTTACCCACCACCAGGACGACAACAGCACAGACAAGTACTACCTCATGCACCCGATGACTGTTTTCGGATTCGGTCGCGATGGTATGAGCATGTATTTAAGCGGCCAGAACACTTTTAACGTCGCGCTTCTGGACGAAACCGAGCACTCCGCGATCAGCCCCATTGCAGCGGATATCATGGCAGACGATTATGTCAGCGTGCTGTTGCACAAGCAGATCAAGGCGCGCAAGGCGGCAAGCCCGTTTACGGTGAGCTACCTGGGCGACGGGAGCATCCAGATCAACATGAAAGAATCCGGCGCGCATACGCTCAATCTGTACACGTTGACCGGCCGTCTCGCGGCGGCCTACAACGGCAACGAACGGGCCCAATACGTGATCCAGACCGGCACGGTCAGCCCCGGGGCCTACTTGCTTCGCTGCAAGGCAAATGGGACCGCGTTCTCGCGGGATCTCATTATCGAATAAGCACAGAGACCCAGGATTGCCCGGTCCTTGCGGCCGGACGGCTTTCAAATATCGGGGGGAACGATATGTCTCGACAGAGGCATCGTTTCCCCTTTTATATTGTATCGCGGAAAAGAAAGGAGGCCTTCAAGTCAGAAACCTGATAAGCACATAACGCCGCGCGGCTCGCGGGCAACTCGAGTCGCAGGCTTTTTTCCAACATTACCGGGGGGAGCAGACACAGGGAGGCCGGTATGTGTAGTTTCAAGGCAGGGCAGGGCATGTGGACGGCAGTGCTGTGCGTTTTCGTGTTCAGCGTGCTGTCGCAGGCCGTGACCGTCGAGGATGCCACCGATGAGGGCAAGTCGTCGTGGAAAATCACGGGTACGAACGCGGTCTGGCACCTGCAAAAGGAGAACGGCGGGTTGTCCAGCATGCTCGACAATCAGGATAACGACTGGATCAGCTTCAATAACGCCGGCGGCGCATCGGGCAAGTATCGCGGCATACCCAACGCCGTGCATCCGGGAAATGTCTTCCATCCGGGATACAACACCAACACGTGCGCTATGGATGCATCCAGTGACGAAAACAAGGTGACCATCAACTGCCAGACCTCGAACGAAGGCGGCTGGGCCGCTACCTGGGAATTCTTCGACACGCATGCCCGGTTCATTATGACTCAGAAATCCCGGGCATACTGGGTCCTTTACGAGGGCACCCCGGGCGGAAGCTATTCGAGCAGCGACTGGTGGATGACTTCATCGGTAACCAGCCCGCAGAATTGCACCAGCCACCAGGACGGCGACATTCCTGATCCCGAATGGATAGTGTTCGGCGATCCCGGCCTGGATCGCGTGCTGTTCCTGCATCATTTGCAGGACGACTCCAGCCCGGACAAGTACTATGATATGAGCCCAATGACCGTGTTCGGTTTCGGGCGCTCCGGTCTGAGCAAGTACCTGAATACCGTCCCGGACACGTTTCACTTCGGGTTCATCGAGAGCACCGACCACGGCACGATCACTGATGCTATCGATGCGCTGGCTGAAGGCGGCTCGACCGACAACGTGGCGGCATTTCTCAAATCGAACGGGAAATCTCCGGTTGCTGTCCACTCCATTGGAGAACTCGGGCTGAGCATTGTGGTGCACCAGCCTGGAAGTCACCGGCTTGCGATACATGACCTGGCCGGACGCATGGTATGGGCGAAATCAAGCTCGAAGGCGGACTCGTATATCATATCCGATGGCCGCCTGGCCAAAGGGGCCTATGTACTAAGAGCATGGATTGGAACTACTGTCCGCACTCACAATCTGGTCGTGCACTAGGCCGTCCCCACGAGTCCCGCCGCACGCGCGCACAACCCTCCGGCGTTTGCCGGAGGGTTTTTGCATCCAGGGCCAGAGCGTTGCACAATGTGTAGTGGATGCATTTTTTCGAACACCTTTTGCGATTCTTGAAAATTCAGTGTTGCAGAAACATCGAATATGATGTATAATATGACTATGAGTTCTGACAAGCCGAAGTGGAAGATTATCTACTACCGTGATAAAAAAGGGCGAAGTGAGGTATTTGATTTCTTCGCGAAGCGGAAGGCAGGGGAGAAAGCGAAGGTTGCGGCTTTCATGCGGTGTCTTGAGAACGAGGGACCGCAGCTTCCGCGACCATATGCAGACTTGCTTGAGGACGGAATTCACGAATTGAGAGTGAAGCTCAAAGGGAACCAAACTCGAGTCCTTTATTTCTTCTGCTATAGGAGTTTCATTGTTCTGACCAACGTATTCATTAAAAAGTCGGACAAAGTTCCGCCAAAGGAGATCAGGAAAGCGAAGAAGCTTCGGGCCGATTTCCTTGAGCGCAATGACGAACAGTCCCTGAGGAGGAAGACCAATGTTGACATTTGACGAACATCTCAAAGAAATGCTCAAGGATCCTGAGTTCAAAGAAGCATATGAACAAGAACTTGAACTCCTGGAATTCTCAATCAAGCTGCAAAAAGAGAGAAAGAAAGCAGGCCTGAGCCAAAAAGAACTTGCAGAAGCAGCCCATCTGACGCAGCAACAGGTGTCCAAGGTAGAAAATGGTGCGAATTGTAACATAATGACGTATCTCAAAGCCAGCCACGCTATTGGTCTACGACTCCGGCTTTCACGCCCATCCCGGCGTGCACAACTGGCAAGAGCCTGATATTTCTCTTTCTATCTGCCCGGCACGACGCCGGATTCTTCCAGCCCCCCAACTATAATTCCATTCCCCAGCGGTAATTGCAAAACCGGGTAGGTCGGAGCCCTTGCGGGCTCCTTCCCCCCTCAGAACCGTACGTGACAGTTTCCCGTCATACAGCTCAAGCACCTCATAAGCCACCGGTATCTTTCGGCGACCCGTGCTCGTCGACAAGAGCCTTTGACCCGCGTGCAGCGTGTTGCCTGAAACGTGCCAGGCGACGTTTCGTGAAGTAGCTGCTGCAGGCGGGGTCATACGGATTTGCCGCAGCCCGTACTTTTACGTGCCGGACGATTCCCGTCCGGCTGGCCCGGTACAAATCGATATGCTCTCTGCGACCGTTCTTGACTGTGCGTCTGGCGTAAAACGACCACGCGGTGCCGTCATGGAGCCGGTAGTACGTCTTCATAATCCAGTGCCTGCCCTTGTTGGGGTGACGCTGGTGCAGCCAGTGCTTCAGCCGGTAAAATAACCACCTGTCAAACCTTTTGAACGCACGGGTCGCACAGCTACAGCGATGATAGTTGCACCATCCCCGAATACTCTGGTTCAGGCGCCGTATCATCGAGTATGTGTCCGTCCCGCTGTGAGCTTTGAGAATCTGCCGCACCCGCGCCTGCACTCCTTGCAGTGCGTTTGTGCTCGGCTGTATCAGTACTTTGCCACAGGGGAATCTCCTGATATGCTGTCCCAGGAAATCAAAGCCCTGCTCTATCCGCACGATGCGGGTCTTTTCCTCGGAGAGTTTCAGACCGCGTTTGGCGAGAAACGCCCGCAATGCCGGCAGAATCTTATCGCGCAGCATCACCTCGTGGCGGGCCGTGACAATAAAATCGTCGGCGTATCTGATAGTGTGCACCAGATGGCGCACTTGCCCGTAGGGAGGAAGTGCGCGGATAGCCGTCTCTTCCAGCCCATCGAGCGTCATGTTCATTATCAGGGGAGAGATAACCCCTCCCTGCGGTGTACCTCGCAGTGTCGGATAGAGCGTACCCCGGTCAAGATATCCGGCTTGCAGCCATTGCGACAATACCTTCCGGTCAATGGGTATGTTGGCCATAATCCACTGATGGCTGATTTCATCGAAGCACGACTGGATGTCGGCTTCGAGAATCCACCGTGCGCTTCCCTTGTACCCCAGACACCCGAAGCATTGCGCCAGTGCATCGGCGCAGCTTCGACCTTCCCGGAACCCGTACGAGTTCGGGTCGGCCCGTGTCTCGGCTATGGGAGCCAGCGTGAGCGCATACAGCGCCTGCATGGCCCGGTCGCGCATGGTCGGTATGCCCAGCGGGCGAAGCTTGCCGGATTTCTTGCGAATGTAGACACGGCGCAGGGGCAGCGCCCGATAACCGCGTCTGCTCAACTGTTTGACAGCGCGCATCTTCTGTCGAGACGTTCGCCAGACCACGCCGTCTACTCCCGGCGTGTTCTTGCCCTTGTTCGAGGTCACTCGACGAATCGCCAACAGCTTCGCGAGACGTGAGTGAGCCAGTAACCACTGCAACGACCGCATCCGGCGGTAATTGCCCTCTTTGGCAGCCTTCGCGATACGCATCTGAAGCCGCTTCACCTTCTGCTGCACTGTGCTCCAGCTTAGTCCATCCGGAAGCTTCCAGTGTTCACGTCGGCGGGTAGGCGCATAAACTGTCCACGGGACAGTTCCCATTTGCAGTCTCCCTTGTCGCGCCGTCTCTCACAGAGCGAAGGCGGACTCAAGCGGTTCTTCACACTCTCTCGCGATGAGGCACCAGACGGAGCGTCAGCCTGCTCACGCAGCGGGTGATGTTGGGCTTGGCAGTGCCCGCAACCCGTATCTACCGGCTTTCCCGGCAGCATTCGCTTCTTCCGCCTTCTCCACCTATACTCCCAACAACCCCGTTTTCACTCGGCCTGCCTCTGCGCAGAGGCGAGAGCATAGGGTTACCTCCAGTCCTCGTTTCACAGCCATTCCCACGCCGTAGGCCCGCACTGTCTGCCGGAGGGCTCACTGTTCACGTTGGCTCCCCGTTGATAGTTGCCAACCGTCCCTCACACCTTTTTGGTCAGAGCGTGTCAGCTTCTTTCGCTCCTTCGCGCGGTAACGACAGTTTCGTGCGTAAACATATGCTGACCATAGCGCTGGGTCTGCTTTGTCGTAAGCAGACGGCAGCCTGACCCCTCACCGAATCGTGAAACTGTTCGGAAGGCGTCCTCCTCACGGATTCTTCCCCGTGCCCGAAAGCACTTCGGCGCCATGTCGGAAGGCTTCGTACCCGCCGCGGCAGGACCACGACACGCACGCTTCCCAAGACTCGCGGTGGCGAAACACCGGGTCCGCAAGCTCCCTCCTTGTCGCTTGCAAACTGTATATGAAACGCGGCTGGTGGCCGCGACAACGTTTGCCGTGTTGCGAAGTGCTCTGGCTATAAACGCGCTGAGTGCCTACGACTGAAAGGAGTCGGACACGATGCGCATCCCCTTGTCCAATCCAGGGCATTTGCCG
>WJMI01000069.1 GCA_014728015.1 Chitinivibrionales bacterium | reverse complement strand
GTATTGCCAGGTCCCACAGCGAAGGCGTAAGCGATTCGAGTCTGATGTTCTCCTGTTCGCATTTTTCCAGATACCCGGAGAGCGCGTGCCGCGCAACGGTCGCCGAATACACGCGCTCCCTGTCAACGGTCCATTCGTTGACCACTTGATCCGCGGCGAATCCCCGCGGAACGATTCGCTCTTCATTCTGGTCGAGCCATTCCTCCGGCCTTGTCCCGTGCAAATCCTCGGCCACGAGGAACACCGGTGTGTTTTCCAGCTCCGCGTGCATGGAAACCGGCATCCACGACGGTAGCAGTGCCGGGCGCTTGTCAGTGCATGACAGCACGCGTATTCCGCCCGCCCCATTCCGCGCAACCATCACATATTTGCCGCCGGAAACACCGGTATGCAATTCGCGCGGCGGGTTGAAAAGCCGGGGGAGCAGGTTCACGAAAGTCATCAGTGAGTTATTCCCGTTGGTGTTCTATATACTTGATTCCGGATGTTGGATACTGCACCAGCGGCGCGGCCGGCATTCCATAAGCATTCCCGCCGGCGTACAGTCAACGCGCAACCCCGAACGATCCACCATCCAGCATGTAGCATCCACCCGCGCTCCTCACGGCGCGGCCAGCGTAGTGACCGCAATCTCGTTGGACCCGCTCACTTCGCTCGGTTCCTTTTCATACACAAACACGCGGTAGTAGTACTCAGTCGATGCATCCACCGCCGTATCCACAAACGTCTGGATGAGGCTGTTCTCGATGGGGTTTACCGTCAGCGCAAACGACCGGGTGTCTACCCCTGCCGCATCGGCGCGAAACACCTTGTAGCCTTCGAAACGGTCGGACAGGCTCCTGGTCCATCCCAGGGTGACCGTGGAATCGGTGCGGGCGGTCAGGTACAGCACTACCGGGTAGTTTTCTACCACGTTGCTGGGGGAGACCAGATCGCTCTTGTCAACAACATACACGCAGAACCGGTAATACGCGCCCGCGGTCAGGCCGTCGATCGTCGCGTGGTCCGCGTCTATCGATGTCAGCTCTATGACGGCGCCCGGCGCGGATGCGAGCGTGGTGAACGTGTCCACCGCCGCGACCGTATCGTAATAAATCACGTAGGCATGGAAATCCGGGGCCGTGCTTTTTGTCCAGGTAAGCTGCACGCTCTCATCGGTTACCTCGCCTTTGGTCAGCTCCACCGTATCGGGCACACCGGCCGTGGTGGTGGCGCTGTCCGCGCCGGTGGACGATACGATATCGCCGCGCGTGTTCTCCACGTGCACCCTGAACCAGTAGGTGGCGCCCCGCGTAAGATCGCCTACCGCATGCACTGTGTCTTCGTTTTCGTTGATGCGTATCGTGCGATCCGGCACGGCATTGGTGTCGACATTCTGGGCGGTGGTGTCCATGTAGATCAGGTAGCGGCCGAAATCAGAGATACCGGACTTTTCCCATCTGAGCACCACGGATGTGTCCCGTATGCTGTCGATTGGATAGAATTCCAGCACCCGGCTGTCCTTGTCCGTCCACGCTTCCACGATATTGCTGATAGATATCCGCAGATTGGCGGTGGACACGACAACGCGGAAATAGTAGCGCTTGTCGGCATCCAGATCGCCCACTGTTTTTATCGTGTCCTGCCTGAAATACAGGGTGTCGGCGAGCTCATCCGTGGTATCCACGATGTCACTCGTAGCATAGTACACGCTGTATTTGGTGAAATCCTCGGCGGTGGACATTGTCCAGCGAATGGTCGCCGTGCTGTCGGTCGTGCTTACAACTTCCAGCGTTACCGGATCGGGGCCTTCCTCCAGCAAATCATAATCCGCGCAGCCCGCCCCGAGCACGAGTGCAAGGCTGGTGTACCATAAGACATGAGGTTTCACAGTGCAACTCCCGTATTTGCCGTGTGGATGTCAGGCGGCAAAGCCGCCCCTGTCCAACGTTTGGTATCTACTCTCCTTCTTCCCGTTGCTCTTCAAGCTGCCGTGCTTCGCGCCGCTCGCGGACGACCTTCCACGGCCATGGAAATTCCCAGTCCCGCTTCTCCCGCCTCTTGTGCCGCCGCTCTTTCCGTTCGTAACGGTCGTGCTCTCGTCGTTCGCGCCGCCTGTCAGGGTCGTATTTGTCGAGCATTTTGTTGATCTCGTCACCGAAATAGTCATCCGGCGCCACCGCGCTTTCATCCCCGTAGTACACGTGCGGCGTCAGGAATATCATCATCTGGGTCTCCACTTTCTGTATTTTGCTGCGGCCGAACAGAAGCCCGATGACCGGGATACTGCTGAGGAACGGCACGCCCTGGCGGCTGACCACGTTCTCGGTCTGGCGCTGCCCGCCCAGCACAATGGTCTGACCGTCCTTGAGACGCACCATGGATTCGAGTATCCGTGTGTCCACGTTGGGCGGGGTGGAGCCGTCTCCCCCGGTGCGCGGGATATTGAACTCCGGCCTGATCTTCACCATGACATACCCTTCATCCATGACCCACGGGGTCACTTCGAGCTGCGTATTGAATTTCAGGGTCTCGAACCGTTCGTCGGTGCCTACCAGATTTTCCGACTGGGTGGTAACCGCCCGGGTCTCTTTGGACAGTCGGTAGTACCGTGTCTCGCCTATGGTGATACTGGCCGCGTTGCCGTTGATTGTCGCAATCTGCGGCGTAGAGTGTACCTTCACAATGTCGGCGGCCTCGAGGGCGTGTATCGAAGACCTGAAATTCTTGGGGAGCTCCACCACCCGGTTCACGCCCAGGAAACTCAACACGTGGTTCAGCACGCGCTCGGTCCGTTTGCGGCCGGGTTTGAGGTTGATTCCCGGCACGAATTCTTCGCTTTGCCAGTTGAAGGACGTGTCCGTGGTGTTCCCGGTAAACACCGACAGCCCGAACTCCCGGATCTTTCCCATGTTGAAATCAACCACCAGCGCCTCGATAAGCACCTGCGGCACGGGCGAGTCTATCCTTTCGAGGAATTCCTGCGCCCGCGCGACCACATCGAACGAGCCGATAACAATCACCGCATTGTGCTCGTTGTCGAACTTGACAACCGCATCCTTGGTAATGCCGGGCGGCAAAATCTTGGTGATCTCGGTCTCATCGGCCATGATATGCTTGAGCGGGATAACCAGCGTGGTCTTCTGCTGGCTCATCTCGCGCGACCCGATGAAATAGATCTCCTTGTCTTTCCAGAACGTAAACTGGGTGTTCTGCAGGAGAAACCGCAGGGCATCGTCGATATACACGCTGTCGCACTTGGCGCTGATGGTGCCGGTGATCTTGTCATAGATGAAGATATTTATCCCGCTTTGCACCGATATATCGCGCACAACATCGTCAAGCGATGCATCGTCCACCTCGATGCTCACCTTGTTGTTCTCGCTCACCGACACCGACAGGCGCCGCCGCCAGCGCGTCGCGCCGGTCCTGCCGCGGTGCTGCTCTTCCTCGCCCCAGCTTTTCGCGCCCACGT
>WJMI01000068.1 GCA_014728015.1 Chitinivibrionales bacterium | reverse complement strand
ATGTGGGAGTGACGAACGCGATTTCTTTTCTCCTGATCGGGCGCGAAACCCCGGGTTCTTTTCGAACGCTTATTTGGCCTTGTCCGCCCTCAGTGCAAAGAATTTCTCTCCGGGTTCATCAAAGTATTCGTCTTCGACGGCCTCTTTCCACACCTTTTCCAGCGGAGTGGTGAGAACGAGCCGGTGCTTGTCACCCTCCGCAAATCCTTGAACATTGCCGGTGACGTACGCGCGCATGTTGTCCTTGATCCGGTCGCGCGGGATGAGCGGGTTATAGTGTCCCACCAGGATCTCGTCTCTTTCGTATGAGCCCTCTGCCACCTCAAGCACACGGTACTTCATGACATACACATAGTTGTAGAGCTCGTTCGGCGGGAACGTGCCGGGGATCTCCACCAGGCGCGCCTCCACCACGAGATCCCCGTTGGGGGCGGCCTGTCTGGACGGCGGAAGCGCGGCCGCGGGTGTGCGCGCGCCGGTTGCGGAATGCAAGGGGACAACGGTCTTTCCAATACGCTCTGATGCCGGCTGCGGCGCCGCCGGTTTCATCGGCTGATTCGATGCGGGCCCTGATGGCGGGGAGTCTGTCACGTGTTCGACGATCACGGATTCCGGTGCGGGATCTCTTTGCGCAGGCTGCTTTCCGCCGCCGCATGAGATTATGCTCAGCGATAGTACCGCGGCTTCTGCAAGAAAAATCGATCCTTTCATGTGCGCCCCCTTGTAGGAATATCGCGATGATTTCTGTCACTTTCAGGAGTCCTGTGCCGAAAATAGCTCATTTGGTCTGCCGGGAGCGTTTTCACAGTCATCGGTATCATCACTACTTCTGAAATCTCATGGATTTAGTGATATATTTGGCGTGAGAAATGCTATTTTAGGGAACCGAACAATCCTGAGTTTTTCTGCTGTTTCAACCATGACCATAGCCACCCAGAAGAACACTCTCGGCAAGACACAGGCCATCCATTTCGCCGAGGCGCAGTCGGAGCGCTGGATCTCCTGGATTCGTCTCACGATCGCGTCGGTATTCGCTCTTATTTCGCTGTATTCCTTTGCGCTCGGCACGATTCCGGTGGTGTCATTCGCCATGCAGGTCGCGGCCGCCGCGACCATGTGCATATACAGCCTGCTGTATCTTTCGCGTGCCCGCCGGCCCATGATGCAGCGGTACGCGGTATTTGTGCTTGCATTTCTCGACGTTACCGTGGTGAGCGTGATCCTGTTGGCCTACTCGATAGCGGGCGTTTCTCCCATTGTCGTGCACAGCGCCATGTTTGCCGCGTATTTCATACCGGTCGCGTTCACGGCGCTGCACCATAAGGTCTCGCTGTCGATATTCGCGGGCTTGCTGAGCGCGCTGCAGTACCTCCTGCTCTGTGTCTTGGCGTTTCCATCGGGCATGCACAGCCCGAGTACCTCCAGCTACATCTACATCACCAGCGTGCTGATGCTGCTCATCGTGTCCATTCTCAGCGGCCTGATATCGAGGAACAATTTCCTTTCGGTGCAGCGGGTGGTAACATCCGAAGTGCGCTACCATAATCTGGTGCACCGGCTGCCGCAGATGCTGTTTACGCTCAACCGGGGCGGGGAGATTGTCTGGGCGAACATGGCGGCGTACTCGATACTCGGCATTCCCTCGAAAGCGGTCGTGGGGAGCCGCCTGCGCGACCACATGGTCGATCCCGACGGTTTCAAGCTGGACAAGTTCGGCACGCGCGGCACGTTCCAGATTCGTGATTTCAACGGCAATATCAAGTTTGTCGACTGCATTGTGCAGCCGACCGAGAAGGATGACAGCGGTGCGTCGTGGGAAGGCAGCATGACCGACGTTACCGAGCGCGAGCTCGCCCTCACCCAGCGCGAGGAAATGTCGAGCCGGCTGTTTCAGTACCAGAAGATGGAATCGCTGAGCACGCTGGCCAGCGGCATGGCGCACGATTTCAACAACATACTTCAGACAAGCTACGACATCATCGACCGGGTCGGGAAGGAAACCAAAGAAGATCAGACCCGCCGCGAAATGATGCTCATATCCGAAACCTTGACCGATGCAAAGTTTCTCATTTCGGAGCTCCTGGCGATTGGCCGGAAACAGCCGCTGGATTATACACCCATGGATCTCGGCCCGTTCATCAAGGAAATCGTACCGCATTTCGAGGAGCAGATAGGCGAAACCTATTCGGTGGCGCTCGATATCGCCGACGATCCGCTGTGGATACAGGGGGATCCCAACTACCTGAAAAGGATTTTTCAGAATTTCTTCGGGAATGCGCGTGATGCCATGCCTGACGGGGGGGCTATCACGGTCGAGGCGTTTCTGGAGCAGAAAGCGGGAGAGGCGAGCAATGTTGTCGTGCGTTTCAGTGATACCGGCACGGGCATTCCGCCGCATTTGCTTGATAAGATCTTCGATCCGTTTTTCACCACGAAGAAGGTCGGCAAGGGCACCGGATTGGGCCTGGCCCTGGTGCGGCGGGTCGTGCTGCTGCACAACGGTCAGATTCATGTGGAGAAGACAGGCGCGGACGGGACCACGTTTCGCATCGAAATACCCGAGAGCGAGTCGGGCGGCGAAGACAGGGACACAAAGTCGATACTGCTGAGCAGGAAGGCCACGCGGGTGCTTCTGCTCGATGACGATCCGAAGATCCGCGACATCCTGAAGTTTTTCCTGACGGACCTCGACTACAAGGTCTGCGAAGGTACGACCATGGCCGAGGCGGAACGCGCGATTCGCCGGTACCGCAAAGACTGCGAGATTGCGATTCTCGACTGGAAGCTTGGAGGGGAGAACCCGCGCAAGGTCATACAAAACCTCCGCGCCATCCGTCCCGACCTGGTCATCATTGTCGTATCGGGCTACCCGCCAAGCGAAAAGGATATCAGCGAGATGGGCATTTTCAGGTGGTTCACCAAGCCCTACGACAAGAACCGTCTCGACCTGGAAATCCAGAAGGCCCTTCATCTGAAGGAAAGAGACCGGACCGGGGCTACGTGACCTGGTACTCCTCCCTGAATTTGTAGGGCGTTGTCCTGCAGAACCTCCTGAAGTACTTCTCCATTTCGTCGACGCTTGTGAAACCGCACGACGATGCTATCGCCGCTTCGCTGGAGTGCGAGGAGCGAAGCCGCTCCTTTGCGATTTCGATGCGGGAACGCATCACGAAGTCGTGGAAAGATTCGCCGTTATTACGGTGGACAAGCTGGTTCACCTTGCGCGGTGAAACAGCCAGCCGCTGCGAAAGGTCCTCGAGGGTCATGCTCCGGTCGGTGACATTTTCGTGGACGGCGGTGGTGATGGTTTCATACAGGCGCTGGTCCTCTTCCGAATGCTCGAACCGGGCAAGCGGCGAGCCGAAACGGCTCATGTTGCGATACAGGAGTGCAAGCCCGGCCCCGAGCCCGAACCCTGCCAGGCAACTGGCGGCCCAGAGCAGCACGACGTTGGCGAACAGCGGTTTTCCCGCTACCCGCATGGTACCCCACACGTAGGGGGAGTACAGGAATTCGCCTTTCTGTCCGGCCCATGAGAGCGTTTGTACCGAGGTGCTCTTGTCAAGCGCACGGGCGAGTATATTGCATCCGAACGACCCCGGCCTCCCGTTGTCAAAGGCGGACCATGGTATCGCGCATGAGACCCTGTATCCCTTGAAATCGGCCTGGATTACGTTGGTTTCAAAGGAAGTCCGTTCTGAACTGCGGACCAGCTCGAACGAACCGTCCTCACCGGCCCGGGGCCGTGATTGAACGCGCTGGGGTTCCCCGATCACCGGGATTGAAACGATAACGGTGTTCTCCGAAGCGTACGCATCCCGCTTGCTTTTCGGATCGATAAGGATTTCGACCCCCATGCGTGTGAGCTTCCTCTTGGGCAGGCTGTTGTAGAACAGAGGATCGCGTACTTCAATCCGAAACAGAAGCGCGTTTTCGTCCCACGTGACATAGGCGCGGGCCGAAGCGGAGGTTTGCGTCGATGTCAACTCGAGCGGTCTTACGCGGCCGGGCTTGTCAGCGGCGCGATAGGTGACCGCATATTCCGGAGTTTCCACGGGGTAATGTGTCAGGAAGATCCCTTCCTGTTTGCGAAGGCGCGCGCTGCCGTCCGCGAGCCTGGCTTCGGCATAGAGGGTCATCCCGGGGCCGAGCTGGATCGGCAGGTCGGAAAGGTCCCAGATAAGCTTGAATGGCGGCCGCGTTATATTGCCAAGCGTTTTCATCCGGGCTGTCTTTGAGTCTTGTGCAAGGTAGCGCGCGCGAAGCGCGACCGACCTGACGCTCGAACACGCATCCACGGCGAGCGTGCACGTTTTCCCGGTGATGTGCGTGCCGGAAACAGGATAGGCAAATTCGAGACAGCGCCCGGCAGCGCTCGACTGCGAGATGCGCCAGGCTACGAGCAGAAAAAGGATCACGCAGCGTGGGGGGGTCATCAAGCGATTGGAGCGCACCGGCCTCATATCGGGCTCGCGCCTTTCGCATTGGGGTGGGCGACGGCGGGGACAGAGAAGAAATGGGCGCAGCTGGAGTCGAACCAGCGATCTCCGCGATGTGAACGCGGCGCTCTAACCAACTGAGCCATGCGCCCTTAGCGTACAGAGAAAATAGCTCGGGAATGCCTGCACTATCAAGCCAAAAAACGGCCGGATGCGGCCTGAAACGCGTTCCTCGGTCCTTCCCGCTGCGCTTTGGGCGGAATATTCGCGGCCGGGAGACCGTAATTATGTTGATAGCAACTATTTTAGGAGGCAGATGTCATGCCGTCCGCACAAGCAGGGAGCGCATAAGGGAGGCGGGGTGTATCGATACTTCCTGTTCGCCATACTGATCTGCGCTGCCGCGCATACAGTCCGGGGAGAGCGTGCGCGCTATTCCAACGCCAATCGCGACGTGTTCGTACTTCCGGAAAACGCGGCCCTGGGAGGTGCTGATATCTGTTTTGCGCGAGACGGCGTGCTCCACAGCAACCCGGCCGCCGCCCCCCTCGATTCCCTCAACAAGGCGACGTTGTCTTACGCCGGGTTCTATGCAAACACATTCAGCACATCGATGGCTTCCTACATGTCACGGGTCGGGAAGAACGCGGGTATCGGGGCCGGCGTGGGCTACCTGTACGTGCCCGACATTATCGTGACCACGAGCCTTGATGTCACCGGCGATGGTGATCCGATCTGGGACCCGGAAAAGCTGTCGTATACATCATTCTCCGAAATCGCGTTCAGCATTGTGTACGGGCAGAGGATCCTCGAGCGGCGGGGCATTGAGGTCTCGGCGGGGGCCAGGCTCCACGGAATGCGCCGTCGCCTCCCCGACGATCTGGGCTACGGTATCGGCGTGGATGCCGGTGCCGTGCTGGGACTCCCGCGCCGCGGGCTGCGGTTCTCTCTTCTGGTGGACGATATCACCACGAACTACATCTACTGGGGATCGTCATACAAAGACATCAGCCTTCCCCGCGCGCGCCTGGGCGCCGGCTGGCGAAAGGAGATCCCATACTTGTACGGCGCGTTCACTGTGGTCTATGCCACTCCCGACGTGATCTCGGATGAGCGTGTCTGGGTCCGGTGGAATGTCGAAGACGAAAAACAGGTGCTTGTCGAAGAAGACAATGCCGAGGACCTGGTCTGGTCGTTTCTCTACCAGGGCCGCTACGGCCTGGAGTATTTCATCAGGAATACGGTCGCCTTGCGGGCAGGCTTCACCCGGGGGCGTTTCGCCTTTGGCGGAGGTCTGAGGCTTTTCTCGGCGCTTTCGGTCGATTTCAGCTACGCTCTGTCCGAGCTCGACGGCACCTACTATGTGAGCACCGGCTACCTGTGGTGAGGGGCGTGCCTGTCCGCAGGGGCCTTCGGGTGTGATGCCTCTGTGCCGAAAGATCTTCCCTTTCAGGTTAGAATTCCGTATCTTTTAGGTTGGATTCGGAATACATCAAAGGCAGTGCGGCGGCAGGCCCGGCTACACCGGCGTTTCGGCCCGCATGAACTCATCGTTTTTTCAGGCGTGACGATGTGATCCGGATGCCGGTACTCGTATGAGCGAACGCGATCAGGACCCGATTCTCGTTGTCGACGATGACAAGGACCTGTGCAAGGCCGTGGCATCAGCGTTGGACACGGCCGGCTATCGCGCCCTGTGCGCGCACGACGGGCGGGAGGCCCTGGATATCCTGGCACGCGAGCATCCGCGGCTCGTGGTTGCCGACATCCGCATGCCGGTCATGGACGGGATCGAGTTCCTGGGGGAGGCGCACAAGGTCATTCCCGCGATACCGGTCATCATGACCACGGGATTTCCCGACCTCAACACCGCGATGCAGGCGATCCACAACGGCGCCTATGACTATCTTGTCAAGCCGTTCCAGCCCCAGGTGCTGTTCCAGAAGATTCGCCAGGCGCTCAACACGCGGCAGCTCGCGCAGGAGAATGTCATCCTCGCCCAGCTCGCCTCGCTCCACGAAATCGGGAACCGGCTGGCCGGCACCCACGATCTGGATGCGCTCCTGGATTTCACGCTCGATTCGTCATTGAAATTTCTCGATGCGCAGGCCGGCTCGATTGAGCTTCTGGACGGGGAGCGCCGCGCGCTTCTGATCGTGCGGCATCGCGGCGTGCGCCCGCCCGCGGACCGATCATCGATGGCCGATGCGGCCGAGTGGCCGATATCCAAGTGGGTGGTGCGCAATGGCCGGTCGCTTCTCATAGCTCCGGGCTCCCCGTTGCCCGAGCCTCTCGAGCCCGCGCACCGCGAGGACGTCGGCTCGGCGCTGTCGGCCCCGCTCAAAGT
>WJMI01000067.1 GCA_014728015.1 Chitinivibrionales bacterium | reverse complement strand
GGCATAGAAAAGGACGGGGCCCTTTGGCCCGGCTGGACTATCGTATCGCGTTCCCCGGCGTACAGAGGCGCGGCAAGGATCAGGAGCAAAAGAGAAAGGCGGTGCATGATTCGGCTGGTGCCTTTGTATATGTCCCACACGCATATGGACTGTCGAGTATTACATGTCAAAATAACCCCCGCCTGTGGCTTCCGCATTCACGCAGACAGGCGACATTGAAACCTGACAACCCGCTCCCATGCACAGGCATTATCTTATGCAATCCGAATACCGGAAAAAATCCTAAGACCCAATTCCCCCGGAGCACGCAATGACAAGACGAATTCCCCTTTCCCTCGGCCTGGCATCCCTGCCGTTTCTTGCTCTTTACCTCTTCCTGCATCCCGGATGCAGGGACACCAACCCGGTAACTTCATCCAAAGACGAGACGACCACTGTAGCCTCGGTCCAGGAACAGATCCCCGCCGACAGCTTCAGCGCCATTGCAGCAAGTGATGCATCGCTTGCGGCGGTTGTGGACATGGTCCAGGCGCGTGACGGTGCAGGCACGGTTGCCGCCGCAGGCGTGCTCGAGGATGAAACCGGCGCGAAAATGGTTGTGGGTGTACTGGCCGGAACGGCAGGCGATACCGCCGTGGTGGTCCGTCACTGCGACAGCTCAGGCACGTGCGTGAGCGCCGAGGTCACCATGGCCGGGGATTCGGCTGTTGTGTGGACCGGCACCGGCGGAACGGTCAGCATCCCGAAAATGGGCGTGCCGTTTCAGCTCCGTATCATCGATGAGACTGCCGCCAATATCGACAGCACGGCCAGGCTGGCATCGGTTGACAGTGTGATGGGCGGGCTTCCGCGAAGGCAACATCTTGACGAGCCGGCAGCTCCGGGACTCGCGCGCAGGGCGGCAACGCCCACCAGCCGCAAACTTCGCGTGCTGTCCGCGTTCGGCACTACTTTCGACGTCTCCTTCTCGAGCTTCGTAAGCTCCATGAAACAGGCGGGATTCAATGATGCCAGAGACATTTATCACTTCAACACATCGAACCTCGACAACGAGCTGAGGATGATGCGGCCCGAAGATGCTCTAATTGTATACTCGCACGGAGACCTGTCCAAAAGCAAGGGAAAAGTCGTCGGCATGACCGCGGCGGCATGGGTATATATGGCCAGGCACTACAGCGTGACCCGCATGATATCGAAGATTGCAGTCAACTCCCGCGGCGGCCCCGGCATCCTGTTCCTGGCCGGCTGCCAGACCGCCGACATGCTTCCGGACCTCGACCACCCGACCCGCATCACCATCGGAGTATCGAAATCGGTATTCGCGGGCCACTGTTCGGGCATGGCAAAGAAGTTCTTCAGCTATTTCACCGCCGGTTCCACGCTGAAAGAATCGATCGATGCGGTCAATGCCGAGTATGCGCGTTACGGTATTGCGCTGGTGCTCAACTCAAAGGCTTATCATGACCTTACCTACGCCGAGTTGGGCGATTTCGACCGCCCGGGATGCCGGTCCACATGCGTAACCAACCGTGACGGCGAGTGCGACGACGGGGGGCCGGGTTCGACCAGCGGCGCGTGCGAAGAAGGCTCCGACTGTTACGACTGCGGACCGCGGGAGCCGAAGATGTTCGACGGCGAATGGCACAGCTCAACCGCATGCGCCGAGGCCGGAGAAACGCTCGACCAGTGGCGGTGGTATGTCAAGCTCTCCCAGACAGACAACGATGTGTCCGGCACCATCAATTTCCACAAGTGTCCGGGCGGCGGTGCGGCCCGCTACGCGGTTTCCGGCACCTATGAAAGCGGCACGTCGGTCACGCTCCAGGGCACCAAGACCAGCGGACGGGGCGATCTCAACGATACCGCGCCGTATTCGCAGACGTTCACCGTTGAGCCGGAAAAAGCGCCTTCGCCGAACTATGCGCCGTGATGCAAACGTTTTTGTGAAACCACCGGGACCGTGCGCTTCTGCCGAAAACATGCGGCTATGGCATTATCGCTGCCATCTATTCTGTAATTCTGGCGCCAGTTCTGCAAACAATGCCATGCACGCGTTACGAATGACAGCCCGCAAATGCGCTGCATGATGACATGCATGGCTTTCCGATGCACGCAAGGGGCGCTAACCCTATATTATCGAATGAATTCCTCCGGGGGGAGATGCCACAAGGGGGCACGCGCCATGAACGCCCGCTTCAATCTCAATCCCAGCCTGAGCCGAAGGTCATTTGCCAAAGTTGCCGGTCTCATGGGCCTTGCCGCAGCAGGGCAAACCGCCCTGGGCGCCAGAAGGGTCACATCAGGCCTGTCCGGCCGGCCCGAGTATCGCAATCACAAACCCGATATCATGAGCTATCGCCGCCTGGGCAAGACCAACATGATGGTCTCTACCCTTGCCGCCGGCGGGGCCGACAACTACGGGGTCGGGCATCAGGTCGAAGACGATCCCGCCGGGTTCCGGGATGCTCTCGAGCGTTTGCTCGACTCAGGTGTCAACCTGTTCGACACCGCTCCCGCATCGGCCTACAGGACCCTGGATGACTACGCGTTTCTCTGTACGTCCGCAAACCGTGACAAGGTATTCATATCCAGCAAGGTGGAGGAAGGGACCCCGGCGGAATGCAGAGCAGATGTCGAACAGGCCCTGACTACCCTGGGAACCGACTATATCGACCTTGTCCATATTCACGGCGCCTTCGGCATTACCGGCAGCGACTACAGCGAGGCAATGGCGGTGTTCGATGCGCTCGACGAACTCAGAGACGAAGGCAAGGTCCGATTCCTGGGAATGACCTCGCACAGCGCGGCCAAGCTCACCGGGCTTCTGGAAAACTATGCGGATCGCGTGGATGCTATCATGGGTTTCTATTCGCCCAGTGTCAATTGGTACTGGGCCGATGAGCCGCTGGACACCTGGTGTGCCGTGTTCGAACTGGCCAAGACAAAGGATGTCGGTGTCATTGCCATGAAAATGCTTCTGAGCGCTATGCATACGTGGGACGATCGCATAGGCCGCCTGGAAAACGATGCGAGTGCATGGGACCTGATCAAGCCGTTTATCGACGAGGGCGCCACCCACGCCCAGGCGTGCATCCGGTGGGCGATTGCCAATGACAATATCGACAGCGCGGTGGTGGGCATGCGCACGCTGGCTGAGGCTGAAGAGGATCTCGGGGGCACGGATGCCACGCACACCCGGGATATCATGCGCGAGCGTCCGGGACAGGGAGCCCGGGTGCAAGGCATTCCCGATCCGTTTACCAGAGTAACGACGCTCTATCTCGGCGACACTCCTGCCGGCGCATCCGGCCGTATTTTCATTTACAGTATGTCCGGGGAATGCATCACGCGACGCGACCTTCATCCGGGCCGGCGAATGGTTTCGTGGGATGGATGTGACTCGCGCGGTGCTCGCGTCGGCGCGGGCACCTATCTGGTGCGGCTGGTATCCGGCGGCCATGTCGCGACAGGGCGTGTGACAGTCAAAAGATAGCGGGACCCCCCGCTCTGGCGCCCGCGCGCTCCTTCCGCCAAACAAACCCGCAAAACGAGTCTGGGCTATCTCCCGACAACCATCTTCCGCGTGACTGTGCCCTGTGATGAATGCAGCCGGACCACATAGGTGCCCGGGCTGAGCTTGCCGATCTCGCACACGCGCGGCCCGTGCCCGGCATCCCGCATGATTCGTCTGCCGTCGAGCCCGAGAAGTTCGAGCACGTGATCGGCATCGGCCGGAACGGTCACGCGAATGGCTGTTCTACCGGCGGTTGAAAGCGAGATTGCCTTGGGCGAGGTCCGAGCCGGAAATTCTTCAGCCGTGGCTGTGGGCTCGCCGTATTTGAGGGTCACCTGGATCCCCGGCCAGTTGACTTCCGTGCCGTGCTTGCCATCAGGGGTCTTGGCTGTGCTCAACGTGTTTTGGCCCTGCTGGATGGCCGAAATTTTGCTCTCTTCAAGTTCCAGCTCGAACGGGAAGTACGTATAGGTATGCGGCCGCTCGCCGCCGTCCGAGACAAACGTGCCGTTGATAGAGATGTTGTCGATGTATACCGGGCACCACGTCACGAAGTCAAGCCTGGCGCCGGTGGCCTGTGACGGGTCTCCCTCCACATCGAAATTCTCGCTCTTGCTTCCGACACGGGTCACCCATCCCGTGGGAACGTCGTATGGTTTGCACAGCTCGACCGAGTATCCCGGGCGCTCCAGCGTGAGGTCCTCGACAGCCTCGGTCATATACACCATGCCGTCGGGACCAACGACCCGCGCCATCAGTTTCATGGGCTCATCCTGGTCGGGAATCCACTCGGTCTCCCACTGCACGGTGTAGGGAGCGGAGGTCGCGCTGCCGATGTGGTGCGTGATGTCATACTTGAAGAAATGATAGTGCCACTGATGGTACTCGCCATCGCCTTCCCAGTTGACACCATCGTAATACCCGATGAAATCCACCTGCTCGACATCTCCGGTGATTTCCGCCTTGATCGTGTTCAGGT
>WJMI01000066.1 GCA_014728015.1 Chitinivibrionales bacterium | reverse complement strand
GAATCATCGACGAGATCGACGAACACTCGCTCCGATTCACCAACGCCGTGATAGAGAAGACCTACAAGACGCAGAAATACCATATCAGCGCATCCGAGCTGAAGGAAGGTATCGGCTTGCATGTTACTGCGAAGCGGGTCAAGGTGTTTACCGATAACAAGTTAATCAAAGAAATAGAGATCTGATTATGACGGGTGTGATTTCCGGGAGTGCCGTGATTGCGTCGGCGGACGGGCATTCTCCGCTGTTGTTCCCTGTGTAGGGCGGTACTCGGGATTTCACCGGCGTCTTCCTCGCTATGAATATATTCGCTGAATTGGCCAGGTCATTTCTCCCGGGGCAGGACGGGTTCCTGTTCATGTGGGTATTGTTGATTGTCGCGGTACTCGCCGTGGTGCTGGCAATCGAACGGTGGATGGATATCAAGCGCCGTACGGATGTCGATGCTCCGGGTTTCACCGATCGACTGCGTCTTCTTATACGCGACGGCAAATTCGATGAGGCGTTCAACCTGTGCGCATCGGGGGGCCGCAGGGCGCTGCCGCGCATTCTCGGCTCGGGGATCAAGCGCGCCGGCGACGGTGCCGAGGTCATTCTGGCATCGATGGAGGAAGAAACGCTGCACATGATCCCCATCCTGGAGAAACGGATCAATTTGATGCTCATGCTGGGCAACGTGGCCACGCTCCTGGGGCTCATGGGTACGATATTCGGCCTGATACTGTCGTTCGATGCGGTCGCCCGTCCGGATGTCGAAGCGATTGAGAAGTCGTCACTTCTGGCGGCGGGCATTTCCACGGCCATGAATACCACACTGTTCGGCCTCATGATCAGCGTGCCGTGTGTCCTGGCGTACTCGGTCTTCCGCTCCCGCATCGATCAGGCGGTGAGCGAGATCGACCGCTACGCGGTTTCCCTCCTGAAGGTCCTGCTGCCGGCGGACTCGGTACGGAAAGACTATAAGGTCTCGGGAAAGCGGATCAAGCAGGAGGTGGACACCGAAGTGAATATCGCGCCCATGATGAACCTGATGGTTATCCTGATACCGCTGCTTTTAAGCTCCGCGGAGTTTGTCAAGATAGGCGCCATCGAGATGAAGCTTCCCGAGTCCGGCGGGGCCGGCGGCGGGGGCGGCGGCGATGCTGCAGACACGAAAAAGGATGCCCGCCTGGATGCCGGGGTGGTCATCACCGCGAAGGGATTCAATATCTTTCACTATTTCAAAGAAGAATCAGAGGGATCGGCCGGCGACGGGGCGGCACCCGCGGAGGCCGACGTCGAGATACCCTTGGTCAAGGGAGAATACGATTTCGAGAAGCTCAATGCAGAGTTGGCGAAGGTGAAGCGCCTGGCGTTGCGGGAGATTATCCACAGCACGCGTCCGAGTGTTCCCAAGAATGCTACGCTCATGCAACTGTACACCGAATATACCAAAAACGACTACTCATCGGTCGGCATGTTCAGGGATCATGAAAGTGTCAAGCTCGTCGCAGAGGACAAGATCAAGTATCAGACGGTGGTGTCGGTGATGGACGCCGCGCGGGGCACCGCGACTCCTCACGGCGACGTTACCATGTTTCCCAATGTATCTCTCGCCGGGGGTATAGTCCAGTAATGCCGAATCCACGCTTGGCACGTCAGGCACGTCAGGCCCGCGGCGGCAGCCACGAAGTGAAACTCAATATCACTTCGATGATGGACATGTTTACCATCATTTTGGTGTTTTTGCTCAAGAGTTTCTCTACTCAGGGACAGCTGGTGACCCCGGCCACCGGTCTGGTCCTGCCGACGTCCACTGTCGAGCGGAGTACGGACGAGGCCCTGGCGGTCAAGATATCCCGCAGCACGGTCGTCGTGGAGGATCGCACCGTTATCGGGCCGTCGCGCTACCAGGAACTGCTCACGCAGAATGGGTTCATGATCGATGAACTTCACGAGGTGCTCTCGAAGTTCGCCGAGGAGGCTCGCAAGACAGCCGAAATGTTTGGCAAAGAGTTTTCGGGTGAGATCACGATACAGGGCGACGTGGAGGTGCCGTACAAGGTGCTCACGCGGATTATGTATACCTGCGGGCAGGCGGGATATCCGGTCATGAACCTCATCGTGTACAAGAAAGAATAATGCAAGTCTCCAAAACAGGCATATTCTACATGGGGCAGACCCGGGCGGTCATGAAGGACTTCCCGAGAGAGTTCCGCAGCAGCCTCACGAAGCGCCTGGAGCGCAATTTCCTGTATATATTCGGCGCGTGTGCGATTGTCATGGGCGGAGTTACGCTCGGTATGACGTTTGTTCCGATGAAAGAGACGGTCAGTGAGAAGGAGATTCTCAAGATCCAGGAGCGGTACGCGCAACTCGTTCTCAACCAGCCGCGCAAAGCAGTGAAAGAGGCGGTGAAAGAGGCAGCGGAGCCTGTGGAAGAGGAGGCGGAACAAGACGTCGCCGCGGATGTCGAAAAGGAAGAAGAGGTTGAACGCAAGGAAGAAACGTTTGAGGAGCGCCAGGCGCGCAAGGAGGAGAGCCGTGAGGACCGGCGGCGCAAGCGGGAGATGGTGTCCCAGCAGGTGAAATCCAAAGGCATCTTCGCTGCCATCACGGCTTCAGGCGGCGGGGTCAGCGATGTCGGCTCGGGCGTGGACGATTTGCTGTCGGCCGGAGGGGTGTCAGATCTGGGAGACATCGACGTTTCGAAGGGGAGCTTCGCGACAAAGGGAGCCGATGCGGCGCAGCTCGAAGCGCGGCGTGGCGCGCGGACCTCGGGTGTCGGCATCGAGAAAAGCTCGGTCGGCAAAGCCTCTGGCGCCCGGATAGCTTCGTCGGGGAAGGTCAATATTACCACACGCCCGCCCGAAATGAAGTCGGAGTCGGGTGGTGCGGTGACGAGCAAGGCCTGCATTCAGAAGGTCATCAATCGCGAAAGCCGGCGGATTAAGCGGGTATACGAAAACTGGCTCAAGCGCGACCCATCACTGAGCGGGCAGCTCAAGGTTCGTTTCCTGATCATGCCCGGCGGGAACGTGGGCAATGTGTCTG
>WJMI01000065.1 GCA_014728015.1 Chitinivibrionales bacterium | reverse complement strand
TTTGCCCGCTGCTGGAGGGGGTTCGCACGGTCATACTGCAGCCCATGGACCAGAATGCCGAGCTTCTGGATCTATCATACAACGCCATCGCGCCGGTGGAGAAGCAGGAGATTTGGAAGTTTCGCGAAATGCTGGCCGGGGTAGCGGAGAACTGCCTGATCCGGGGGCAGTGAGCGGGGCGGGATCGATTCGATAACGGCCGTAATCACGAGGGCGTATTTGTCTACAGAGGGAGACGAATGATGGTACTGTACACGAAATCGCATTGCGGAAAGTGCGAAGATATCAAGAAGAAGCTGACCGACGGCGGGGTCGAGTTTACGGTTAAGAGCAGCGAGGACCCGGAAGTCATGCAGGGGCTTGTGTCTCTGCTCACGAACGCGGGGCTGAAGAACCCGGTGCTTCCGGTGATCGAGTTCGACGACGGGTCGGTGGTGTCCAACGATATGGGGCTGTACAAGGAGCTGAAGGCGCGGGAGATACTGTAGCCGCGCCGGACGTCTTCCCCAGATGCGGGCATGCAGGCCCGGTCACGGCCACACGACCGGCCGGGAGGGCGGCGCCGCCGCCGGAAACGCCCGCGTATCAGGGGATCGCCTTCTCGCGGCGTTTTCGTTCTGCAAAAACGCTGTATTTCGCGACACCCCGGTCTTTCAGGGCCGGCACCACACTGTCGAACGCCTTGCCCACGAACTCGGGCTTGTGGGCATCCGATCCGATGGTGATGTGCGCGCCGTGTTCCACTACGCTCCGCACGAGCGCATCAAACGGATCGCCTTCATCGACCTTGTAGAGCTGCGACCAGAGATACCCGTTTGAGTTTATCTCAACGGCCACATCCGCGCGCGCGGCCCCCTCGACCGTACGGTCGATCAGCTTGAAAACCTCTTCACCCTTTCCCGCGGGCCATTTCACGTAGCGCCAGATGAAATCCATGTGCGCGAGCGAATCGAACAGGCCCGACTCGATCGCGGCCCGGGCCAGGCGGAAGTATTCCTCGTACACGGGCCAGGAATCTCGCTTCGTGTAGTGCGCGATGTGTTTCCACCCCAGCGAGGGGATACAATGTATCGATGCGAGGAGGTAGTCTACCGGATACAGCTCCATGATAGGAGTGAGCAGGTCTTCGGCACCTTCGATAAAGTCCACTTCGAGGCCCGCGCGCAGCCCGATCCTGCCGTCGTATGTCTCGGAAACATCGCTCAGCTCAGACAGGTACCGCCCGAGATTGCGCTCGTTCATTCCCCAGTCCCAGTAGCGGCGTTTCTGTGACTTGGTCAAATAGTACCGGCCGAGATGATCGGAGAAGCCGATTTCGGGAATGCCCGCTGCGATGGCGGCATCCACATATTCCACGATTTTTCCCTGGGCGTGGCCGCAATAGGGCGTGTGCACGTGATAGTCGGCCACGGTGGGTTTCCCGGCCGGCATCAGACGGTAAGCTCCGCCGGCGCGGCATCGCCGTACGCGGCCGCCCGCTGCAGCAGCGGATCGATGTGATCGCTGATGAATTCCACGGTTTGCTGCGGAGCGCGGCCCACGAACGAATCGACATTGAGAAGCCCCTCGAGCTCGCCCGCGCTCATGCCGAACACCGGATCGCCGGCGATACGGTCGAGAAGATCGTTTCGCTTGCCCTCGGTTTTGACCGCCCGGCCGGCTTCCATGGAGTGAACGCGAATACGCTCGTGCACGGTCTGCCGATCGCCGCCCTTCTTGACAGCCGCCATGATGATCGTCTCCGTGGCCATGAACGGCAGCTCTTCGTCAATATGCCGCCGGATGACCTTGGGATACACGACCAGGCCGCTCAGGATATCGTGCGCGATAATCAGGCCGGCATCAGCGGCCAGAAACGCCTGGGGGATTGACAGCCGCTTGTTCGCCGAATCGTCGAGGGTGCGTTCGAACCATTGCCCGGCCGCGGTCATGGGCGGTGACGTGGCGAGCGACAGGACGAACCGGCTCAGTGAAGTCAGGCGCTCGGACCGCATGGGATTGCGCTTGTATGCCATTGCCGACGATCCGACCTGGTTTTTGCCGAACGGCTCTTCGATTTCCTTGAGGTTCTGCAGGAGACGGATATCGTTTGCGATTTTGTGCAGGCTCTGGGCCGTGCCGCACAGGATCGCCGCGGCATCGGCATCGATCTTGCGCGTGTATGTCTGGCCGGTTACCGGGAGCACACTGTCGAACCCCATCTTGTCTGCCACCAGCCGATCGAGCTTCTTGACTTTCTCATGATCGCCGTCGAACAGGCTGAGATAGCTGGCCTGCGTGCCGGTCGTTCCCTTTGCGCCGCGGAACGGAAGGTTGTCGGTGAAACGTGCGAGGGCCTCGAAATCCATGGCCAGATCCTGCAGCCACAGGCAGGCGCGCTTGCCGACTGTCGTGAGCTGGGCCGGCTGAAAATGCGTGAACCCGAGGGTGGCCAGATCTTTGTATCGGAGCGCAAAATCCTTGAGCGCGGCAATCAGCGGGGCAAACCGGCGGAGAAGAACAAGACAGGCTTCACGCATGACAACCAGGTCGGTATTGTCGCCCACGAAAGCGCTGGTGGCGCCGAGATGGATTACGGGCTTGGCCGAGGGACAGGCTTCGGCAAACGTGTGCACATGGGCCATCACGTCGTGGCGCATCTGTTTCTCGAGCTCGGCCGCACGGCGGTAGTCGATATCGTTGATATGGGCCTTCATTTCGTCTATCTGGCCCTGGTCTATTGCCAGCCCCAGCTCTTTCTGGGCCTCGGCCAGCGCCACCCACAGCTTCCGCCACGTGCTGAACTTGAGCCGGGGCGAAAACACGAATGCCATGTCGCGGCTGGCATAGCGCTCAATGAGCGGATTCGTATACTCGCTCTTTTCATCGGCGTGCGTGCTCATGGTGTCCTTCCGCGGTTGGATACGGCCTCCCGGCACCTGGTAATATAGTTCATCCGGTATGGTTTTTATAGGGCTGCTCTGCGCGGCGCGAAACTCCGCACGTGCAGCCGGCGCGCATGCGAGTATCCCAAATCCCACAAAATCGAGATAAATATTGTATGGGCCCTCATGCCGTTTTATATTAGGCCGAAGGCCTGATCCGGGGTGAATTGCCGGGCAGCCAGCATATTTCCTC
Organism: Chitinivibrionales bacterium; assembly: GCA_014728015.1. Lineage (GTDB taxonomy): Bacteria > Fibrobacterota > Chitinivibrionia > Chitinivibrionales > WJMI01 > WJMI01. Next base: position 2,099 of record WJMI01000065.1, on the reverse strand, counting down.
TCGTCTTAAGGGGACATTATGAACAGGAATTCCCATCATCTGCGTGTAATTCTGTACGTTAGCGTGCTTCTTGCATCCATGGCCGCATCGGCGCAGTCCATCGAAGAACTCATGAGTCAGGGCAACGTGCTTCTGCAAAACGGTGCCTATGATCAGGCGGTGACCAAGTTTCGCAAGGTGCTTGGCCGTGACGGCGGCAATTTCGAGGCCCAGTTCAACCTCGCGTTCGCCTATCTGAATTGGGGACGCTATCCTCAAGCGGTGCAGGAGTTCCGCAAGGCCCTGGCAATCAATTCGCGATGCGCGGAGTGCTGGGGCAATCTCGCCCTTGCCTATGAGGCGCAGGGGCAGGACAGCAAGGCGCTCGGCGCGCTCCACGAGGCGGTCAAGGCGAACCCCGGCAATATCGAGGCGCGGATGAATCTTGCCACGATGTACGCGAACAAGGGGCGCACGGGCGATGCCATCGCGCAGTACAAGCAGATTATTGGCATTGACGGGCAGAATGTCGATGCGCACGTGAATCTTGCCAAGTGCCTGGTGGCAAAGGGAAAGCCGGCCGAGGCAAAGGGATATCTGAAATCGGCGCTTTCGGTCAATCCCAACGAGGCCGAGGCGCACTGGGAGATGGCGAATATCACGTGGAAGAAGGACGGCAAGAAGGACGATGCCCTGAAGATGTACCGCAAGGCGATTGCGCTCGATCCCAATTCGCAGGTCTACTACGAAAACCTCGGGCTTCTGCTGGAAGAGATGGACAAGAAGCAGGAAGCGGTTGACGTGTGGAAGAAGTACCTGGTCTATCTCGACGATGCGCTGAAAAAAGAGCGGATCCAGACGCGCATCGATGCGCTCGAGCGGGGCGAGGCCCCCTCGGGGAAAGAAAAACCCGAGAAGCTGTTCTCCGGGAGCGGCACCGATGTGGCCGGGCTTCAGGCGGAGCTGCAAAGCGACCGCGATGAGGAGGGCGGCGGCGAGTACCAGCGTATCCAGACAGAGGGCCTCAACGTCGAGGGTGATCTCGAGGGGCTTGACGAGGAGAGCGAGGATGCGATGGAATTCGACATGAAGAAGGAAATGCGGAGGAAGATGCGGGAAAAGGAATAGCTTCAGTTCACATAGGATTATCAGCACACAGGACATCATATGGTAGGGGCCGTTTCCGGGCCCCGACGACCCCCGCCGAAAATGCAAATGCATATTCCCCCTGGTATACTCTCTTCAGTTTGGAATACCCCCAAAGGGGGCCCGCACATTGCCTGGTTTTTTTACCAAGAGTAGGATATATCAGTGCCTGTGGCGCTGTTCTGCTGTGCCTGCCCCTTGCTCCTGCGTCGCTGCGGCCGAGAAACGAAGGCGCGGGCCCGGCAGGATCTCGGACAGGTCTCTGCGAAGCTGCTTCGCGATTGCCCCGGGGAGCATGTGCAGAACGGCGCATTCAGCGGGGGAGATATGTCCCAGTTATATCGTACCTACCGATCGCGGGTGAAGGAACGGTTCGGGAGACCGGTGCTTACGGTGCCGATCAACGGGGGGTTCTCGTGCCCCAATCGTGACGGGAGCTTGAGCACGGAGGGATGCGCGTTCTGCGATAACGGCGCGTTCAGTTCCGTTGCCGGTGATTTGTCTCCGCCGGCAGAGCAGCTCGCGCGCGCGATCGCGCGGACATCGGGGAAATTCGAGCTTTTCATCGCGTACCTGCAGCCCTTTACAAACACGTATGCGTCCGTAGAACGTCTTCGGGAAATCTACGAGCCGCTGATTGCCCGCGCGGGGGTCGTGGGACTGGCGGTCGGCACGCGGCCCGACTGCCTGTCCGAGAGTGTCGTTTCATATCTTGCCGATGTTGCCTCGCGCACGTATCTCTCGGTCGAGCTGGGACTGCAATGCGGCGACGATGCCGTACTCGCGCGGGTCAACCGGGGGCACGATTTCGCCTGTTTCGGGGACGCCTGCGCGCGGCTGCACCGGACAGGCGCGGAGGTCGTGGCGCACATACTCCTCGGCCTTCCGGGACAGACAGAGAGCTCGGTGGAACAGACCGCCGTGAAGCTGGCGAGGCTTCCTGTCGAGGGTGTCAAGATTCACCAGCTCATGAT
>WJMI01000064.1 GCA_014728015.1 Chitinivibrionales bacterium | reverse complement strand
GAGGGGCAATCAAGAAATCATCAAACGACTGGGGCAGGTACCGCTGGGTGATTCCATATTCGATTGGGGGCAGCACCTCGCAATCGGATCATTGCGTACTCTACGTAAGCCAGTACAATGGCCCGGTTGTCGATCAGACGGACCATCCGTTCAGCATCGTGTCGCGTGCCGGGGTGAAAGGTCCCGCGGGCAAGCACACGGCGCCGCGCGTGACCGGTGTGTACTGGTCTGATGATTTCCTGTGCGTGCGCCTGAGCGACGCAGGGCTCGAGGTGGGCATGACTGTCACTGATATGCGGGGCAGAACGGTATTCGCGCATGCCGCCAGGGCCCGCCGCGCGCTGCTCAAGGCGCCGGTGGCTCTTCCCGCGGGCGCGTTCGTGGCCAGGATTACCACATCCCGCCAGGAGATGGTGGTCCCTTTTGTGAAACTACGATGAGACCGTCCGCGCCCACGTCGTGGCGCGGGGCTTACCTGAGTGTTCCTTCGAACCGCACGGCCACGCGCGGTCCGATGAGGCTGCCGGCGGGATGCTCCCTGATCCGCTGGTTTTCAAGATTAGGCTCGCTGAGGAATTCTTTATTGAGATGGACCGGGCCCGCCTCTATCCACACGCATGATCCGATATGCTCCGGATAGACAGGGAAGTGGAATGGAACCCTGCATACAAAGGAAAATCCCACAACTTTCGGCGAGATCAGCTCCTGCAGGCGATCGATTTCATCGTTGTAATATCGAAAAACAGCGGCCGCGCGATGCTCAAACCGCATGCCGGCATACGGCCGGTCCCCCCGGCGGCTTCCATACCCGACATCCGTGCCCATGTGATGCGGCAGGTAGAATTGCCGGAGCCTGCCCCCCGGGGTGATCGCCATGTTGCCCCAGAGATCGACCAGGAGCTTCCTGAAAGTGATCTCGTAGGATGCCTTGCCGCCGATATGGGAGGTGGCGGCGTTTCCCAGCGTGTCCTGCGTGATCACCGCCCGTCCGCCTTCGTACCGAAGCCGCTCCCAGAGAGGCCGGTCACAGTAATCGTACCACACCGCCGCCATCACCGGGAACAGGAGCGTGTCGGCATATTCGACCGACGTATGGAAGGTGAGCACTTCGTAGGCCTCGGGGACGTAGTCTACGGCACGGAGGTTATTGCGATAGAGATAGGGCCGCTCGCGCGGGACAAGGTCCCATGCCGCCTCGGAAGATATGCTCACGATGCTCACCGGCGTGAAACAAAGGGCCAGGCCCGCGAACGGATGGAAATCATTATATAGCCCGCCCGCGGCGGTCCAGGTGAGATGCGTGCCGAACGAGTCATCGACTGAAGCCTCGAACTTTGTCGAGGGGAACACCGCGGTATTGACATCGAGCGCGAGCTGTCCCTTCACGCGCTTGTTGAGCGGCTGGCGCACGCCTGCGCGCAGCGAAAAGTCCTGCAGTCTTTCGCCGTGCTCGTGATCGTAGTAGTCTTTGTGATAGTTGAACCCCATGGAGGCAAAGAGCGTGCGGTCGGTCAGCGCAAGACGCATATCATGACTGGTTTTGTAGCCCGCCCGGTAGATGGGGGAAAAGAAGATCGGCGCGTGGCCCCAGTATCCGTACTTGGCGATACTGCCCCGCGCCTGAAAGCCCTGTTTGACAAATGCATAGCCGCCCTGCGCCTCGTGGATAAGGCCTTCATTATCGTGATCCATGGGAACGCCGGCCCGTTCTTCATACCCGTGCCACATGTTGTCGAACTTGTCGGTGTGCATGTCATTATACCGGTAGCCGCTGTACACGTATCCGGGGACGGCCGGGAGCCTTGCGGCGGCCGTTACCAGCGTGTAATGATCGCGGTTGCCTGATGATGCGGAGTAGCTGTTGAGAAGGCGATCCCCTGTTTCTGAAGCGAGCCCGGCTGCACCGGCGAGGCGCGGCGTGTCGGGCATGGAGTCACCGGACCGCGGTTCGAATCCGTACGCGCGCAGATGCTGGAACGGAAAGCTGTCAAGAGGGTTGCCATAGATGATAGAATGCATGTTCCGGGAACGGTTGGGATACTCCTGGTCGTACAGCGAGTAATTCGCCCCGTCCAGACGCAGGAGCGTGCGGGCGCGGTACTCTTCCGATTTCGCCGCGAGAGCGATACCGATGCATGTAATCCAGAAGGCGGTGTGTATGCGGCGCGCGCGATACATATGCTAGAACAACACTCCCGCATTGAGCGAAACGGTTGTGGTGACAAAGGGCCGGGGCGAAGAGAATACATACTCAGCGCCGGCTGGTAGGGTTACCTGGAATCTGCCGATAGTGACGCACGGCTCTATCCCGGCCGTCAGCCCGAATTCGCTCTCCGAACCTTTGAAGATCTGTGGGTCGAGCGTGAACACGTCCCGTATCAATACCCCGGTACTCGTTACCCCTGCGAACGGTCTCACCGCAAGGCGATTCCCCAGTATTCTGATATCGTAGACCGCACCGAGAAGTCCCCCAAACATCACTACTTCTTTATTGTCCCGGGGCACAGACTTAAACAAGCCGCCACCGAGGCCGATGCGTATCCACAGTCCGGTAACATATGCCGGAACGTCGACAGCCGCTCTTCCCGCCACAAACGGCATCCACCTCTCACCAGACCCTGACACCGGGATCCTGTATGATGCGCCGATGCGTACAATGGCTCTGGGAGTACTTGCCGCAGCCGCAGAGTCACCGGCGCTCGCCGGCGGGCGTGGAGTCCCGGCCTCGGCCGCGGGAGCGAATCGCAGGATCCAAACACTGAACAAAAGGGTGACAAGTCGCGACAGTAGATAGAAGGACCGGACACCGATGCAGGCCTTCTGCGAGCCGCTTATGCGGAATGTGTGCCGGCGGTATGGTCCAGAATGCATATGCAGGTGCCGTGAAGCCAGGAAGTGTAACACCGTAACAATATACTTTTCATAGCCTTAAGAGTCCATATACCGCCCGGATAGCATGACCTTCGTTGACACCGGGAGTCGATAGGTATATAATCAATACGTGTCGGTGAAAGCTTTGTTTTTCGCGAGGTCGCCACAAGCTTGAATTCACACGAGAGGCAGGCCGGTCCGCCTGCCGGATATTCAGATAGAGGAGCATAGTATGAAAAAGCTGTGTACGATAATCATTGTGCTGGGATCTTTCTGCCTCATTGGCGCCGAAGAAATATTCAATGAGTCATTCGATTCGGATGATGCCTGGGTACTGGCCCACGGTGATGTCGAGAAGAGCATTTCCGGCGGCCAGCTTGTAGTGGAGAACACGGGGAGCTCGTGGGCATTCTTCAAGCATGATGCCGATATCAGCACGTTTACGTATACGGTCAAAATCAACGCGCTGACCGATCACGCGGCCCTGGGCATCACGTTCTGCTGGCAATCAAGCACGTTCGAGGGCTATGTTCTGGCGCTGTGGAACACGGATTCGGTCAGCCAGTATTACTCACTTCTCAAAATGACCCGTCAGGGGCAGTCCTCGGTCACGCAGCCGCTTTTGACAGGATGGAATTCATTTATAACGAAGCGGAGCAACGAGCTGAAAGTAAGCAAGAGCGGCAGCAGGCTCGATTTGTTTTGCAACGGGGTCTGGATTGACAGCACCTCGGACACTACGTTCGAGAGAGGAAGCATCGGGCTGGTCATGGGCGAGGGGGAGAAGGCCGGGTTCGATTACGCGATAGTTGACAATGAGTACGAAACGGGAAGCCCGCCCAGGCGGTTCGAGGATGATTTCGAGCAGCCGGGACTCGGCGGCTGGCGCGTATACTTCGACAATGTGCGGTCGGTGGAGGCCAGTGACGGTGTCATGAAGGTCGCGACCGGTGGTGACGATCACGAGACGAAGATTATCACCAACGGCGAATACCAGAACGTGCCGGTCCAGGCCGTGGTGACCCGTACCGGCGGTGCCGAGGACGGATTCTACGGGCTCATTCTCATGGAAACGGTTTTTGAAAAAGACAGCGTGCCGCCGCTGAGCTATTACGATTCATTCGTGTTCAAGGTAAACGGAGACCGCAACTACGCTGCCTACTATCTCTCGACGCGGGACTCTATCAAGTACTCGGTGTTCCCGCCGCATTCGAGTGTTCACGGCACGACAGACACGCTTCTGGTCACCGAGGACTACGAGTTCGTGGTCAACGGAGACACGCTTCCGGACATCGATTTCTCGCCGCTCAATTTTGAATTCAATGCCGTGGGCTTTGTCGTGGATTCTGGTGTTTCTGTTGAATTCGACAATTTCGCTGCGGGCGACACGACAGAAGATCCCACGCCGCCGATAGCGGTCCTGCCGAAGTCGTGGCGACCCCCTGCAGGCAATCCGGCGTTCGAGCTGGGGGGCCCGGGCCTGATCTACGACACGCGGGGCCGGGTGGTCGGTCGGTACAACGGCAGCCTGAAAGATTCACTGCGCCACTTGGGCGCCGGCCGGTTTTTCATTGTACCCAAAGACCGGAATGGCTTGGGCGTGCAGCGCGCGATTATCAATGTGCGGTAGACCAGCCGCGCATATCGCAGGACACACAAGAAAAGGGCTCCGGTGCGACAGCACCGGAGCCCTTCCGTTTTCCGATTGCTACACAGCTAGTCCTTGGCCATGGCCTTCAGGCACTTCATGCAGATTTTGATTTTTTTGGGGACCCCGTTCACCGTTGTCTTGAGCGTGCGCAGATTGGGGTAGAATATCCTGTGATTCACATTGTGCGCGTGGGAAACCGTTCTCCCTGATTGTGGATGCTTCCCGCAAACTTCACATTTTTTTGCCATAGTGGAACCGTCCGTATGTTGACCAACAGAAATCAGCCGTGCAAATATATATATATTATCGAGTTAGAATCAAGGATGTGAGAACACCTTGTCTGGAATCGCGCCGTGATAAACCGCCTGAGGCCCCTCTTCAACGCCATTTTCACTCCTCCCGCCCGTCTCCTGAACCGCCTGGGTGTCCATCCCAACGTGGTTACTGCGGCCGGGATCCCGATCTACGCGGGAGTCTGCTGGCTCCTGGCCACGGGCCGCTGGCGGGCCGCTGTTGCGCTGGGCGTGGCCACAGGGCTTCTGGATGTGCTCGACGGGGTGATGGCCCGTGAGAGCGGAAAGCAGAGCCGTTTTGGGGCGGTTCTCGATTCTACCTGCGACAGGCTGGTTGAGATACTGGTCGCGCTTGGACTGGCGATTTTCTACCTGAGAGCGCCCGCTGCAAATGCGCCCGGCCTTGTGTTGTGCTTCACCATGATAACAGGCTCGCTCATGGTCAGCTATGTCCGGGCCAGGGCCGAGGGCGCCGGTATCCAGTGCAAAGCAGGGCTCATGCAGCGTGCCGACCGCCTTGTCGTAATGGGTGTCGCCCTGCTTGCCGGACCGACGTGGGTGCTGTGGGCAATGGGAATCGTGGCCGTGCTTTCCTATGTCACGGTGGTGCAGCGCCTGATTGTCACCGCCCGCAACGCCGGGGCCGCCGCACCGGCATCAGGTTCACATCCTGTCGGGGATCTCCATTCCGAGAAGGCCCAGGGCGAGAGTGAGTTCGTCGAGGGCCAGCCTGATCAGCGCCAGCCATGAGCCCTGCCGCCGGGCATCCTTTTCCCGCAGCACGTGGCAGTCGCGGTAGAACCGGTTGAACTGCTGCGCAAGGCCGTAGGCCCAGTCACACAGGACATTCGGGGCGAGGGTATCGGCGGCGGTCCGAACGCTTGCGGGCAGGTGGCCCAGCGCGAGCATGAGGTTCTGCTCTGCATCGCTTTGCGGCGCCGCGATTTCCCCCGGTGAAAGCCGTTTTTCCGCGGCGTTGCGCAGTATTGACTTGATGCGAACAGCGGAGTAAAGCAGGTAGGGTCCGGTCTTGCCTTCGAACTGGAGGAACTTCTCGATATCGAACACGTAGTCTGACGTCCGGTGATTTTGCAGGTCTGCGAACCGCAGCGCGGCAAGGCCGACCTTGCGGGCGATGTCGCGTTTTTCGTCCTCGGGACGGTCCTGGGCCACCCCGGCCTCTACCATTCGTTCGTAGGCCCGGGCATATACCATGTCGAGCAGGTCGCCGAGTTGCATGACATCGCCCTCGCGGGTCTTAAACGGCCTGCCGTCGGGACCGTTGACCGTGCCGAACCCCGCGTGTTCCAGCCGCACCGACTCAGGTACAATGCCGGCCCTCCGGGCCGCGCGGAACACCTGCTCGAAATGCAGGCTCTGCCTTATGTCAACTACATAGATAATCTCGGACGGATTGAATTCCTGCATGCGGAATTCGAGCGTGGCAAGATCGGAGGTGCCGTACAGAAACGCCCCGTCGGATTTCATCAGCATGAGCGGCGGTATTTCCCGCGTGTCGCCGTCACGGGAAACGGGAAGAACAAGCGCCCCTTCGCTTTCTTTCGCCAGGCCCTGTTTCTTCAGGCGCGCCACCAGATCTTCCATTCGTTTCTGGTAGAAGCTTTCCCCGAGCCACCGGTCGAACGCAACGCCCAGCTTCTCGAAATCAGCCTTGAGCCGCTCAACCGAGACATCGACAAAATACTTCCACAGGGCGACATAACCGGGCCGTCCGTTCTGAAGCTCGACCGTGGCTTTCTGCGCCCGGGCCATGGCTTCGGGGTCGGCCTTGCATCGCCTGTTCGCCTCGGGGTATATCGCCTCCAGCTCTTCGATAGAGACCGGCGGCTGGCCGGGGTATGGTCCGCGGGAGCCGGCATCAAAATAGGGAAGTTCCGGATGCATTTCCGCAAGCGCGCAGATAAGCATGCCCATCTGAGTGCCCCAGTCGCCCAGATGGTTGTCGGACACTACCGGGCTGCCGAGAAAGCCAAACAGGTTGCTGAAGCATTGCCCGATGATCGCGTTGCGAAGGTGGCCCACGTGCATTGGCTTGGCCACATTGGGGCCGCCGTAGTCGATAACGACCTTCCCGGGAATCACTCCAGCGGGCGTGCCGCATCGCGGATCACGGGCAACATCACGCAGATGCGCCGCCAAAAACGAAGGGGCCAGGTTGATATTGATGAATCCCGGGCCGGCAATAGACATGTGCGAAAGTTCCTCGCGGCTGCCGACGGTATCGACGACCCGCGCGGCGATTTCCCGGGGGTTCTGCCGGGCGGCCTTGGACACGGCGAGCGCGCCGTTGCACTGGAACTGGCACAGATCCGGGCGTTGTGATATCACGACCTGGCCGAAGCGGCGCTCGAAGCCGCAGTGCGCGAAAGCGGCGCCGAAAATATCTGTCAGAATAGCCTGAAAGGATGCCATCGCCGGTGTGGGGGAAAGACGCTGCGTGCCGGATATCAATCCGGCAAAATACATCGTGCAATCCGCCGGTGAACGCGCCCCGAGGCGTGCGCGGGAGGTCAGCGCAGGCGGAACAGGCGGATCGACCTGGCGGATGTACCGCTGCGGAGACGCGCGATGTAGAACCCGCTGGGGACGGGTTTGCCGCTGGAACCGGTACCGTCCCATACGGTGCGGTGCATGCCGACAGCCAGGGGGCCGGACATGAGATCCGCAACCTGCCGTCCGGCGAGATCGTATATGACCAGTGAGGCGTGGCGCGTGCTGCCAGCATCCCGGGAACCGTCCGCGTTCCACGCATAGGGAATCACGAACTCGATGGTGGTGGCGCCGGCGAACGGGTTCGGGTAGTTGGGCCGCAAGTCGAATCTGCCGCCATACAGGGCCATGTCGGCGGGATTTGCGGTTGCCACGACATATCCGTACCGTGTTTTTTCATGCGGTGTAACGGCAATACTGCCATGCTGGCGAAGATCGATTGCGCCGTTGTTGTCGACCCAGTACACACCCACTTCCGGGGGCACGCGCTCGATGCCGCTCATACGAAGCGTGGCGGCTTCGGTTGACGGCGCTACGGCCACGGTCCACTCGAGCTTGCGTGTAGGTATCGCCGGGGAGACCATATAGTGGGCGGACAGCTTTTGCCCTTCGCTCAGGAAATATGCCTGGGCGAAGGCGAAGGCGCGAGGCGGCTCCGGGGTCTTCTGCAGGTGCCTTTTGCCCAGCGCGGCCGGTACGACCCCAAGCACATTGTCAGGATCAGCGCTTGATGCCGCTTCCAGCGAAACGGTGAGCTCCCATCCCGGCCTGAACCGCGACTTGGCCAACGCCTTGTCCTCGAACGCGGCGGGCCGCGCCGGGATTTTCAGCGTCGTGTCTTTCCCCGTGTGATTGTGCACCCAATACGCTTTCCACGGATCGAGCTGATCTGCTTTCCGGTACATGTTCGATTCGGCGACCCACTCGAATGCAACGAAATCAGGTCCCAGCCAGCCGGGTCTGACCGCGAAGGGGAAGGGCGATGATATCTGGTTCCACCCGGTGTGGCCGTTCTTCAGCGCGACCTTTACGCTGGTTTTCGCAGACAGGTCGTCAAACGCCTGCGGTGACATGGTGGGGGTCAGCGATGTCGCCGAGTAGATCCAGTAGCCCCGGGTCGCCCGCAGTTCACGCGCTTCGAGGTAGTGCGCGTAAAGCTTGCTTTGGTCCCGCTTGTCGTCCCAGGTATACAGCACGCGGTCCGGCGCCGGCAGGACGGGAATCGAGTCGAGACCGCACGAGCCGATCATCTGCCAGCGCGCGGGCGTCACGGGAACCCGCGTGCGAAACGAACTGTAGGAGATGCGGTGCAGCAGATCCTCAAACGGAATGGAACCCGGCGTTTCCTCCATGCGGCTTTCACGCCCGGCCGAGTCGATCGCCGAGACCACGTACACGTAGCTGGTGTTGGGCGTGACCGTGGAATCTACGAAGAACGTATCGGTTGTTTCAAAGGAATCGAGCCCGGCAAAGAACGCATCCTCGTCCTTTGCCCGCCAGCTCCCGTCAACAATCTCGAAGTCGCTCTCCTGTGGATCGTTTATGCGCCAGACTTGATATTTGACAACGTTCTCATCCTTGGGGGCCGCATCCCATGAAACGAGAAAGGAGGTGAACCCCACGGGGACCACGGTGACATTCTGCACCGCTGATGGGCGGTTGCTGTCATAGTCATCATAGTAGTGCGAACTGTCCCCGCCTTCGGGTGCGTACACTACCCGAATATCGAGGGACGAGAAGGAAGATGTGGAGAAGCGATACGCGTCGCGGGGACCCGCGGTGTTCATTTCCGGCGACCACCACTGCATGGGATACCGGCCGTGGGGCTCGATCTGGAGGAAGTACTCCTCGTCCTGCATGAGTCCCGGCAGCTCAAACCTGCCGCCGCCCAGATCGTGACTCACCGCGATCATGACATAGTAATCGTCCTGCTCGACAAAAGCATAGACTTTGTATGACATCTGATCGTACGTGCCGGCATTGTCGCTTGAGGTGCCCATGGGTTCGCCGCCCTCCGCCATGATCCGGCCGTAGACGGTATAACCGGTGACATACGACATGTCAGGCAGCACGGTCTTCCTGCTGGGATAGACAGCATAGCCGCCGGCCGATGCGAACGTGGCATCCGGTCCCACGTAGCTCCACCCCTTGCCGCGTGAGTACGTTGTGAGATCCGAGGTGTTGGACTGGTCGAACAGGTGCGGCGGCAGTGGCGACAACACGAGGCGCCACTTTCCGGGAGGGCAGCGGTCGGTGCCGAAACTCCCCCCGCCAAAGGACATCATCGGGACGACATGCTCGGGATACACCACATGGTCGTGATCGGTGTTTGAGGAGTCTGCCGGATACAGGAACAGCAGGCCGAGAAAGGAGTCCGCCGATGTTGACACGCTCAACTGGCCGGTGAACCAGCCGCCGAGCACCATGACGATATCGGGCATCGTCTTGATTTGCCCGCGGGTGAACGAAACGGTTCCCGGATCTTCGTCCAGGAAATACGTGTCGTTGTGGTCGCCGGCATCGATGCGATACTCGTCCGGGGCGATACCGGCAATCGTGTACTTGCCGTTCGCGTCGGTATGGGCCCGGTATTCGCGGCACATGTCCTGCGCTTCCAGACGGACTTCGATGCCGGAGAGCGGTTGACCGCCGGCGTTTTTCACGTAGCCGCGGGCCACGGCGCCGGGCGTGAGCGTGAAGTCAATGTCCCTCACATCCCCGCCCGTGACGGCGACTTCCTGCCGCTCGTGTCCCTCTTCGGTGCCGGGATAGTACTGGGCAACCAGGTTCTGGCTGTCGGCCACCGCTATGACGGCGTAGTTGCCGTCGGGAAGGCCCTGGATGACGTAGGCGCCTTTCTGGTCGGTGAACCCCGCGTAGTACGACCAGTTGTCGTGAGGGTCGCAGTCGTCAATCCACTGGCGGGAATCGTCGATTGCCATTACCCGGACCCCGGGTATACCGGTGCCGGCGGCATTCCGTACCGCACCCGAGATCTTGCCCGAGCCGGAATCGGGCGGGACATATGTACTGCCGCTGCTGTCAACCTGGGATGACAGGCGGAAATAGACTTCGGTGGTATCGCCGGATGCCACATGGACATATTCATCGGGCCAGGCGGTGCTGCCATCGGCTGAGTAGAACTGCCCGGGGAATTCGCTCGACATTGCCCAGATGGCATAGTAGTTTTCCGGGACATGCCACTCGTAGTGACCGTTCACGGCGGTGCCGGCGTAGTATTGCCCGTCGCTGGTCTCAAGCTCGATATCCGCATCCGGCCACACCGGGTCGCCGGCGGGATCCAGAAGGTACACGATCATTACAGCATCGAACAGCAGGCTTGAGTCCGCGCCCGACTGACCCTCGAGATATACATTGCCGAGAAACAGCGTTTGCCATGCCTGGAGCGCCAGAGAGTTCTGGGCGCTTTCGGTCGTCCCGCTGGGGCCCCACCACAGATCCGGGGCATCGGGATCAAATGTATCCCTGAAACGGATCTGGTATCCATAGTTGGTTTCGGCGTGCAGATTGTACAGGATGAATTCCCCGTCGCGATTGGTAGTGTCTTTCACCTCCCACCCCGTGCCGTCATCACGGTAGGCTGTCACTTCGACACCTTCCAGGGCGCCGCCGTAGGAACCAGCCGCAAAACCGCGGACAGCGCCGGCGGGATAGATCATGCCGCCGCACGTGGAGCTTGGATTGAGCGAGGAGCGGTGCAGAAGATGAAACACGCTGCCCGGGGCGACAGACAGTGCCGCGCACGGGCTTGCGGTAGGTCCCGCCGCCGACCACCATTGGTCCCCTATGCCCAGGGTATTGGGCCGGATCATGAGGTATAGATTCGAGTCCGGCGGGAACGCATCCAGCACGAAATCGCCGTATTCGTCGGTCCATGCCGAGTCCACGGGGGTCATGGTCTGGCCCAGATGCAATACAGCCCGGGCGCCCTGAACGGGATATCCGGCCGGATCCGCGATATGTCCCACGACCGCGGTGTTGCTACCGGTCGATGAGCCAACCGGCACGGGATCAAGCAAGACCGTGACGTTTTGAATGTCCTGATCGTAGGGGATGGGCGTGTGGGGAAACGAAGTGTTTCTCGGAAGGACAAAGTACTGTGTCGGGTACTCGTTGTTTCCCGCTACTCGGAGAAACACCGGGCCGCAATCGGCGGAGAGCTGGAGGAAGAACTCTCCGCTGGTGGCGGCCTGGCCCTGCTGCAATATCTCGGCCGCGCTATTCACCAGATGCACGGTGGGCGGTATGGCAAGCGGACTCCCGTATTCATCGAGCACGATCCCGCCGAGCTGGATTGAACCGCATGTGTCCGGGTTGGAGGGCGGAACAGTATTCAAGAAGACCGAGATGAACACGGCATCTTCAGGTCGCATGAGCAGCGGGTAGCTCGCATAAGCAGTGTTTCCATAGGCGTTGAAATACTGTGGAGGATAAGATTGATTGTTGGCCTCGACTTTCAGGTGTATGCCGCCGGAGGGGTAGGCATCGCAGGTGATATCGAACATGCCGCCCTGATCGAGCGGGGCCGAACAGTAGGTGTTTCCCATGTCGTTAGTCAAGAATATGGTCGCGCCGCCCTGCGTGCCCGGATCATAGGGGGTTCCGTCACTGTTCGAAAGCTCGCCTGATATCCAGTAGCCGGAGGCCTGGGCAGATGCTGACAGGCATAAGAACATGACGCCAGCGAGCATATTCCTGTGGGCGCGATGCTTCAGAGCGGTCATTATGGTGCTCCTGACGAGTGGAACGGCCGCGCGTGTGCCCCATCCGTATAGTATACGGCTGAAGGGGGGATGTGTCTGTGATGGGTGTCACGGAAGACAGAAAGAGCACGGCCGACCCGGTTCCACGACTCCTTAATTATACCCCCACGGGAGGTGATTTTCAAGTCGGCCTCTTCAAGGGGAAAAAGTCCTTATGTGGCGGACAGACATGGTACTATTTTGCTTCTCCGCGAGCAATAGCGCGATATCAATCTGTTGAACGAGGGAGTGCTCATGCCGCAGAATGTCATTATTATCGGTTCCGGTCCGGCAGGTTTGACTGCCGCTATATATACTGCCCGGGCAAATCTCGCTCCCGTGGTATTCGAGGGGTTCCAGATGGGCGGGATGCCCGGCGGTCAGCTCATGACCACGGGCCTGGTGGAAAATTACCCCGGGTTCAAAGACGGGATTGACGGCCAGCAACTGATGGCAGAGATGAAAGAACAGGCTGCTCGTTTCGGCGCAGAAATGATCATGGAAGACGTGGTCGAGGTGGACCTGGGCCGCCGCCCGTTTGTCGTAAGGAGTATGAGCGGCAGGACGAAGGAGGCGGAGGCGCTGATTATTGCCACGGGTGCCGTTGCCCGGCGGCTTCCCCTGGACACGGAGAAAAGTCTCTGGGGCAAGGGGATTTCCGCGTGCGCGGTATGTGACGGCGCACTGCCGATTTTCCGGAACAAGCCCCTGGCCGTTGTCGGCGGGGGGGACAGCGCGGTGGAGGAGGCGGTGCACTTGACGCAGTTCGGGTCGCGGGTGTACATGATACACCGCCGTGATGAGCTTCGGGCAAGCAAGATCATGCAGAAGCGGGCCATGGAGCATCCCAAAATAGAAATCCTGTGGAACAAGGTCGTGGAGGAGTTCCTGGGGGATGCTGTTTTGCAGAAGCTGAAGCTCAAGGACACGCAAAGCGGGGAGATTTCGGAGCTGGAGGTGTCCGGAGCGTTCGAGGCTATCGGGCACGTTCCCAACACCGCGTTTCTCAAGGGCCAACTGGCGACCACGGAAAACGGCTATCTGATAACCCAAGCCGACTCCACGGTCACGTCGGTTGAGGGTGTTTTCGCGGCAGGCGATGTGCAGGATGCCAAATTCAGGCAGGCGGTGACCGCGGCGGGTACCGGGTGCATGGCTGCTATTGAAGCCGAGCGGTGGCTTGCGGAACAATCCTGAATCGTTGCAAAGGGGAGGTCAGGGCGTGTCAGAACCCCGCATTCCCGGCATAGTCGACAAAGGGACCGGCGGTCCGCTCATCCTGCTGTTCTCCCAGCGCGAGCGTATCCGGGACATTCTCACTATCGGCCTCACGCAGTGCAACTACCGCATGCTGCTTGCGGACACGCCGTATCTGGCCATGATAAAGGCCAATCAGTTCCTGCCCGATCTGGTCATTGTCGACGTGACGGCCGACAATACCAAAGACCTGTTGATCGCGGCGCGCATGCGCAAGTCCATGCGCACCAAGCACATTCCCCTTCTGGTCGTTATACCGAAAAGTATTCGGGAGCTGATAGAGCGTCTTCACACGCAGGAAAGCGAGCGGGCGGACCGGAGCGATATGGGGCTTATCCACGTGCGCGAATACCCGTTCAACTTCGCCGAGCTTCTCAAGAAGGTCCGGGAGATTCTTTTCCAGAAGGAGCGTGATCGCGAGGGGACGCAGGAGGGGACGCATGGAGAGGCGGCGCCGGATGCCAGGGAGACGGCGCGGAAACTGTTCGATCCCGCGACTAGTGTCGACCGGAAGCTCCGGCACATCGAATCCGGCCTTCACAAGCAGTGGGCGTTTCCCTATACGGTCATCAAGGCTCTTGACATAATAGAATCAGATGCGAGCTGCTGCAGCGAGCTGGCCCGTTGTGTCAAGACCGACCTGTCGGCCTCGGCGGCCATTCTCAGGGTCGCGAACACGGTATACTACGCCAAGCGCGGCGGCAAGCGTGTCACCGATATACAGGATGCGGTGGTGCGGCTGGGATTTCGCGAGACCCGCAACCTTCTGGGGTGCATGGCCCTGATCGATCTTTCGCCCGACATGTACAAGAGATACGGGTTCACCCGCCAGGATTTCTGGCTCCACTCGCTGGCGACCGCACTGATTGCCGAGAAGCTGTGCATGGACTGCGAGTTCCGCCGGCCGGAGCTGGCGTTCCTTTCCGGCCTGGTCCATGATCTGGGCAAGATCCCGATGGACAACAACTATCCGCCGGTGTTCATGCATTTGCTCGAAGAGGCCGCGAAAAAAATGGAGCCGTTCGATGAAGCGGAGTTTTCATTGATGGGGTTCTCGCACGCGACGCTGGCCCATTTCCTCGCCAACAAATGGAACTTTCCCCCGGCCATCGCGCTCGCGCTCCTCAACCACCACGCGGCGGACAAAATCCTCGCGGCCCCGCGGCCGCTGGACCGGGTGCTCCAGGGTTCGGTATACATGGCAAACGTGCTTGCCAAGGCGATGGGAATCGGTCACAGTTGTGACGATGTCGTGCGCGAGATACCGCCGCAACTGCTCAAGGACCTGCGCATTGAAAACGGGATAAGCGAACGGTTCTCGTCCACGATCTACCGGAACCTCCAGCTGTTATGCCGGTACCTGAATATTCCCACGCGGGAGCTTGCGATTGCCAAGGCGCGCACGGATTCTCCGGCCAATGATATCATCGTGGTATACGACAAGAGCGTCTCGTTTCATCCTATTACCATTGCCCTGCGCGCGAGCGGGTACAACGTGCGTATCACCCACCAGCTCACGCCGGAAGTGTACGGCGACAGCCGCGTGGCGCTGTTCGTGACCCAGAAGGGCACCCCGCTCGACCTCATGATATACGAGGATGAGCAGGAAGAAGCGAACGGGGAAATGCTGAAAGTGTTTCTTCTCGATGTCCTCCCGGATCAGACCGCGAAAAAGGACCTGCTCGAACGGAATATCGTATTCATGGACCGCAACCACCTCGACATGCACGTGCTGCTTCACACGATTGACCGGTTCCTCGATCACGTGGTGGTTCCGGCCCGGGGGGAGATCGGCGGAGCGCCCGACTCACTCGAGTAAGGGCCCGCAGGGGATACGTGTCACACAAAAGGAGCGTGGCAATGGAAGAGAGAGGGCAGTGGCGAAGCAATATCGGGTTTCTTCTGGCGGCCATCGGCTCGGCCGTCGGGCTGGGAAACATCTGGCGGTTTCCCTATGTTGCCTACGAGAACGGCGGCGGCGCGTTCCTGATACCATATCTCGTGGCCCTGATCACGGCGGGCATTCCCATACTCATGCTCGAATTCGCGCTCGGTCACAAGAAGGTCGCATCGGCGCCGAAGGCATTCCGTATTATCGATGAACGATGGGAGTGGCTGGGCTGGTGGGCGGTGAGCTTCGTGATGTTCGGCATCGTGATGTACTATATCGTGGTAATCGGCTGGTGTGTCAACTACGTGTTCTTCTCGCTCACGCGCGCGTGGGGCGAAGACCCTAACGGGTTCTTCTTTGGCAGGTTCCTCGGTGTTTCCTCGGGCGTCTGGGACCTCAAGGGGTTCCGCCTGCCGGTGGTGCTTGCCGTTGCCGCGGTGTGGTTCGTCAACTGGTTCATCACGTTCAAGGGAATCGAGAAGGGGATCGAGAAAGCGGTCAAGGTAATGATGCCGGTGCTGTTCGGCCTGACCGTGGTGGTTATCGTCTGGTCGCTTTTTCTCAAGGGGGCGGGGGCCGGCGTACAGCACTATGTCACTCCCGATATCGACAAGATATTCCACAAGGAAGTATGGATAGCGGCCTACGGCCAGATTTTCTTTTCTCTCTCGCTGGGTTTCGGTATCATGATTGCCTACGCGTCTTATCTGCCGCGCCGGGCCAACATATTCAAGAACGCCCTTATCGTGGGCTTTACCAACAGTTTCTACGAGGTATTCGCGGGGTTTGGCGTGTTCAGTATCCTGGGGTACATGGCGCTGAAACAGAACGTGGCCCTGCAGGAAGTGGTAAGCAGCGGCATCGGGCTGGCGTTTGTCGCATACCCGAAGGCCATTTCCCTGCTCCCGTTCGGCCAGATGTTCGGCGTCCTCTTTTTCTTTCTGCTGACCATCGCCGGCATTTCATCGTCCATATCGATTATCGAGGCGTTTACCGCGGCGTACCTTGACAAATTCGCCGGATCGCGCCGGAAGATCATCACGCGCATCTGCGTGGTCGGGTTTTTTGGCTCGCTGCTGTTTACGACGCACGCGGGGCTGTTCTGGCTCGATATCGTCGATCATTTCCTCAACCAGTACGGGCTTATCACCGTGGGCATCGTCGAGGCGATTATCATCGGGTGGATGTATCGCACCGACAAGCTCAAGGTGCACATCGTGTCCCAGCTCGGGCTGACCGGCCGGCGGCACAAGGTGTTTGACTATGTCGTGCTGCGGCTCTGGATGTACTGTATCCGGTTTGTCACGCCCGTGGCGCTAGGTATCGCTATTGTCAACAGCCTGCTTCAGGAATTCGCCAAGCCCTACGAGGGCTACCCCGTGTCGGGGATTCTCGTGCTCGGGGTCGGATGGATCCTGGTGACGCACCTGTTCGCCTTCGGCCTGGCAGGGCTTCCGTGGCAGAAGAAGCATGAGGCAATCAGAGACGTTGTCGAAGAGTAGGAAAGGAACGCCGGGGGAATGGAGTCCCGGAGTGTCGGAGTGATGAACGGAAACCGGCGTTTGCCCCTTTCCTCTCTCATATTTCATGAATCCACAGCGGCCGGTGCCCGTCGTACAGCCCCCGCTTGTAGTTAATCATGACCGCTTCGGTGCGTTTCCCTTTCTCCACGTTGACAATGAACCGGTCGATGGTTTCGCGGGCGATATAGAGTCCCTTGCCGTGTTCGTCCAGAAGGCCCAGAGAAAGGCCGTCACTGCCCTTGGTCGTATTGCGCTCGAGCCAATACAGCACTTCCTTTTTGGTAAGGCGGCCTTTCTGGTCGGTGACGGATGCGCCGGTCTTCTCCGCATCGCTTCCCCACGAAACAATTACGGCTTCCCGGGGTGACAGCTCGGCGCCGAACTCCCACTTGTCTTTCTGATCGCCGCGCTCGTCACGGGCCCCGTAGAAAAACGCGTTGACTACGATTTCGCCCAGCGCCTGCCTGAATTTCCTCTTATGCTCGTCCTCTTCCATGCTCTCGGCGATGGTCGTGACTGCATCTTCGATTTCGCCCGCCTGCCGTATGGTCTTCGTGTGTATCGTTCCCTTGATATAGTGGCCGAGGCCGAATATGTCGCCGGTCAGGATGGTACGGAGCAGGACGCGGATTTCATCGAAGTTGAACGGCGTCGTCTTGGTAATGATGTTGCCGATGTCGTAGTTCTTTGCCATGTACAGATAATCGCGCACGTCGTAGGCGGTAATCAGCGCGCGGCGCATGGCGGGATAGCGCGCGGCCGCTTCGCGCAGCAGCTCGAACCCTTTCATGCCGGGCATGTTGATGTCGGACAGAAGCAGATCGAATGTCTGCCGCTCGAGAATCGCGAGCGCCTGGCGGCCGTTCTCGGCGGTCGTCATCTCATATCCCTCGTCTTCGAGGAATTCGCCCACCACGTCGAGGAAATCAACCTCATCATCGACCAGCAGGATGCGTTCAGCCATGCGTGCGTTCCTTTGCCGAGGGAAGCTCGACCCGAAACGACGTTTTTCCCGGCCGTGATGTATACGAAATAGCGCCGGCGCTCTGCTGCACAATCTTGAACACAATGGCGAGGCCGAGGCCGGTGCCCTTGCCCGGCTCTTTTGTCGTGAAGAACGGATCGAATATTTTCGGTTCAATGTCGGGGGGGATGCCGGGGCCGGTATCGTTGATCTCGATGAGCGTGTGATGGGCATCGGCCGCGCGCGTTCGTATGGTGAGCGTCCCGCGCCCTTCCATGGCCTCGGCCGCGTTGGTGATGAGATTGACGAATATCTGCACGAACCGGGAACGGTCGCCGTAGACCGCCAGGTCCGGGACGTATTCCTTGTTCACGGAAATATCATCAAACAGGTTCTGGTAGTCGACATAGGTCAGGGTCTCGTCGAGAAGGTCGGCGACCTTGTGATAGCCCGCCTTGGTGGCGGTCTGCCGGGTGAAATCGAGCAGGTTATTGACAATGGATGCGCATCGCTGCGCCTGGGCCTCGATGGACTCGAACGCTTTGCGGATGCGGGCGGGCTCGTCTCTGTCGGACGCCAAGGCCCGCTGTGCCCGGGCGCTGATAATCGACAGCGGGTTGCGCAGCTCGTGCGCGATGCCCGACAGCATGGTCCCCACCGTCGCGAGCTTCTCGGCGCGGTACAGCTGGACGCTCGCGTTTTCCTGATCGGTCACGTCATGCACCATCACCAGGATGCCGCTGGGCTTGTTCTGGTAATCCAGCATGCGAAACGCCGAAATCTCGAGAAACCGCTGTCCTATCTTGCATCGCTCGATCACATGCGGGAGCGTAGTGCTCGTTTCGCGCGACAGGGCTTCCACGACAGACGCGATCTCGCCCGGGAGGGATTGGACGTATGATGCGCCCATGATGTCGCCGAGATCGAGGAGCTCGCGCCCGTGCTCATTGACCAGCACGATCAGGCCCTCGGTATCAAGTATGATAAGACCCGCGGTGATTGATCCGATGATGTTGGTGTTGATGACCCGTTCCTGCTTGAGGATCTGCTCGCGCAGCGAGAGCTCTTTCTTGAGCATCTCCTTCTCGTGGAACGTCCGCTGGTGCAGCTTGAGGTTTTTGTTGAACTGCGACGTGATGAACAGGCGGTCTATCTTGCTGCACACAAAGCCGCTCTGGACTTCGTGATCGTAGACCGGCTCGAAGGTCCCGTCGAGAATGATGCGATGCAGCGGGTCGGGAATGGCGGCGGGATCATGAATGAGGACCGCGGTCGGGACACTGTTGTTCATGAAATACAGCCGCTCGGCCGCATCCGGACCGAAGTCGCGCATGAGGCTCTGGTCGACAATCATGAGCGCGTAGGGCGTATCGACATTGATAATGGATGCCGTGTCAAGGACCGACACCACGCCGTATCCGTAGCGTTCGAGCTGCTTGGCAAGCGGCGAAGAGGCCACCCCGACCAGGAGTATGTTCGCAATCTGCATGACTGCCCAACGAGTGGTGATACGCGCCCGATGATACGGGACCGAACGCCGTTGTTATAGTATATGATTACGCTTCGCTTTTGGCAACCGGCCGGGATGCCGGCGGCCGAAGGCTACCTGCCCAGCATGCGGAAAAGAATGGGTATGCGCTGGATATCGTTGAAGGAGATGAACAGGAACAGCGCGATGAAGAACGCGATCGCGATGCGGTTGATGAGCGACTGCGCTTTTACCGACAAGGGCTTGCCGCGGATGCTTTCGATGATCAGAAAGAGCAGCACTCCGCCATCGGTAATAACCAGGGGGAACAGATTGATGACGGCGAGGTTAATGCCGATGAGCGCCATGAAATTGAGCACCGCGGTCAGGCCGGCGAGCGCGGCCGCGCCCGACATCTGAACAATGCCTATGGGTCCGGCAAGCTGGCGGGCCGAGACCTGCTTGGTCACGAGCTTGGCGAGGATATCGAAAATCATGGTGGTGTAGCGCCAGGCCCGGCCCATGGCCCGCGATACCGCCGCGAAGGGGCCGAAACGGACCGTCCGGGAGGCCGGCTGGGCGACCGTGATGCCAAGAAGGAACCGCTCCGCTTCGTCGTTGTACGCCGGCACGATTTCGAGCGTGCGGCTCGAATCCCCCCGGGCGACGGTCACGCGCAGCGCACCCATGGACGAATCGTATGCCGACACAATCTGCGAAAGCTGGTACCAGGAATGAATGGCCGTATCGTTGATTGCGGTCACCGTGTCGCCGGTTTCGACCCCCCCTCTCCCGGCCGGGGAATCCTTCTGCACGGCGCCGACCCGCGGGGGCAGGGGCGGGAGCATGCCCCCGCTGGGAGATTTCGGGACACCCAGCTCGCGGGCGGTCGCGAGAGAGAGCGGAACGGTCCGCTTTTCGCCGCGCGAAACGACCGTGACTTCGTAAGACGGTTCCGGGGTGGAGAACTGCTGTTCGATGTCGTCCCACGAGGCAACTGGTTCGCCGTTCAATGCGACAATGCTGTCGCCCGCGGTTATGCCCGCCTCCCATGCCGCGGAGCTGTCCACGACCGCGCCGATTATCGGCCGATCAAGGTACACGTCCCGCTGCACGCCGGCGAGAAAGACAACCCAGAGAATCAGCAGCGCCGACAGGTAGTTTGCCGCGGGGCCGGCACACGCGACCAGCGCGCGCTGCCATATCGGCTTGGCGGTGTATTCGTCGGGCGCCTGCTCTTTTGCATCCTCGGGGTGCTCGCCGGCCATGTGCACGTAGCCGCCGAACGGTATCGCGCCGATGCGATACTCGGTGCCGCCGATTGTCTTGCGCAAAAGCGGAGTGCCGAAACCGATGGAGAACGAGAGCACGCGGATACCGCACCACTTTGCCATGGCGAAGTGCCCGAACTCATGGATCAGGACAAGCACGCCGAGGACGAGCAAACCGATAATTACCTGCTGTGCCGCGAGAATCATGCGCGCTGTTTCTCCTGAAGTGTTGCGAGTACGTCGGCGCGCGTCCGCCGGTCGGCCTCCAAAACGGCTTCCACAGAGTCGGCCCTTCCAGCCTCGTGTGACTCCAGCGCGCGCTCGACAATTGCGGGAATCTGGTCGAACCGCACGGAGCCCTCGAGAAACGATGCCACGGCGATTTCGTTTGCGGCGTTCAAGACGGCCGGATGGGTGCCGCCGGCTCTTCCGGCCTCGATACAGAGCTTCAGGCACCTGAACTTCTCCACATCGGGCTCGAAAAAGGTCAGCGCGCCGACCGCGGCGAGGTCCAGCCGCCGGCTGTCAAGCGGCAGGCGCTCCGGATACGAGAGCGCGTATTGTATGGGCAGCTCCATGTCCGGCACGCCACACTGCGCCATCACCGCGCCGTCGCGAAACACCACCATGGAGTGCACGATAGACTGGGGGTGTACCACGACCCGCAGGCGGTCGTAGGGGAGACGGAACAGGTGGTGGGCCTCGATGACCTCGAATCCCTTGTTCATCAGCGTGCCCGCATCGATGGTAATCTTATTCCCCATCGACCATGTCGGATGATCCAGCGCCTGGGCCGGGGTTATGGCGGCGAATTGATCCGACGGGAGCTCCCGGAAGGGCCCGCCGGATGCGGTCAGAACGATGCGTTCGACACTCTCGCGCGTTTCGCCGGTGATGCACTGGAGGATAGCGCTGTGCTCGCTGTCGACCGGAATCAGCTCGCCGTGCCCCTGGTCGAGAAGCCGCGTGATGACGTCGCCGCCGATAACCAGGCTTTCCTTGTTTGCGAGCGCGACCCGCTTGTTCCGCTTGAGCGCGGTGACCGTCGGCGCGAACCCGACCGCGCCCACCAGCGCATTGAGCAGGACATCGTAGTCGGCCTCTTCGACGATGCCGGTGAGGCCCGCGGGGCCTTCGAACAGCGTTGTCGACGACGGGAGCGCGGGGCGGACCTTGTCGGCGGCATCCGGCGACGCGACATACACCCATCGCGGCGAGAACGCTTCTATCTGCCGGATGAGCGTATCGGCATTTCTGTTCGCGGCGAGCCCGGCGAGCGAAAAACGCCCGGGGTGACGGCGGATGCATGCGCAGGCGCTTGCGCCGATGGAACCGGTTGAGCCCAGCAGGAGTATTTTCATAGGTTCAAGGTACAATCCGGGTGACGATGCTGACAAAAAGATGCACGGCCGGCGAAGCGAAAAACACGCTGTCGAATCTGTCAAGTACGCCGCCGTGTCCGGGAATAAGGTCGGATGCATCCTTGACCCTGAAATACCGTTTCATGAGTGACACGACCAGGTCGCCTATCTGGGCAAACACGCCGATGACAATGCCGAGAAGGATGCCGAGCGCGATGCCGTACTTGTCCCGCGCCGCGGGGGTCGAGAGAAACTGCCAGCCGAGCGTGGTGACGACGGTCGCGGCGACGAGCCCGGCGACACTTCCCTCTATGGTTTTTTTCGGACTGATACTCGAGAAACGATGCGTGCCCCACAGGGACCCGGCGAAGTAGGCGGCGGTGTCACAGAAGAAAATTGCCGCGACCACGGTAATGATTCCCATCTGCGCGGTGAGCGGCGAGGTGAACCGCGATGCGAACACGTCCTGAAAAGGAGCATCATAGAATGCCAGCATGTACAGGCCGGCAATGGAGAAAAAGGCCGTCCCGCTGAACAGCATGCTCGCCCGCCGCCACCGGCGCTCCGTTTTCCGCCCCCACACGAAGGCCTCGATCGCGACCAGCACGAACAGGATGAATATGTCGGCGGATGCGCCGAGCGTGCTCTCCGGCATGAAGTGAGAGGCCATCTGCAGCGCGAGCCATACGTACACGATCCAGAAGCCGTTTCTCGGATATGACAAGCCGAGCATGCGCAGGTACTCGGATGCGCCGAGGAACACGAGAAGTACTGCCGCGACATGCGCGGGGTACACCTGGGTGGCCGGGTCGGAGAAGATCCGCCGGGCCACTGCCGGGGGAACGAGGGAAAGGTTTGCATTGATAATGAGCCACCCGGCGGGAATGGCCCATGCTGCGAACACCAGGCGTTTGATCAGATTGTCGCGGTTCATTGTTGCTCCACGACTTTACCGAATCGGCGCTCGCGGCCGTTGAAATCCTCGATGGCTTTCACGAGGGCATCCCGGTCGAAATCCGGCCACAAAACATCGGTGACATGCAGCTCGGCATACGCGACCTGCCATATCAGGAAATTGCTGATGCGGACATCGCCGCCGGTGCGGACGATCAATTCCGGATCGGGAAAGTCTTTTGTGTAAAGGTAACTCGAAAAGCGTTCCTCGTTCAGGGAATCAAGAAGGGACGGATTCGCGGCCGCATCCCGCGCAAAGAGCTTCGCGGCGCGCACAATCTCGGCCCGTCCGCCATAGCTGATAGCCAGTATCAGATTGAGCCCGGTGTTTCTTGCCGTGCTCTCGATGCCTTTTTCCAGCTCCTTTCTCGTTGGCGCGGGGAGCTTTCCGATGTCGCCGATGGCATGCAAGCGGACATTGTTCTTGTTGAGTTCGTTGATCTCCCGCTGGATCATCTCGACGAACAATCCCATGAGGAAGGTGACCTCTTTGCGCGGGCGCTCCCAGTTTTCGGCAGAGAACGTGTAGATGGTGAGGTATTCGATCCCGAGCTCGCCGCAGGCGCGGACAATGCGCCGGGTGGCATCGGTGCCGGCCCGGTGGCCGGCGGTACGGGGCAGGCCCCGTTTCCGGGCCCACCGCCCGTTTCCGTCCATGATAACCGCAATGTGCCGGGGGACATTCATACAGGACTTGCTGCGGGGCGCGCGCCCCGGTATTCGCGCTTGTCTATTTACCGCGGGGCCCCCGCGCGTTTTGACTGGGAAATATACATCTCATCCGCGTCCGGGCACGAAAAAGCCCCTCCGGAAGGAGGGGCGCAAAACGAAGACGCCCGTCGGCGAAATGCCGATGCCGCACGAGCGCTACACCTCCATGATTTCCTTTTCTTTATGGGCGAGAAGCTCGTCGATGCTGTTCACGAACTCATCTGTCAACTTCTGGATCCGGTCCATCCCCTTCTTTTGCTCGTCCTGGGTCATCTCCTTGTCTTTTTCCGCCTTTTTCAGCTTTTCGTTGCTGTCGCGGCGGATATTGCGCACGGCGACCTTGCTGTCCTCGCTGGTCTTCTTGCACCCCTTGTACAGCTCCTTGCGCCGTTCCTCGCTAAGCGGCGGGATCGGGACCCGAATCAGGTTGCCGTCGTTCTGCGGGTTGAGCCCCAGATCGGCCGCCTGGATGGCCTTTTCGATAGGACCGAGCATGGTTTTCTCCCAGGGCTGTATGGTCAGCAGGCGCGCATCAGGGATTGAAATCGTGCCGACCTGGTTGATGGGCATAGGAGAGCCGTAGTAGTCAACCGTGATGCCGTCGAGCAGTGACGGGCTTGCCCGTCCGGTGCGGATGCGCGCGAACTCGCGCTTGAGCGCATCCACGGTCTTCTGCATGCGTTCCGTGGTTTCCTGATATACCGTGTTGAGATCTGCCATGAGCTACGCCCCTTTCCTGACTGTCGACCCGACGGGTTCGCCGTCGATACACCGCCGGAGGTTGCCCGGATGTGTCATTTGAAATACGACAATAGGTATGCCGTTGTCCATGCAAAGTGAAAACGCGCTCGCATCCATAACACGGATGTTGCGCGCCAGCGCTTCCTCGTGGGTCAGCGTGTCAATTTTCTTTGCAGCGGGATTCGTCGCGGGATCGTCATCGTAGATGCCGTCGACCTTGGTGGCCTTGAGGAGCACGTCGCAGTTGGTTTCGGCGCATCGAAGGGCGGCGGCGGTATCGGTGGTGAAATAGGGGTTGCCGGTGCCGCCGGCCATGATAACCACCTCGCCGGCCTGCAGTGATGCAACGGCGCGCTGCGCGGTAAGGAACTCGAGGGCCTTGTCCATCTGGAGCGCGGAGAGCACGCGTGCCGGCACCCCGGCACGCTTCAGCGATTCCTTGAACAAAAGGGAGTTGATTATGGTAGCCAGCATGCCTACCGTGTCACCGGTGGTGCGGTCGACACCGGCGGCCGCGCCCGCAAGGCCGCGAAAGATGTTCCCGCCGCCAAGCACAATGCCTATCTGGACGCAGCGCCCGTGGACCTCCTTGATTTCACCGGCAAGTGTGTCGGCCACCGCGGCATCGATACCGAATCCCCGCGGTCCGGCGAGCGCCTCGCCGCTGATCTTGAGAAGGACTCGGCGGTACTGCGGTTTCACGATGCCGGTTCCTCCGATCCCAGCTCGAATCGCACGAACGAATCGACGCCCACCGTGCAGCCGGCATCCTTTTCGGCCTGCTTGATCCGGTCGGCGACCGACATGTCACTGTCCCTAATATACTCCTGTTCGACCAGGACTGATTCTTTATAGAATTTACCGAGCTTGCCGTCGACAATGCGGTCCCAGACCTTCTCGGGCCGTCCGGATGCCTCGGCCTGCGCGCGGTACACCTCACGCTCCTTCTCGATGATCTCGGCCGGAACGCTCTCACGGCTCACGGCCATGGGATTGGCGGCAGCCACCTGCATGGCGATTTCCTTGCCGAGGTCGGCGACCGCGCCGGTATCCAGGGCCTGCCCGCTGTCGGCGGACAGCACTACGACCACACCGATCCTGCCGTTGCCATGCACGTAGGAGTGCACGCGCTGCCGGGACGGGTCGGTCTCGACCAGCGCGAAGCGGCGGAACGTTATCTTCTCGCCGATTTTGCCGATGAGATCGGTGAGCCGTTCGCTGACAGTCTGGCCGTCGAAAGCAGGCGCGGTCAGGGCGTGGGCCGCATCGAGGTCGGCCGGTTTCTCGCTGGCGAGGAGCGGCCCGAGCTGGTCGACGAACGCCAGGAAATCATCGTTGCGGGCCACGAAGTCGGTTTCGGAGTTGACCTCGTAGATTAGGGCGGTACTATCCTGCACCAGGACCGACACCTTGCCCTCCTTGGCCGCCTTGCCGGCGCGCTTCTGGGCGGTTGCCTGTCCCTGCTTGCGAAGGTTTTCCATGGCCTGCTTCATGTCGCCGTCCGCCTCGGTCAGCGCCTTCTTGCATATCATCATGCCGAGGCCGGTGGCTTCGCGCAATTCCTTGACTTGTTCTGCGGTTATTGCCATCACTCTACTCCTTCATCGTACCGCGGGCGGATGTGCCCCGCGGCGCATCGGTAAATACTTCTGGAAAGGAACGCGTTGGGAAGAGCTACTCCGTGTCCGGCGTCCGGACCATTTTTCTGCGTACGACACGCCGTTTTGCCTTTGGCGCCTCTCCAGTATCCTCTTCTTCGGCCCGTATCTCTTCCTCCTCGGAGAGATCCTCCGCGGATGCGGCCACGGATACTGCCGGTGCCCCGGCCTTTTCTTCGTCGCCCTCGGCCAGCCCGTCGGGGCGCCTGATAGACGTAATCGCATCGGCGATCGCCTTCGTAATCAAATGCACCGACTTGATCGCATCGTCATTGCCGGGAATGGGGTAGTCTATCTTGTCGGGATCGCAATTGGTGTCGACAATCGCGCCGATGGGAATCTTGAGCCGGCGGGCTTCATCGATAGCAATGTGTTCCTTAATGGCATCGACGACAAACACCAGGGCGGGAAGCTTGCGCATGCCGCGGATACCGGTGAGCACGGTCAGGAGCTTTTCCTTCTTTTTAAGGAGCGACAATCCTTCTTTCTTGGTCAGCGCCTCCATGGTGCCGTCCGATTCCATGCTCTCGATTTTTTCGAGTTTTGCCACGCTTTGGCGGATAGTCTTGAAATTGGTGAGCATGCCGCCGAGCCATCGTTCGACCACGTACGGCATACCCGCGCGTTCAGCCTCTTCGCGGATACAGTCTTTGACCTGCTTCTTGGTGCCCACGAACAGCACTTTTCCGCCCTTTTCGACTTCGGCCTTGACCCGCTCGACGAACTGGTCGAGGCTGATGAGCGTCTTGTTGAGATCGACGATGTAGATGCCGTTTCGAGGACACAGGATAAACTTCTTCATTTTGGGGTTCCAGCGCTTGGTCTGGTGCCCAAAATGCGTGCCTGCCTTGAGCAGGTCTTGCAGGGTAACAGTAGACATGCGATACCTCTCCTTTACCGGGTTTGTTCCTCCACTTGCATCGCCACAGGCGTCAATCCCGCCCGGGGGACACCCCCGCCTGCTCACAAGTGTGTGTTGATTGCGTATTGGAACGCGGCACTGCTAGCGCTTGGAGAACTGGAAACGCTTCCGCGCGCCCGCAAGCCCGTATTTCTTTCTTTCGACTACGCGGGAATCGCGGGTCAGCAGCCCGTTTTTTCTGAGCAGCTTCTTGAAGTCGTCGTTGATTTTGGCCAGGGCCCGTGATATCCCGAGGCGGATGGCCCCGGACTGGCCGCTGAGACCGCCCCCGCGCACCTTGACCACGACATCGTAGGAATCGCTCACCTTGAGCAGCTCGAGCGGCTTCTCGATGTCGCCGATGAGAACGTCACTCTTGATGTAGTCTTCAAAGCGGCTGCCGTTGACCAGCCGCTCGCCCTTCCCGGGCTTTACCCTGACACAGGCAATCGCCTGCTTGCGCTTGCCGGTTGCTGAATAGACATTGTCCAACCCGTCGAACTCCTTGCGAAAGTACTTCAACCGTTTGTGCTGTTACACCGGCAGCGGCTGCGGCTTCTGGGCCGCGTGCGGGTGCGAATCGCCCGCATACACATGCAGCTTCTTCATGATACGGCGTCCCAGAGTGGTCTTGGGGACCATTCCCCGGACTGCATGCGTGACTACCGCCGTGGGATCAAGCTGCATCTGCTCCCAGTAGCTGCGCGTCTTTGCGCCGGCCGGATATTTCGAATGCCGGAAATATGTCTTGGTTTCGGCCTTGGTCCCCGTGAGTTTGACCTTCTCGCTGTTGACCACGATTACGTGGTCGCCGTGGTCCTGGTTGGGCGAATAGGATGGTTTGCCTTTTCCGACAAGAACCGATGCAATGGTGGATGCAAGCCGCCCCAGGACCTTGTCGTCGGCATCGACCACATACCATGTGCGGGCGATGTCTTTCGTGTTTACGACCGTTGTTCTCACGCGTTCCCCGAAGTGTCTGATTTTAAGAGAAAAAGATACACGAAAAAGACCAGTGAATATATACCATAGGCCGGATTTCTGTCAATATGTATATTCCAGTGCCTCGCGGAGCGGCAATGATACGGCAGTTCACCCACACCGATTTTATCCCTCTTCAGTCGGTCGCAAAAGAGAAGCGTCGCCAAAACCTGACCGTGAGCCTGGTGGTTCCGGCTCTCAACGAGGCTGCGACGGTCGGGCGTATTGTTTCTGCGACCCGGAAGGCGCTTGTCGACCAGGTCGGTCTGCTCGATGAGATCATTGTCATGGACGGGCTTTCGGCCGACCGTACGCGCGAGGAAGCTGCCCGGGCCGGGGCGACCGTCTATGGATTTGACGAAGTGGCCGGCGACCGGGCCGTACCGGCAGGCAAGGGAGCCTCTCTCTGGAAATCGCTTCTGGTAAGCACCGGTGATATTGTCGTGTTCATCGATGCCGATATCACAAATTTTCATCCCCGGTTCGTCTACGGTCTGGTTGCGCCGCTGATACACGACCCGGCGCTGCGATTCGTGAAAGCCTACTATGAGCGTCCGCTGGAAATTGACGGGACAGTGCTCGACCGCCACGGCGGCCGGGTGACCGAGATTCTCGTGAGGCCGGTCCTGTCCGCTTTCTGGCCGGACCTGGCGGAGATCATCCAGCCCCTGGCCGGCGAGTATGCATTCAGGCGCGAAACCGTTGAGGCGCTGCCGTTTTTCAGCGGATACGGCGTGGAGATCGGGCTGGTTCTCGATATTTACAGGGCGTGCGGCCTCGATGCGTTTGCCCAGGTGGACATGGGAATGCGCCGTCACCGGAACCGGAGCCTGCGGGAGCTGGGGAAGATGTCATTCGGCATTGTCAAGGCCCTGTTCACCAAACTCGAGGAGCACGGAAAGATCTCCGTCTGCGGGTCGATGCATACCGCAATGATCTCGCCGGATGCGGGCGCCGGGCGTGAGCAGACGGTGATCGCGGAAACCGAGCTTGAGCCGATAGCCCGCGCGAGAGGAGGAACGACGTGATAATTGCCGAGATGCCTATTCACATTGTTGTCATTGCGCTTCTGGTGATCGCCGGCGTGTTTGTCGTGGTGCGCGCGCTGGTCATGCCGGCAAGCTTCCGGTCGAACGAGACCAAGCGGGAGGAGCTGCGGCGGAGGCGGCTGGCGGAGCAGGGCGCCGCCGGGGAAGACAAGGGCGAAGGGGGAGCTGAGGGCGCGGGCGAGGACGAGAAGGCTAAATCTGCATGAAGATGGTGGTCTTTTCCACCTCGTCGTTGACATTCTCCAGAAGCGACTGCAGGGAAAGGTTTTCGAGCCCGAGGCTCTGCCATACCTGATCGCTCATCCGCGGTATTTTATTGTCCCCGCCGTTGCCCAGGTCCATGGCGCGGACGAGGATATCGGCGCAGTGCACAATAGCGGTAGTCAAATAGTGGCTTCGCGACTTGGATGGATTGTGATGGTACTTGACCGCATTCTGCAGGTTTTCGGGAAGGTTCCAGCTCTGGCAGAGCAGCCCGCCAATCTCCTGGTGCGTGACCTCAAAGAGCTGCTTTTCTGAATCGAAGAAGAGCTGGTTTTTCTGCTGGGTCTCGCGCACAATCTGCGTGAATTCCTTTTCGAGATACTGGCATTCGATGATCTTGCCGACATCGTGGATAAGGCCGGCAATGAATGCCTCTTCGCGCTCACTCGATCCGATGAATTTCGCGACCGACTGCGATGCCGCGCCGCAGGCAATGGAGTGGAACCAGAACTTCTCCATGTCGAAGCCCGCGTACCGGTGCCCCTTCTTGCGGAATACATCGAAAATGGATGCGGTGAGAACGATGTTCTTAATGGTTGAGAAGCCCAGGATTACTACCGCGTGCGTGATGGTGCTTATCTTTCCGGGAAAGCCGTAGAACGCGGAGTTGACCAGCTTAAGGACCTTGGATGCGAGCGACTGGTCGGTGGTGATGGCCCTGCCGATTTCTTCTGCCGATGTCTGCGGGTTCTGCAGCAGAAGAGTGATCTTCTCCAGGACCGTCGGGATGGTCGGGATGGTCGAGATGCCCCGTACCGCTTCGAGGAGATCGCGTTTCTGGTTCACGTGTATTCCTAGCTGGCGCCTTTTGTCCGGTATTCGTACACGGCATCGAAAATCTTGTGCATGATCGGGCTGTCGAGAACGCCCTCGAACTTGGCCTCGAGCGCATTCTTGACGTCTTCGGGCGAGACCTCGAGTGAGGATTCTTCCTCGGGCGAATCTTCTTCACCCTCGACATACACGAAAAAGATGCCCCAATTCTTGAGGCGGCGTCCCATTGCCGGGGTGAGGGGCGTGCCCTTGCCGAGAAGCACGTTTCCCGATGTCGCCGCGACATCGCGGGCGAGGACCATGTCGGGCTCGATGTTTTCGACGGGGACCTTGCGCATGGATTGAATTCCCGGGTAAAAACGCTTGGCGCGCACAGCTAAAATAGTAGGAGGCAGAGTGCAAACCCAAGAAACGATAATAAAATCCTTCGTAGTCTTGATACGATTTATGTAATTTACCCTGGAAGAATTATCCAGGAACCAACAGCGGTTTGGCAGCACCCCGGCCTATGTCGCGAATCCTAACCAGCCACGCATTTCCAGCCATTCTTCTGGCGGCGGGCGCGTGCCGCGCCCAGACTATCCTCGAGCAGATCGGGTGGCGCGGCGCGACGCTGCAGGTTATGTTCGCGTTTCTCCTGGTGTTTCTCGGGGCGTTCACGGTCCTGGCGATTATCTATTTCCGCAAGCGGCTCGTGCAGCAGGAAGACAGCCGGATGGTTGCCGAAAAACTGTTCGACGAGGCGTGCGAAAAAAGTGGGCTGACCGCGACCGAAAAAAGCAAACTGCGCCAGCTCCTGAAGCACGAGAGCGCGGTACAGCCGCAGGTCATTCTCCAGTCGGTTTCGGTCTTTGAGAAATGCGTTGAAGGGGAAGTGCGCAGAATTCTCTCCCAGCGGCCTTCCATGGAACTCCGCCGGGAAGAGGACACTCTTATCGGCAATATCCGGCGCAAGGCCGGCTTCCTGCATCTTCCGCTCGAGCACCCTCTCGCATCCACGCGCAATATCGCGCTGGGCCAGGTGGGATCGATTTTCGGCGCCAATCACCGCGTGCCGATCATCCAGCGCGTGGTCGTGGTAGACAAGAACGAATTCACGTTCACGTTCCAGTACGATGCGGATAAGGAGGACGTTTTCCAGATATCTCCGGGCACGGAACTGAAGTTCGCGTTCGCGCGCCAGAACGACGGATTGTACGGGGTCCAGGTGCGGGCCGCGCATGCCGAGCCCGGCACTATCGAGGTCTATCACACGGTCGATATCAGGAGAAACCAGCTCAGGCAATTCGTGCGCATCGAGGTAAGCATGCCGCTCAAGCTCCGCCTGCTGAAGACCGAAGATCCCGACCGCAGCGAGGTCCGTCGCGGCGAAATCGTGGAAGCGAAAGTATCTGATGTGAGCGGCGGCGGCCTCAGTTTCCTGTGCGAGCGCTCTCTGAAAGCAGGTGACGTTGTCTCGGTGAGCTTCAGCCTGCCTACCGGCCCGTTTTCAGGATTGCCCTGCAAGATACTCCGCATCAGTCTTCAGGAAGGCAAAACAAAGACCTTCTTCAAGCATCACGGCCAGTTCATCAATCTCGAGCCCCGCAAGCGTGATGCCATTGTGAAATACGTGTTTGACAAGCAGCGCCAGCTGAGCCAGTGGCGATAGCGCTGTGGCGTTTTCCGCTGGCATTGTCGGGTTCGGCCGCGCGAAGGGCAGGCTTTCGGCAGGCGTGGACCATTATTTGCGCCTCCTGGGGCCGTACGCATCGGTCTCGGTAACCATGCTCAAGCCGGTCGCGACGCGGGCGGGACGGGATGCGTCAATCGAGGCGCGCGAACACCGGATGCTGTCGTCCAAATGGCCGCGCGGGGCATATCCGGTCGCGCTCGCCGAGGAGGGCCGCCCCATGGACAGCCGGGCGTTCGCGCAATGGGTAGAGCTGCGTGCCGGCGCCGGGGCGCGCGTGGCGTTCATAATCGGCGGAGCGCACGGGCTGCCGGCGGCCACGAAAAAGGAGTGCGCTGAATTGATCAGCCTGTCGCCGCTGACGTTTTCTCACGAAATCGCGCTGCTTGTTCTGGTGGAGCAGTTATACCGAGCATTTACTATTTTGCAGGGGCATCCATACCATAAGTAGGGTAGTCGGAGGGGGGCCAAAGCCAATGATCAGCTTGGGAAGGCATCTACAGAGAGTGGTGGCAACCTCGCGGGGGGGCATTCCCGCGCGCATTCTCATGGCGGCGGCGACCCTTGTGGTAGTCGGCGTCTTCATCGTGGTGCTTCTGAGCAGAAAGGGCGAGAGTCAGAAGCTGCACTATGCCAATGCGCTGGTGGTTGCCGAGTACGGCCTTGGCGAGGCGCTCATGAAGCTCGGGGAGAACCCTGGATGGAAAGAGGGGTTTGCGAATGTTCCCTACAAGGACGGCTCCTACACGGTGAGCTTGACCACCAAGGAACGCAACGACAGCCTGTTTCTCACGGTGAAATCGACCGGCCGCAGCGGCTCGGTCAGGCGCAGCAAGTCGATTGTTTTCCGGGGCGAGATATCCGCGCAGGGCGACACCCTCTGGCGCCAGCACGCCGCCCACTAGCCCCATCGATTTCGTCTTTCGTTTGATCCCGCCTGTCTTTTTTTGTGACCCGGCCGGTGAATCCCACATTTTCGGGGTTGACATGGAAACGCCATATATTGTATGATTGGAACATGTTAGGGCATGATATTGGGTGGGTAGGCGGTCGAGTTGGTGCGCGCGCAGGGGGCCGGCCCGTTTCATTTTTTTCTTTGGCCCGGGCCGACCGCGTCAATTTGGCGCAAAAAAATTCGGTTTGACATTGTCCCGCGAAGCTTTTAGATTTGTGTTTGCCCCAAGATATTGTTGTGTTCAGGTGCTTGATCCCCACATATAAGATTTCCTGGAGGCTGGGATAGAATGATTTCTACGATTCGCAAACGCGACGGCAAGCTGGTCCCCTATGACAATTTCAAGATAGCCAATGCCATTTTCAAGGCGGCCGAGGCTGTCGGCGGCAAGGATTTCGGGCTGGCGCTCGCGCTGGCGAAGGAGATTGAAGAGGCGCTCAATGCGAAGTTCCACCCCAATTCTATTCCGGCGGTGGAGGAAGTCCAGGATCTGGTCGAGAAGGTGCTTATCGAGAGCGGACACGCGCGGGTCGCCAAGGCGTTCATACTGTACCGTGAGCAGCGCCGGCGCATGCGCAGCACCAAGGACCTGCTTCTTGACATAGCCAACACCATGGACGGGTACCTTGCCCAGCAGGACTGGCGGGTGAACGAAAACTCAAACGTCAACTACTCCCTGGGCGGGCTGATCCTTCATAACAGCGGCGCGATCACCGCTAACTACTGGCTCGAGAACATCTACAACCACGAGATTTCTGAGGCGCACAGAAACGGCGACATGCACATTCACGACCTTTCGATGTTCTCCGGCTACTGCGCGGGCTGGTCGCTCAAACAGCTTATCGCCGAGGGGCTGGGCGGAGTCAAAAACAAGATCTCATCGCGCGCGCCCAAGCACATGTCCACGCTGGTCCAGCAGATGGTCAATTTCCTGGGCATTCTCCAGAACGAGTGGGCCGGCGCCCAGGCGTTTTCATCGTTCGACACCTACCTGGCTCCGTTCGTGCGGGTTGACAATCTTTCGTATGAAGAGGTCAAGCAGAACGTGCAGTCACTCGTATTCGGAGTCAACACGCCGTCACGGTGGGGCTCCCAGGCGCCTTTCACCAACATCACGCTCGACTGGGTGGTACCCGAGGATCTCAAGGAACAGCCGGCAATTGTGGGCGGCGAGGAGCTCGACGTTCCCTACGGTGATTTCCAGCGAGAAATGGACATGATTAACAAGGCCTTCCTCGAGATTATCATGGGCGGCGATGCCGACGGGAGAGGATTTGCCTATCCGATTCCCACCTACAACCTGACCGACAAATTCAACTGGGACAGCGAAAACGCGCAACTGCTGTTCAAGATAACCGGGAAATACGGCACGCCCTATTTCCAGAATTTCATCAACTCCGATCTCAATCCCGGCGATGTGCGCTCGATGTGCTGCCGGCTGCAGCTCGACAAGCGGGAGCTGCGCAAGCGCGGCGGCGGGCTGTTCGGCGCCGATGAATTCACCGGCTCGATCGGCGTGGTGACCATCAACCTGCCCCGCATCGGCTACCTGTCGTCCACCCGCGATGATTTCTACAGCCAGCTCAATCATCATATGAACATCGCGCGTGATTCCCTGGAAACCAAGCGCAAGGTGATAACCCGGCTCATGGACCAGGGCCTGTTCCCCTACACGCAGCGGTACCTGCGGCACTGGAACAACCATTTCTCGACTATCGGCCTTATCGGCATGAACGAGGCGATGCAGAATTTCATGGACAAGGATTTGTCCCACCCCGAGGCCCGCGCGTTCGCGCTTGAAGTGCTGCACCACATGAAAGAACGGCTGGCCACCTACCAGGAGGAGACGGGTCACCTGTACAATCTCGAGGCCACGCCCGGCGAAGGCACGTCGTACCGTCTGGCCAAGACCGACCGCAAGAAGTTCTCGCGCATGAAAATGCCCGGCGGCGACAACCCCTACTACACGAACTCCACCCAGCTTCCGGTCGACTCCACCGACGATATATTCGAGGCCCTCGAAATGCAGAGAGATCTTCAGTCGGCCTACACCGGCGGCACGGTGTTCCACGGCTTCATCGGCGAGGGCATTGATGATGCGCGGACTTGCGCCGGCTTGGTGCGCACAATCGCGGAGAACTACCGGATTCCCTATTTCACTATTTCGCCCACGTTCTCCGTCTGTGCCCTGCACGGCTATCTGAAGGGACAGCAGTTTTCGTGCCCCAAGTGCGGCGAGGAGACCGAAGTGTATTCGCGTATCGTGGGATACTACCGGCCCGTGCAAAACTGGAACCTCGGCAAGAAATCAGAATTCAAGAACCGGCAAACCTACTCCCTTGACAAGGCCTGCGATATCTCTGAGGGAGACGGCGCGGCAGAGAGCGAACAGCCCGGCGTGCGCGAGGAGGTAGTGGCGTGCGAACCAAGCTCGTAGGGCTGGGCGGCTGGCTGAAAAATTCATTCATCGACTTTCCCGGGACGGTTTCGACCGTCCTTTTCTTTGCCGGGTGCAACCTGCGGTGTCCGTATTGCCATAACGTCGAGCTGGTCCGGAAGACCGTTGATCAGTCGCTGCGCTCCGATGAGTTCTGGGATTTTCTCGACAAGCGCAAGGGACGCATCGACGGGGTGGTTCTCAGCGGGGGAGAGCCGACCCTGTATCCGTACCTGCGCGAGGTTGTCGACGAGATCCACGAGCGGGGATACCGGGTGAAGCTCGACACGAACGGGCTTCTTCCCGAGGTCGCGGAAACATTCGCCGTCGATTACCTTGCCCTTGATGTCAAGACGCTGCCGTCACGGTACCGCACGCTCCTGGGGGCGGGGTTCGACGATGTCGAGCCGCGGCTGCGGCGGTCGCTCGATCGCGTGCGCGCCATGGGCGATAACGCCGAGGTGCGCATTACGGTCGCCCCGCGGGTCGTCGACCGCGACGTGGTTCGCGGGCTTTGCCCGCTGCTGGAGGGGGTTCGCACGGTCATACTGCAGCCCATGGACCAGAATGCCGAGCTTCTGGATCTATCATACAACGCCATCGCGCCGGTGGAGAAGCAGGAGATTTGGAAGTTTCGCGAAATGCTGGCCGGGG